>CAVEMP010000245.1:0-16970 GCA_963616835.1 uncultured Oscillospiraceae bacterium | reverse complement strand
CGACTGGATGTTCGGCAAGGACGGGGCGAGGGGTCTTTTTGTCACGGGGAGGTAGGGAATGAATTACGGGTTGCCTTACAAAGGGAGCAAGAACATGCTCGCGGCGAGGATAGTGGGATGCGTCCCTTCCGCCCCGGTCTTCGTCGACCTGTTCTGCGGCGGCTGCGCGGTGACGCACGCGGCGATGCTCTCGGGGAGATGGGACAGGTACATCGCCAACGACATCTGCGGAATTGTCCCGCGGGCGTTCCGTGACGCGGTTTCCGGCAAGTACCGGGGCGAGGAGCGGTGGATAAGCCGCGAGGAGTTCTTCCGGCTGAAGGACACGGACGGTTACGTGCGCTGCTGCTGGAGCTTCGGGAACAACGGCGTGAGCTACATCTATTCCCGCGATGTCGAGCCGTACAAGCGGGCCTTGCACTATGCCGTCTTCTGGCGCGACTACGGCCCTTTGAGAGAGCTTATGCCCGAGGTGTCGGAAGAGGTCGAAAGGCGGCTGGATCGGCTTGAAAACCGCAAGGAGAGGAGGGTTGAGATAGGCAGGGGAATCGTGGCCGCGTTGAACGGGATGGACAAGGATGAGCGGTCGCGGCTGATTGCGGCGAATCCGCTCTATAAGATGATACGCGGGCAAAGGCTGGAAAGTCTGGAAAGTCTGGAAAGGCTGGAAAGTCTGGAAAGGCTGGAAAGGCTGCAAAGTCTGGAAAGGCTGGAAAGGCTGGAAAGGCTGCAAAGTCTGGAAAGGCTGGAAATATCCTCTATGGATTACCGCGAGGTGCGGCTCCCTGATGACTGTGTGGTGTACTGTGACCCGCCTTACAAGAAGACTGGCGGATACAATCATCAGGGCTTCGACCACGAGGCCTTCTGGGAGTGGGTGAGGAGCTGTCCGCGTCCGGTATATGTGAGCGAGTACGCCGCCCCGAAGGACTTTATCCCCGTGGCCGAGTTCCGGCACAGGTCAAGGATAAGCGCGACCGCCAACAACAAGGTGACGGAGCGTCTCTTTGTCCATGAATCGAGATATGATGAGTTAAAAACAAGACTGATATGGGATTGCTGATGTTTTCGGCGGCGCTTGCGTGCGCCTTCGCCCTTGCGTGGGCGTCTTGCAGGAGGGCCCGAGCGGCGGAGAAGAGGCTGTCCGCCCTGGACGGGGAGGTATCAAGGATTTGGGACAGGCTGGAGTGGCTGTGCAAGGACACGGACGACCGCCTCTCCGCGGACAGGGTCGAGCTCCAGCAGAGGGCGATGCAGATAAAGAACTTACAGAAGAGGGTCAAGAGGGCGGAGGGCTTCCTCTACATCGACGCCCGGGACGCGTTCAAAGAGGACGCGGACGGCAAGGGGAAGGAGGTGGAGCCATGACGGCGGTTGAGGTCGCAAAAGGTAGGACCTCCCCTATGGGCGGAGACAGGGTTTTATTTGAAATCATTATCAAAAGGTAGAATATGGGAAATTTTAACGTGAAGATTGAGCTCGATCGGATTCCGGGGGCCAAGGTTATGGACATTCAGGGCGAGACGAAGACCCGCCGGTGCGTGGTCATCCCCATCGACAACGATCGTGGGACGGTCATCGACGAGTACAAGAAATTCGACCACGGGATCGGTGGGATGACATCGAAGCCGCTGGCGCACGTCCAGCTTCTGGCGACCGCCTACGAGAGCGCGAACCAGGGTTTCAACTCAAGCCACTACATCAAGCCGCAGGTGTCCAAGGAGTATTTCGAGCGCATGAGCGAGACGCAGGTACACAACCTGCCGTTCATCGGCTCGCTCCAGCCGTGGCAGGTCAACCCGAAGAAGGAGGAGAGGAAAAACGACGAGGACAACTGGTAGGCCATGATCTGGGTGGGGATTGACACCGGGGTCAACACCGGGATAGCCGTGTGGGACTCCAAGAAGAGGGAGCTGCTTTCGCTGGACACGGTGGCGATAGACGAGGCCATCTTCCGTGTGCTCGGTCTGGTGGCGGAACATCAGGACATCCGCGTCGTCGTTGAGGACGCGAGGCTGCGCAAGTGGGTGCCGGACACGCACGACGTGCGCAAGGAGATGGCGCGCCGCCTCGGCGCGGGGTCGGTGAAGAGGGACGCCAAGATCTGGGAGGACTTCCTGACAAGGATGAACATCCCATTCCAGATGGTCGCGCCTTTGCGGGGGGCGACGAAATGGGCGGGCGACACTTTCTCTGCCGTGACCGGCTACACCGGTCGCACGACGGAGCAT
The DNA here is from genome assembly GCA_963616835.1 of uncultured Oscillospiraceae bacterium. Classification (GTDB taxonomy): domain Bacteria; phylum Actinomycetota; class Coriobacteriia; order Coriobacteriales; family Atopobiaceae; genus Paratractidigestivibacter. The sequence goes on along the minus strand of CAVEMP010000245.1, from coordinate 14,739 downwards.
TCAAGGGACGCGGCGATGCTGGTGTTCGGGCGGTTCAATTAGATTCGGATCATGGAAGAGAAGGCGAGAGAGGCCGGTCTGTTCTCCAATGACAACGACTGGAGCGTCCGCAAGGTTGAGCGTACCGAGGTCGAGGACACGCAGCCTAAACGCCGCGAGCGCGCGGCGATGTACGAGTTCACCCCGGAGTATCTTTACCGCCGGGCGTACTCGGAGATGAGGCTGCTTGACCTTTTCGGGACTTTCGACTTCAAGGCCGGACACTGCTACAACTTCCTGACGGCTGGCGACATCGACGGGCTGTCATACCTGAAGGCCTTGTTGAGGTCGCAGAGGCTTGCGCACTGCATACTTTCGACCTGGTGCATGTCGGCGGGTGACGCCTTCCAGCTTATAACGTGGATGGAGGATGGGAGCATAGGGCGGATGGACCTGTATGTCGGCGAGATCTTCAAGGGGAGCTACGGGGCGGTGTGGAATCAGCTGCACGAATGGTATGCGGCCAACCCCGGCAGGGGGCGGATAGCGATATTCAGGAACCACTCCAAGATCATCGCCGGGGTCGGTGACAGGTTCGCCTTCGGGCTGCAGACGTCGGCGAACTTCGACACCAATCCGAGGACGGAGCAGGCGAGCCTTTCGATAGACCGCGGCCTGTATGACTTTTACAAGGATTACTTCGACAAGATAGTCACATTCAACAGGGAGGACAGATGACGGCGTTGGCATGGGATTCAAAGGAGAGGAGGTCGGCGGGAAGCGGCGGCTATCAGCGTGTGAGGTCTGATGATCTGTATCACACGTTCAGGTGGACGAGGCTCAGCCGGGCGTTCAGGCAGTCGCATCCGCTTTGCGCGGAGTGCGCGCGGAACGGGCGGTTGAGGGCGGCGGAGGTGGTCGACCACATCGTGCCGTTCCCGGTGTGCCGCGACTTCTTCGACGAGGGGAACCTTCAGAGTCTCTGCTCTGATTGCAACATCGCTAAAGGTAACCGGGACAAAGTGGTTATATCAGAGTGGCGAAGGACGCACGGAAAGGCCGTCGCGGAGGTGTCCGGCGTTCCGTCCGCTTCCGCCCGGAGGGGGGAGGGGGCTTCGAATCTCTCCGCCGAGTCTTTCCAAGACCACCGCCCCAGGAAAGAAGACGCGGGTGCTGAAAATCGCCGGGGAAATCCAATGTGCAAAAACTCAAATAGTTATGGGAGGTAACGGAAGCGGCCGTAAAAAACAGCCGGCGCAACTCGCTAAGTTAAAGGGGACTTATCAGGCCTGCAGACGAAAGAATGACGGCAATCTGGAAGGCCGGAAGGTCGGCAGCATACAGGCCGCGTGCGGCACGATGTCTTACAGGCTTCTGACGGACCGGCAGAGGAAGATATACCTGTCGGTATGCCGCCAGCTCATTCCGCTGGGGATTCTGGAGCAGGCGTACCTTCCGGAGCTCGTGATGTTCGCGAAGGAGTTCGACATGTACCTGACCGCCGCCGCCGACGTGGAGAAGAACGGGATGTACACAATCAAGCGTGACGAGGAGGGAAACGTGTGCGGGACGGTCGAGAACCCGTCCGTCCGGCACATGGACCGCTTCTTCAACCACGTGGCCAAGATCGGGTCAAACTTCGGGCTCTCGCCGGTCGACCGCCAGAGGATCAAGTCGAGGGTCGAGGGCGAGGACCCGTCCGCCAGGATCATAAACCTGATAATGAGTGGAGGCGAGCCTGATGAGCAGTAGGTATCTTGAAAGGGTTGACAGGTATGCCGCGGGCATCGTGTCCGGGGCTGTCCCGTCCTGCCGGATGGTGCGGCTCGCGTGCCAAAGGTATGAGGGCGACAAGGGCAGGGGCGACCTGTACTTCGACGAGTCCAAGTTCCTGCGTTTCGTCCGATTCGCCCAGACCCTGAAGCATTTCAAGGGGGAGTTCGCCGGGAAGGGCATAAGGCTGGAGGACTGGCAGCTCTTCGTGGCGGCGAATGTCTTCGGCTGGTATCGTTCTGCAACCAGACGCCGCCGCTACCAGTACGCCGACATCTACGTGCCGAGGAAGAACGGCAAGACGACACTGGCGGCCATCGTCGCCCTCTACATGCTACTTTTCGACGGCGAGCCGGCCGCGGAGGTGTACGCCGCCGCCGTGGACAAGGAGCAAGCCAAGATATGCTTCGACACGGCCAAGGAGCTGCTCCGCCACAGCGGCCTGGCGGAGGTCGCCGACGTGTACAGGGGAAGCATAGTCAGCATCCCGACGGCGTCGGCGTTCCGTCCGCTGACCAAGGACACCAAGAACAAGGACGGTCTCAACCCACATGCGGCCATATGCGACGAGCGGCACGCGTGGAAGACCAACGAGATATACGACGTCATAAAGACGGGCATAGGGTCGAGGCGGCAGCCGCTCGTGTTCTCCATATCCACAGCCGGGACGGACACGTCGTACCCGTATTTCCGCGACCTCGAGTTCCTCAGGGACGTGATGGGCGGGATACAGGAGAAGGACAACCACTTCATCCTGCTCTTCGAGCCGGACGAGGGCGACCGGTGGGATGACCCGGAGGTCTGGCGCAAGGTCAACCCGAACTACGGCGTGTCGCTTTATCCGGAGTACATGGAGAGCGAGTACCAGGAGGCGGGGAAGAAGGGCGGGAGCACGCTCGCCGCCTTCTGCACGAAGAACCTGAACATGTGGGTCGACGCCCCGGAGGTGTGGATAAGCGACGACGACGTGGCCGCCAACGGCCGTGGGCTCGACCCGTCCGTCCTGCTGGGGCAGGAGTGCTACGTGGGGCTGGACCTGGCGTCGAAGGGCGACATCACGGCGGCGGCGTTCTGGTTCCCGGGATTCAAGGCCTTCCGTTACCTTTTCTGCGTCCCGGAGTCCAAGGTGGCCGAGATGTCCGACCGGGTGGACTACAGGCAGTGGAGGGAGCGCGGGTGGCTTGTGGTCACGCCGGGCAAGACGCTCGACGAGGACTGGTACATCCAGAAGCTGGTCTCGTGGATGGACCTGTATGACGTCAAGAGGATAGCCTACGACCCGTGGGCTATCTGGAACATACTGCCGAAGTTCGGGCGGTACTGCGACCGCCTGATGGAGTACCAGCAGAACATCCGCTACATGTCGGTGCCCACCAAGTGGCTGGAGGCCGCCGTGCTGCGTCACGAGCTGGACTTCCTCGGCGACCCGGTCATCCGTTGGATGTTCCGCAATGTCGTGGTGTACCGCGACCCGAACGCCAACATCAAGCTGGACAAGGCCAGGTCGAGGAACAAGATAGACGGGGTCGTGGCGTCCGTGGACGCGATAGGCGGATGGCTGAACGACACCGCGGGGCAGGAAAGCAAGGTTATCTATTCAAACCATGATTTGAGGGTTATATGAGAGAGGTTGACGAGAGGGTCTGGCGGATGGTCACGAGGGACGGCTTCGCCCGGGAGTTCTGGGCGGAGCTGCGCCGCCGCCGGGCGATAAAGCAGACCACTTCGAGGCGCGAGGTGTTCGACTACCTGAACGGGCTGTTCGCCGACGAGTTCGGCGAGCCGAGGTTCCCGTCATACGACACTTTCAGGCATTCCAGGGAGTTTCGGAGATAGACCGGCCACTTTGGTAGATTTTTCCACGTTTTAACCGCGTCCGCTCGCTATCTTGCGGATGGTGTCGATATTTGGCAACATATTCAGAGGATTGGGGAGGCGGTCGGTGACCGTCGCCCCATCCGGCGGCGTCCTGACGCCGCCGCCCGTGGACTACGGCCTTACGGTCTGCAACTCGACGGCGATGAAGATCACGGCGTTCTATGCCGGCATCCGCCTCATATCGGAGAACATCGCCTCCCTTCCTCGCTCCGTGCGGCGGAAGACGGACAAGGGGCCGGCCGCGGCGGACGACCATCCGGCCTACAGGCTGGTGGCCGTCAGGCCGAACGAATACACCAACACGTTCGACTTCTGGAACTGCATGACCACGTGGCTGGAGGGCTGGGGCAACGCGTACGCCGTCATCCGCCGGGGCGCTGACGGGCGTCCGGCGTCCATCCACCAGGTGCACCCGTCCAACGTCACGGCCACGCTGTCGGAGGGCAGGAGGTGGTACAGGGTGGCGATCTCGGACTCCGGGCTCTCGTGGCTCAACGGCGTCTACAGCGGCGACGACATGCTGCACTTCATGCTCCTGACCCTCGACGGGCTCACGGGGGTGAATCCGGTCATATACAACGCCATCGCGCTGGGCAAGAACCTGGCCACAGAGAAGTTCGGGAGCGAGTTCTACACCAGGAAGGGCAACATACGGGCTGTGCTGGAGACGGACGGCAACCTCGGGGACGACGCTTACAACAAGTTCATAGAGCACTTCAAGGCGGCCTCGGACGGGAATTTCGGCACTCCCCTCTTGGAATACGGCATAAAGTACAAGCAGCTCTCCGTCAACCCGGTCGCGGCCCAGCTGATCCAGAGCGAGACCCTCTCCATCCAGGACGTGGCCCGCATACTGAACATCCCGCCGCACATGATAGCGGAGCTTTCGCACGCCACGTTCAGCAACATAGAGCACCAGACGATCCAGTTTGTCGAGTACACCCTGCGGCCCATCATCAAGAGGCTGGAGGTGGAGCTGCGCACGAAGATGTTCTTCGCCGACGAGGTGGGGCTTTTTGATGTCGAGTTCGGCCTGGGCGGGCTGTTGAGGGGCGACACGGCGGCGCGGTCGAGCTACTACCACAACGCCATACTCGACGGCTACATGTCGCGCAACGAGGTCAGGGAGCTGGAGGGGCTGCGGCACAGGGACGGGCTTGATGACATGCTCTACCCGCTCAATTCGGGCGTGGTGGGCAAGGAAAACGAAAACACTGAGGATAATGGATAAGATATTGTTCAGGACGGCGGGTGACGCCGTCGTTGAGGCCAAAGGGAACGATTCAAGGCGGATAACGTTCGTGGCGTCGGACTCCACGAGGGACTCGCACGGGACGGTGCTCAACCAGGAGGGCTGGTCGCTCGACCGGTTCAACCGGAACGGGGTCATAGGCTACCAGCACAAGGTCTACGGCGGGTGGGATGACACCGAGAACCCCGACAACGTCATAGGAAAAGGCAGGGCGTACACCAAGGACGGCAAATTGTACGTGGATGTGGACTTCGAGCCGAAGGAGATGAACGGGCTTGCGGACAAGATCTACAACAAGCTTCTGTTCGGCAGCCTAAAGGCTGTTTCGGTGGGCTTTCTTCCGATAGGCAAGGGAAGCTGGGGCAAGGGCGAGGAGGCTCTTGACGGGGCGAACCCTACATACTACTACGCCGGTCAGGAGCTGCTTGAGGTCTCGGTGGTGAACATCCCCGCCAACCCGAACGCCCTGAAGAGGTCGATGGAGGCCAGGGACGAGGAGCTGGCCGGGCTCCGGGGGCAGGAAGAGCCGGAGACGGAAGACGGCGGCGCGGGCCTTGCGCTGGAGAAGGAGAGACAGTTAACCATGGCGGAGGCGGCTCTGCTATAAAACACAATAATCATGAGGAAAATCGCAGAAATCAGAAGGGACCTCGCGGCCAAGGCCGAGGAGGTCAGGGGCATCCAGGCGGACAAGGACAACGCCGAGGCCCTTGCGCGCGGCATCGAGGAGCTCAGGGCCCTCATGCGCGAGCTGGAACAGGCGGAGGCCGTCGAGGCCGCCGCGCAGCGGGCTGCCGAAAGGGAGCTTGACAGGAAGCAGAGGGTGGCCGGAAGGCCGTTCTCGCTGGTGCGCTACATCAACGGAATCGTGAACCGCAACCTTGACGGACTGGAGAAGGAGGTTGACGAGATGGGAAGCGCGGAATATGAGCGGCTCGGCCTGGAGAGGCGCGGGCACGTCATCCCGTCCGCCTATCTCCGCGCCGCGAGCGGCCAGAACTACACGACCCCGGCGGACGGCGGCAACCTTGTCGAGGAGGTCGAGAGACGCTACCTCGACATCCTCCGGGAGAAGCTGGTGGTCGCGGACCTGGGAGCCACCGTGCTGACCGACCTGGTGGGCACGTTCACGGTCATCAGCTCGTCCGCCATCCAGGCGTCCTGGGAGGGTGAGGCCGCCAAGACCGGCATCAAGAAGGCGGCCTACACCAAGATATCGATGAAGCCGAACAGGTCGGCCGTGTCCGTGGCCCTGACCAAGGACCTGCTCAGGCAGACCTCCTTCGACGTGGAGAAAGACCTGCTCGACAAGATCACGACCGCGCACGCCGACCTTCTGGAGCAGGCCGCGATCAACGGCACGGGCACGGACGGGCAGCCTACGGGCATCCTGAACACCGCCGGGATCGGGAGCGTGGCAATGGGCACGAACGGCGGGGCGATCGACTGGAAGCACATCGTGGCCCTGGAGACCGAGGTCAACTCCAAGAACGCCAACCGCGGGAGCATGGCCTATCTTTCCAACGCGAAGGTGAACGGCGCTTTGAAGGTGACAGAGATGGCGGCCGGGACGGCGCGCTTCCTGCTGTCCAACGAGGCCCCGAAGACCCTGAACGGCTATCCGTTCGACTGGACGAACCTCGTCCCTTCCAACCTTACCAAAGGCACGGCGGCAAGCAAGTGCTCCGCGCTCATCTTCGGTAACTTCCAGGACCTCTACGTCGGCCAGTGGGGCGGGATCGACATCGTGGTCGACCCGTACACGGGGGCCGGATCCGGCGAGGTGTTCCTAACGCTGAACGCCTGGAACGACGTCAAGGTGGCCGAGCCTAAGAGCTTCGCCGCGATCAAGGACATAACGACCGAATAAAGGCCATGATACGGGATTTTGACGAGGATGCGGTCATGGAGGGGCTCGGGAGGCTGAAAAGCCATCTGAGGATGACCTCCTGCGACCTCGACGGGGAGCTGCGGCAGAAGCTTTGCGCCGCGGCACGCTCCGCCGAGCACCAGATAGGGCGGGTCGTCTTCAAGTCCCGTTTCACCGACATATTCCCTTTCTCCCCCGAGATCCGTCTGGACTCCCCGCTTCTGGCGGTGGAGTCCGTGGCGGTGGACGGGGTCTCCCTCCAGGAAGGCTGGACCGCCCTGCGGTCGGCGTCCTCCGTGCGCTTCGACCCGTCGGTGACGGGCGACGAGGCGGAGATCGTCTGGACTTCCGGCATGGAGCGGGTGCCCGACGACCTGATGAACGCCGTGCTGCTCATCGCGTCGTCGCTGTTCAGCAACCCGCTGGACAGCGTCGAGACGCTCCCCAAGGCTTCCGCCGCGCTGCTGCGGCCTTACCGCAACTATGAGCTGTAAGGCATGGAGACTTGGGGCATAGGCGACTTCGACACGAAGGTGCGGCTGCAGCGCTGCGAGATCACCGCCGGGGAATCCGGCGAGAAGGTCTACAACTGGATGTGCGTCCGCGAGGTGTACGCCAAGGTGGAGCTCGACCTGGACGAGGCCGTCAACAACGGCAACCTGGAGCAGGGCCAGGCGATGACCCTGACCATCTGGAAGGTCCCCGGGCTGACCACAAGGTGGAGGGTCACGGTGGGCGGAGTGCCCTACGCCATAGAGGGCATAGACCCCGTGTCGCGGCTCTCGCCGGTCTGCAGGGTCACGGTCAGGTCGATAGAGTGAGCATGGGGGCGGCGGTCAGGATAGAGGGGCTCGAGGACGTCCTGAGGATGTTCGACGGCGCGCCGAAGGAGCTCCAGAAGGCGGGGAAGAAGGCGATGGCCTCGGCGGCGCGCAAGGTGGCCGCCAAGTTCAGGCGGCAGATCCCGTCGCGCTGGAAGCGACTGATCAAGGCGAAGGCCAAGATGGCAAGGGACGGCAGGCTCTACGCGGACATGGGGCTGTACAACGGCCACGAGACCGGCGGGCGGCAGCCGAAGGGCAAGCAGGTCTCCGACTGGTTCAAGTCGTACTGGGCTAACTACGGCACGCTGGAGCGGCGCGACCCGGCGCACAGGTTCGACTACCCCGTCAAGAGCAAGGACTCGGCCAACGGACGGCTGAGGCGCAACGACAAGGGCCAGCGGCCGGAGGGGTTCTTCGAGGAGGCCGCGGAGGGCTGGGAGACGGTGTTCGCCGACGAGCTGAAGGAATCACTGAAAAGGCAGGGTTATGACATCGACAAACTTTGAGGACAGGATAGGAAGGATGCTTGTGGCGGCGGTGAAGCCCGTCGTCTCGCTGTCCCTCTACGAGGCAGAGACCGGCGCCTATCCTTACGCCGTGTACGAGCATTCGCCGGAGTACCACCGCACCAAGGATGGGGTGTACAAGATAGTGTCGAGCGTCCCGGTCACGGTCTACGGCAAGAGCTACGCCGACACGAGGCCGCTGGCCGACCGGGTGGAGGCCGCCGCGCTGGAGGCGATGAACGGCGGGGCTTTCAGGGCCGTCACCGTGTCCAGGGCCGACACCTGCGTCGAGGGCATATGGCGGAGCGAGGTAAGGCTGCAGATTACGCAATACAACCAATAAAAAAACATTACATCATGGTAGAAGGTTACAACATAGCGTTCAAGGTCAACAACAAGACGCTGGCCGGGCGCACACAGGATGACCTCACGATCACCCCGACAACCAAGGAGAGCATCACCAAGGACGACCAGGGCAACAAGCAGTCCATGGTCATCGGGCAGGAGGTGACGTTCGCCGCCCAGGGTCTCGTCGAGTTGTCATCGACCGGGGACACAAGCAGGCTGACCAGGGATGACATGATCGAGCTGGCTCTGAAGACCGGCTCGGCGGCGGTCATCCCGTTCGTCTACACCTGCGAGGGCGGCGCGTCTTACACGGGCAACTGCGTGTGCACGGGCTACACCGAGAGCTCCAACTCAGAGGACACGGCGAGCTGGACGATGAACTTCAAGGTGTCCGGGGCGATGACAAAAAGCTCGTAGTCATGGTTGAGGTCAAGGTGAACGGCCGGACCTATCCGGCGGCGGCCAACTTCAACGCCGTGGCCGCCTATCTGGCTTACGTGGGGCGCGACACCATCGACGGGCTGATGGACATCGCCCGGCTGTCGGCGTCGGACTGCCCCGCGCTCGTGGCGGCGTGCGTCAACGAGGGGCTGCGCAAGGAGGGCAGCGCCGAAAGGGTCACCCCGGAGGACGTGGGGGCATCCCAGGCGTCGCTGACCGAGGTGCCCGAGGCGGTGGCGGCGATATTCAGGGAGCTGTCGCCCGGCGCGTCCGGCGGTGACGGGGACAAAAAAAAAGAGTAGATGACCCGGCCGCGCGCGTCAGCGTCACCATCGCCGACGCGCGCGGCTGGGCTTTCGGCCTTCTGCGCATGCCACGCCCGGATTTTTACGACATGCCCGTAGGCGAGTTCTGGGAGGCCATGCGCGCCTACTGGATGAGGGCGGAGGCCGACGCCAGGCATCTGGGGGAGCTGGCCAGGGGCGCGGCGTTGAGGCTCTTCAACGTGCAGCTCCGCCGCAAGGACCAGATAAGGGAGCCGTCGGACTTCTGGCCGATGCCGTGGGACGCGAAGGCCGCGGCGGCCCCGGAGTTGTCCGCGGAGCAGAAGGAGCGGTCGATTGGCAGACTGTTGGACATGGTGAAGAATCAGGGATGGTGACATGGCAAGCAAGAAATTGAAGGTCAGCGTGGACGCTGACGCCTCCGGATTCAGGAAGGAGATGGAGGTGGCGAAGAAGTCCGCGAGGGAGTTCTCCAACACGGTGGGCGACGTGGCCGCCGACGTGGAGGGCTCCCTCGGCGTGCCTGTCGGCGCGATAGCGGAGATCGGCTCCAAGATCAAGAACGTCTGCGTCCTGATGAAGGGCTTCACCGCCCAGGGGGAGTCGGCGTTCCAGAAGATAGCCCTCGGGGCCGGCGCGGCCGCCGGGGCCATAGCCGGGATAGGCCTCACCGCCCTGATAGCCGCGTTCAAGACCCTGAACGCCGAGGCGGAGCGGTTCAGAGGCACGGTCGAGGGCACGGCGCAGACGCTGCGGACGGAGGCGTGGACAGGCACGTTCGGCATGGCGCTGAACGACCTGACGGGGATGGGCCGCGAGATGTCGGGGCTCCAGGACAAGCTGTCCAAGGTCTGGGCTCTCTCAAAGGGCTACTTCACCGCCCTCGTGGGCGGCGCGCTCACGGGCGGAATGGGCGGGGCGGCGAAGAACCTATACCAGTATTTCGCCGGGATACCGGAGGCGATGAAGAAGGCGGACGCCGCCGGGGTGCTGGCCGGGGGGATATTCGAGACATCCGAGAAGATCAAGGACAGCCAGATAGAGTGGAAGCGCAACCTTGCGGATGTGTCGGGGCTGATGCTGACCGCTTCGGACAAGTCGAAGACGTACAAGGAGAGGCAGGAGGCCGTCGCCGCGGCCATGGAGCTGCAGAAGAGGGTCAGCGGGGAGCAGATAGAGATGCAGAAGCGGCTCGCCGACAGCATCAAGGAGCAGAACGACCTCGCGAGCAGCTCCGTGGAGGACATGGACAGGCAGCGCGCCGCCTACGCGGCGGTCGAGGACCTGGGCCGCGACCTGAACCAGAAGCTGCGCGAGATGACCAGCCTCCAGAACGAGATAGCGGCAAGCGCGGCGGCGGTGGAGCAGAAGTGGCGCGAGGGCGTGAACAAGGCCATAGAGGCAGGGATGGCAGAGATCGCCAAGTTCAACGGGGAGATGGAGAAGGCGATGGAGCTGCGGCAGAAGATGTCGCTCGACAGCATCGCCGAGCCGCTGGCGTCCGCCGGTCTGACGGGGCGCGCGGTGACCGGCAAGGACGGCCTCGCCGGCGGAGGGGTCAACCTCGACGAGGAGGCCCTGAAAGGCCTGATGCGGCGGACGAGCTTCAGCGCGGACGCCGTCGCTGGCCTGCTGGAGAGCATCGACCCGTCCAAGCTGTCCGGGGCGTTCGAGGGGTACTACAAATACCTCGACGAGATGGTCAAGGCGACGGACGAGGCCAACCAGGCGTTGAGCGCCGCGATAGTCGAAGGCATATCCGGGTCGTTCCAGTACCTCGCCAACTGCGTGGCCGGGATCGAGGAGCTCAGCGGCGCGGGCATGATGAGCGCGCTGCTCACGCCGCTGGCGGAGGCGGCCATCAAGATGGGCGAGATACTGGTGTCCGCCGGAATCGCGTCCGAGGCCTTCAAGTCGATGCTGTCCAACCCGTACACGGCCATCGCCGCCGGGGCCGCCCTCATAGCGATAGGTGCGGCGGCCAAGGCAGGGCTGCAGGCGGCGATGAACAGCGCGACCGGGACGTCATACGTGGCGAGCTCCGTGGCGAGCTCCGGCTACTCATCGGGAAGCGCGGGCGGCGGGAACTGGGAGAGGGAGATGACCCTCCACGTGACCGGCACGCTACAGGCGGACGGCTCGAAGCTGGTGGCCGTCCTTAACAACGAGGCGAACAGGAGGCAATACACGACATAGATATGGCATACGGGGAGATATACACATTCACCTTCTACGGGGCGAACGGCCCGCAGGTGACGATATCGGTGGAGAAGGAAGGCCACACCGGGGCGGCCGCGGCGCGCGCCGTCGGCGGCACCGCCGTCCTGAAGAGGGAGCGGAGCGGCCATATCCTCGGGTCGTCGCTGGAGTGGTCGGCGGAGTGCCTGACGGAGGACGAGTTCGCCGCGCTGTACACCACGGACCCGACGCTGTACAGAGTGACGGTCAGGCTCGGCGGCAAGGCCGTGTGGAGGGGGTTCATCACGCCGGAGCTGTACACCGCGCCGTGGGTGGACGCCCCGTATGACGTGACGCTGACGGCCACGGATAACATCGCGGAGCTCAAGAACCACATCTTCGAGGCGCAGGAAAGGGTCACCGTCGGGTCACTGATGACCATGCTGCTCGCCAAGACAGGCAAAAGCACGGGGGACATATCGGAGGCGAGCCGAATGACCGGGGACGGCAAGTCCCTGATGGACCTGACCGTGGACACGGACGGGATGGCCGGCGAGACGTGCTATGACGTACTTGACGGCCTGCTGGAGAGCTTTCACGCCGTCCTGCGCTTCGACGGCCCGGACGGCTGGCTGGTCGAGCGCGAGACCGACGCGGCGAGCCACTATCCGGCAGAAAGGTTCACCACACTCGGCTCGCTGGGCGGGGACTCCGCTCTTTTCCCCGTCGGCAACCTGTCCATGGCGATAGAGCCGGCAAAGAAGGGGCTGACCGTCAGCGAGGAGATAACGGCGGCGAACATAGCCGGGCTGTTCGGAGCGACCATAATGAGGACGGTCAGCGGATCGCCGACATGGGGGGCGGGCTATCTACAGCTCAAGGCGAGCGTGACACAGACCACATCAGGGCCGGTGTCATCATACGACGCCGTCTCGGGCGTCCTGTTCCCTGCCATCATGGCCGGGAGACGTTACCGGCTGACCTTCAAGGCGAGGAGCGGGACTGAAGGGTCAAGGAGGGAGCCGGGCGGGATGTTGAGGTTCGGGCTGATCGTGTCCGGGTCTGTCGACAACGTCGCCACCAACTTATATTACGGGACGGACGGCTATTTCTCCGAGGATGTCCCTGATGACTATTATCCGTTCGCCGAGAAGCTCGAGACGGATTACTTGGATTATGCCTACACAATTGATGTACCTTCAAGCCTCGGAGTCGGGATTGAGTTCACTGCAACAAAGGGGACGCTCTCGCTACGCGCGGCGCGGAACGGGAGCACGACGGCCAGAAACTGGAGCGTCGGGCTGCAGGTCAAGGACGTGGAGCTGCGCCTTGACGACTTCCCGGACGGCCGTGAGACGCACGTGACGCTCGACAACGCCGCGAGGGCGGAGGCCGACGGTGTGGAGCTGCTCTTCGGCGCGGACATGGACTCGGGGCGGCAGAACATCATACAGGAGACGGTGTTCAAGTCGGCGGCCATCACCGCGGGGCAGGACTGGAACACGTTCATGGCGATAGACAACGCCCTCTCCGTGGCCACCCCGCGGTTGAGGCTCTCGGGGGTCGTCATGTTCAGGGCGGCAGCTTGGACACTTCCGGAACTGATAAGGACCGCGCACGACACAGCCGACAACCTCGACTACATCGTCGAGGAGTACTCCTTCAACCTCGTCAGCGGCGAGATCGACCTGTCGATGCTGAACCTTCCGGCGGCGAGCCTGTCATACACCGACCTGACCACCACGGAGACCTACGGCGGCTCGTCCGGCTCGTCCGGCTCATCCGGCTCATCCGGGGCGAAGGGAGACAAGGGAGAGAAAGGCGACAAGGGTGACAAGGGCGATGACGGGACCGCGATAGCATCCGTCACGCAGACCACCACGTCCACCGAAGATGGTGGGGAGAACGTGGTGACTGTCGGGCTCACTGACGGGACTTCAAGCCAGTTCACTGTGCGCAACGGAAGCAAGGGGTCGAAGGGCGACAAGGGCGATGACGGTGCCAGGGGCGGCGTCGGACCGGACGGGAAGAGCGCCTACGAGGTGGCCGTGAAGGAGGGCTTTGAGGGTGACGAGCAGGAGTGGCTCGACAGCCTGAAGGGGGCGAAGGGTGACAAGGGCGACAAGGGCGACACCGGGGAAGCCGGGGCGGCGGCGGTGATAGCGAGTGCCACGGCCTCATACGACGCATCCGTGTCCACTTCGCCGAAGGTCGACCTCGTCGTGGGCGGCACGCCGCAGCAGCGGACGTTCGCCTTCGAGTTCGCCGGGCTGAAGGGCGAGAACGGCAATGACGGGGCGAAGGGGGCGAAGGGGGCGTCCGCCTACGAGGAGGCGGTTGCCTACGGCTACGACGGGAACGAGCAGGAGTGGCTCGATAGCCTGAAGGGGGCGGACGGGGCCGCCGCCGGGTTCGGCACGCCGACGGCCACGGCCACGGCGGTGGACGGCACGACGCCGACGGTGACGGTGACCGCGAGCGGCACGGACACGGCGAAGCGGTTCGCCTTCGCGTTCGGCATCCCGAAGGCCGCGGCGGCGGCCGATGACACGGCGAGGCTTCTGACGCGCCCGCGGCTGCGCATGGAGAGAGGATTAGATACAGATAATCAGATTGAGGTCAACCGGATAAGGGTCTCGCATCCGCTGCTTCTGGACACGTCCTACGAGGTCGTGCTGATGAGTTACAGGCCGCGCAACAGCCGGTGGGTGGGACTGACATCCGGGGGGACGAAAAACCGAAAAAAAAGGAAGGGCTGGTTCGCCGCCCTCGGCGACAGCAAGGTGACCGACCACGCGGCGTTCACAAAGACCGGCTCGGGCGGCAACGCCTACGTCCAGGTCTCCGACCTCCGGGACTTCATCGTCAGGAGGTTCATGACGGACAGCGGCCACACGGCGGCGGAGCTCTACGGCAGGACATACGCCCAGTGGGCGGCGGAAAGCAACAGAAACAGGGGCTTCGGGACGCGGAAGGCCGGCAGCCGCCGGTTCGGCTTCGCCGTGCGCTACGTCAACCCTGCGTTCACCGCCCTCGTGGACGGGACAAGGACGCTCGACAACTCGACGGCGATGATAGGTGACGTGCCCAGGTATATATATTCGGACGTCGCGCCGATTGACGTGACGCTGACGGCGCTTTACACGGCGGCGGGCTTCAGGTTGAGGGCGGGCGTATGGTTCGGTCTTACGGAATGAAAAAAACCGGACAGGCGCGCGGCCTTCCGGTATGGCAGCCTGTGGCCGCTTAACGAAGTATGGCAGCCTGTGGCCGCTTAACGAAGTATGGCAGCCTGTGGCCGCTTAACAGGACAAAGATAGTAAAAAAAAATATAAAACATTATTATGGCTGATTCAGAATGTGTTTGCGGATGCGGCGGGGGGAGGCCCGCGGTCCGGATAGTCCG
>CAVEMP010000244.1:0-20207 GCA_963616835.1 uncultured Oscillospiraceae bacterium | reverse complement strand
GCTCGGGGCAATTATGGGGGACGGCTCGGACGGCTCGGACTTCCCGGACGGCTCGGACGGCTCGGAGGGCTCGGATTTTCCGGAGGGCTCCGGGGCTACAGGAATGTGGGGCGGAGGTTGTCGGCCTCGGTGCGCCAGCGGGCGTTGTCGGCGAGGGTGTCTTCGGGGAGGAGGGGCGCGCCGTCGATGGTGACGTCGCCGCTCATCACGCCCTTGAGCCACTCGACGGCACGGTCGTAGCGGTCCTGCCGTATCTTCGACATCTTGTAGGGGTTGTGCTGGCAGAAGATGTGGTAGACGGCAATGTCGATGGCAAACATGAGGACGAGGGCGTGGCGGTCGGAACCACGGGCGGAGAAGATGGCGTCGCAGTCGTAGGACTTGTTGAGGTAGGAGCGCATCTCGGAGACGGCGCGGTCTTCGCAGATCTCGACAATCTGGGGGTCGTAGTCGGAGGAATCGGAACGCAGGAGAGCGTTGAGGATTTCGCGGTGTATGGTAGCGTCGTAGTCGGCGGTGGATATGAAGTTGTCCATAATGAGGGTTACATTTTATAGGGATTAGACTCGTTGATTTCGTCGTAGGATATGGTGACGGCGGGCTGGAGTTCGGCCGTCTTGGCGGCGATGATAGTGACCGCGCCCTCGATGCAGTCGGGTCCGTCGGCATTGTAGGGCAGGTGCATCTCGAAGAGTTTGAACTGATTGATGAGTTCCTGCATGTGGGGGTTGTCGCGCTCGTCGGCATTGAAGACCCACTGGCCGTTGCGGTCGATAGGTTCGAGGTTGGCTTCGATACGCGTGGCCTTGTCGGTCTTCTTGCGCTCGTCGGGGCGGATGTAGAGGTCGCGGCGGCGCTTCTTGTTCTCGGCAAAGAGCAGGGGGCGGAAGACCTGCGAGAAGAAGGGGTCCTGGAGCTTGTTGTTCTCCATGTAGCAGTAGACGGGGGCACGGCCTGCGACATAATCGACGAGGTCGAAGTACCAGGAGATGAAGTTGGCGTTGAGCTCACGTGCGAGGAAACCTTTTATCACATAGTACACACCTTTGAGTTTGCCGACAAGGAAGAGCGCCTTGGTGGAGGAAGCCTTCTTGCGTGAGTCGGAGTAAGCAGGGTCGCCATAGATGACGAGGAAGGGGAAGCGCGAGAGCGGCGGGACGTGACCGAAGGGAAGGTTTTTGAAGATAGAGCCCTCGGAGACGGGGTTGTTGAAATACTCCGCCTGCGCGTTCTTGGATGATATGTTGGCCAGCACCGTGTCGATCTGCTCTTCGGTGTTCTTCTGCGGCCATGTGGAACGGCCGTTTTTGTCGCGGATGTTGACGATGTCCCAGTGCTTGGCATGCTCTCCGGCGCGCTTGATGCAGCAGTCCTTGGCGATGATGTTGCCGCACCAGAGGATGAGCGTAGGTTCGGAGATGGAGCGCGTGGGGTAAAGCGCGCCCTCGAACCAGTCCCATTTCTTCTTGAGGGTCTCGGGGTTGCGGCAGTCCTCGTCGGTGTCGTAGTCGTCGAGGCAGATGACGTCGGGGCGCACTTCCTCGTTGCGAGCGCCACGGGGAGCGGAGCCTGCGCCGAGGGCAACGAACTTGGCGCCGCAGCGTGCGGAGAAGTCGCGGTCGGTCCAGGAGCCGAGCGTGACCTGATTGCCGTAGAACTGTCGGAGGCGGGGGTTGTTCTCGAAGTTGAGCCGGTAGGGCGTGAGGAGGCGGATGGCCGATGTCTCGGTGGCGGACGCGATGACAAAGAATTTTTTGCGGCCGGTGAGGGCGAGGTACATATTGATGAACATGGCGACGGTGGACTTGGCCAGCTCACGGCTCCAGGACAAGACCTCGTACCACTCGGGATGCCCGACGATGCGGCGGATGGCGCGGACGTGGAAGGGCGCGAAGTCGTATTTCGCATACTTGGGGAAGAAATACTTGACCCACTCCACTGGGTCGGCCTCGAGGCGTATGCGCTTCTTGCTGATGTCGCGCTGGGACATCCAGTCTTCGACGGGTACGTCGGCGATGAGGGCCTTGTGGTGCTCCGCCCAACGGGCGAGGGCTTTTTTGTCTTCGATGGTCATGGTGGTTTTTTTTTAATTAATGGGACTACTCGGACTACTCGGACGGCTCGGACTACTCCGGGGCTAATCATTTGACTACCCGGACGGCCCGGACTACTCCGGGGACAGTCATTGGGGACGGGTCAGTGCATCTGGTCCTTGAGGAAGGCGTCGAGGAGCCCGGAGAACTTCTTTGCCATGTCGAGGTCGAGGGGACGGAGCCAGTTGGTGAAGCGGATGGAGACATCGACGATGTCGGCAATGCCCACGTCGGACTCAATCTTCTTGATGGCCGAAGCGAGCTTGGCGAGGGTGTCGGCCTCGGGCACGGTGGCAAAGCGGTGGCCTTCCTCACGGGCGTTGATGTTGTTGTTGATTTCGACAATCTGGCGGTTGAGCCCGGCGAGAATCTGCGCCGGGGTGATGGTGAGGGAGGCCTTGAGGTCGTCCCACTTGCCGTCGCGTATCCAGCGGGCGACGGTCTGCCGGGTGACCCCCACCTTGTCGGCAATCTCCTCTTGTGTGTAGGTGCCGTTGATGAAGAGCGACTTGGCGATGTCGCGTCGGTCGAAGTTGGTCTTGTTTGCTGCCATGGTCGTGTCAGAGTTTGATGTCCTCGGCGGAGAGGATGAGTTTGTAGATGTCGTCGGAGTAGGCGGTGATGGAGAAGTTCTGGTTTGCCGAGCCAGAGGTGAAGGGCATGTCCCACGACTCGATGACAAGACGCGAGATGCCGAAGACCTCGAGCAGCGGGGAGAGACACCGCACATAGCCCGCCTCGCAGAAGGCGCGGAGGCGCGCCACGTCGCCGGAGGGATATGAGCCGTCGGCGGTGGAGAGGAAGCCGTTGATGGAGACGGTGTAGTCGTTCTGCGCCCACCGCTCCTTGATGGTGCCGCGGACGCGGCCCTTGGAGACGTTGCGGCGCACGAGAGCCTGTCCGCCCGAGACGGAGACCATAGGCTCGTTGGGGAAGAGCCACTCTTCGGCGTCCTGCTCGTCGAGCCGGAAGCGCAGGGGCTGCACCATGGGGATGCCGAGCGCGTTGGTGTGGGTGATGTCGGCGAGCTCTTCGGAGGCTACGCTGTCGGGCGAGAAGCCGTCGGGCCCGGGCATGGGGCGCGGATACGGCAGGAGGTTTATTATATTCATTGTTACTTGAATTGTGATTGAAACTGTTTTGAGAATATGCCGAGGCGCAGTTCGGAGATGTCCCGGGCCGTGGCCGGGGAGACGGAACGTGCCTTGCAGTAGAGCTGCATGGGGCGGTTGTAGACGGCATCGGGGAGGGTGAGGACGGTGCCGGGCTCGGGGATGTCGGAGAGGGACAGTCCGTTGGCGAGCGCCAGGGCGGGGAGGGCCTCGAATGCGCCGAACTCCTGTATGGCGATGTCGGCGAGGGTTTGGGAATCTTTTACGGTGACGGTCATGGGTGGTGATTTTTTTTTGGGGCTAATCATTGGGGACTAGTCGGACGGCTCGGACGGCTCTGAAGCTAATCATGGGGGGACTGCTCGGACTGCTCGGACGGCTCGGACGGCTCGGACGGCCCGGACGGCCCGGACTGCCCGGAGGCTCGGAGGCTGATTGTTTTTTTTGAACGGCGGTTGAACGGTGTTCAAAGAGCCTGTATGGCGGCGTATTCGGCCTTTGCGTCGAACGAGGGGCACGCCTTGGCGACTCCCGGGAAGTCGCGGTGGCCCTGTATGACCGCCCCGGGGTAACGCTTGTGGAGCTGCGTGATGATGGCGGCGAGCGCGGAACGCTGCTCCGGGGTGCGGTTGTCAAGGGGCTTTCCCGTGGCGAGGCTCACGCCGCCGGTGTAGGCGACATTGACGGCGCAGTGGTTGTAGCCCTTCACGCCGTTGGATACCTGCGCCTCGTCGAGGAGCTGGTGTATGACGCCGTCGGCGGTGACGACATAGTGGTAGCCGGGGTTCTTCCAGCGCTTGATGTCGCGGAACTCCTTGATGAGGTCGGAAACCGTGGCAGACTGGCTGCCTGCCGTGCAGTGGACGGCGATGAAATCAATCTTTCTCATTGTGTGTGTGGTTAAGCTTGTCGTTTATGTAGTTTCGCATCTCCCCGAACTTGGTGGAAATGACCATGGCGACGCCGAAGACAGAGCCTGCATAGAGGAGGCACTGGGCGACGTACCAGAGGACATTGTCGTGGATGTTGCGCGAAATGAAATAGTCGATGTACGTGAGCACTACTCCCGAGAGGAGCATGAGGATAGCCGAGCCGTACTGCAGCCATTCCTTTGTTCTTTTGTCCATAGCGGTAAGTTTTTTTAGTAAGATGCGTCGATGGCGACGCCCGTGGTTGTGACTGATACCGAGGAGACGGTCTGCCGGTCGAGGGCGAGCTGCTCCTTTATCTCGGTGCGCCAGAGCAGGGGGTCGTGGTCGAGGAGCATGTCGGCGATGCCGACGCCGGTGTGGGGCGTTTCCTTGACCTCGCCCTTGTGGAGGAGGAGCAGCAGCGTCTGGTTCTGCCGGAGAACCGGGCCGACGGCGAGGCGGCGGTTTCGGATGACCGGCTGCAGGAGAGTGCAGGAGTCGTCGGCCCATTGCAGTTGTATAGCATTGCGTGTCATAGTCATGTAGCATTAACTGAGACGGAAGCCGAGCTGCACCTTGCGGACACCCCCGGCAGAAGAGAACTCTGTTGTGACGGCGGTGACGAAATAGGTGCCGTCCTTGTAGGTGTAGTCGGCGTCGTGTATCGCCGCGGCGCAGGCCGGGGCGACGAAAGGCTCGAGCCATGTGGTGACGGACCCCTCGTAGCCGTCGTAGCAGCGGCGGCGGAGTTCCATTTCGCCGCGGAGCTGCATTGATGCGGTGTCGGTGGAGGGTGACTTTATCTCGAGACGCTCGCCGCCGGTGGCGCCCACCTCGAGCTCGCGCACGGTGCCGTCGGGCATGTTGGCCTTGACGACGACGCAGAGCTTCTTGTCGTCGGCCTGGCGGTAGGTGAGGTCGGTCTTCTCGACGTTGCGCTGGAGGTCGTAGCAGACCGTGTCGCGGAGGAGTTCGCCGGGAGGGTGTACGTGGAGGGTGCCGTCGGCGACATAGATGTCTGCGCCGCACTCCTCCTGCACCTTCTTGAGCACATCGTAGGCCGAGGCGTTGTTGATGACAAATTTCTGATAGGTCCACCGGTAGGAACAGGACACGCCGAACGACAGTCCCGCCTGCCGGATGATACGGGAGAGCAGCGCATCGAGGGAGACGTTCTGCAGGACCTCGCTGGGGATATCCTTGCGGAAGGCGTAGAGCGCGTCTTCGCAATGGAGCCTGATGCTGCCCCCGTCGGTGGATATGCGCTGGAGGAAGCCCGTGAACTCGGAGTGAAGCCCCGTCTCGCGGTAGCCGAGCCAGATATGCACGGGGTCGCCGCGGCGAAGCTTCGACTCCACGTCGAGAGTGCGGCCGAACTGAGCAGCCGGGAGGGTGATGACGGCAGTGTCGGCAAGGAGCTCGACGGAGGAGTGAATCTCGACCTTGTCTATCATGCCGAGGCGGTAGCCGCCCACCGCTATGTAGTATGCCATTGTGTACATAAGCGTGTGAATTATGATGCAAAGATAACGTGGCGGATGCCGAAAAAAGAAACTGCAAATCCATGGCAGCGCCGGGCGACGCTACGGTAGCGTCGGGTAACGCCACGATAAAAACGGGGTTTGGAAAAACGGGGGCGGACGTGGTAAATTTGCCGAAAAATCGACAAGCGATGAAGAAGAAGGCAACGACATTTCTCAACATACAGACCACAGACGGGCGCGCCACGGTGCTGCTCTACGGCGACATCGGCGACGGTGACAAGGTGGAGAGCGCGAGGGTGGTGAGCGAGCTGATGTCGCTCGACGCGGCATACGGCAAGATAGACGTAAGGATCAACAGCAGGGGCGGCGACGTGTTCAGCGGCATGGCCATATACAACACGCTCCGTCAGATGGCGGCAGACGTAACAATATACGTAGACGGCTTGGCCGCGAGCATTGCCGCCATCATCGCCCTGTGCGGCCGTAGGATGTACATGAGCCCGTGGGCGAAGCTGATGCTGCACAGCGTGAGCGGCGGCGCATGGGGCAACGCGAGCGACCTGCGGAAGACCGCCGACCAGATAGAAGCCCTGGAGAGGGACCTGAGCGAGATGATAGCCAAGCGGCTGGGCATGGAGGCCGGCGAGGTGCGGCAGGCGTATTTCGACGAGAGCGACCACTGGATAGACGCAGAAGACTGCGTGAGGATGGGTCTTGCGGACGGCCTGTACGACATGGGCGAGGCGGACGCGGAGGAGCAGCCCTCGGACGAGGAAGAGATATACCGATATTTCAATAACCGGCTCAGAGAGCCACAAAACAACAAAGACATGGCATTGATAGACGACATCAAGGCACTTCCGAGTTTTGAGAACAAGGAAGACAGCGCGTCGATAGTGGCGCACATCAAAGAGTTGGAAAACAAGGCGACGAAAGCCGAGGCGCAGGCGCAGGCGATAGCCCAGTATCAGGCACGCATCGCCGAGCTGGAGGCCAAGGAGGCGGACTCGTATCTGGACAGCGCGATAGCCTCGGGCAAGATAAAGGCGGAGCAGAAGGAGCAGTACAGGAAGCTCATGGCCGCCGACAGAGCCGCCACGGAGTCGCTCATCGACAGCATGAAGCCCGCACCGAAGGCCGGCCCCATGGCAAAGGACGTGTACCGGGAGACGGTGAAGGGCGGTTTCGAGAACAAGACCTGGGACGAGCTGGACAGAAGCAACCAGCTGGGCGCGCTGAAGGCGCAGAACCCCGAGCTGTTCCAAGCGAAGTACAAAGAGAAGTACGGGGTGGAGTATGCCGTGTAAGCCCCGGCAACGAGAGAGAACGGCCAACAGAAACAACATAACAACAAACAAAGCAAGAAGAATATGGCACTAAACAAACAAATCTGGCTGAGCACCATCCAGGAGAACTTTTACCCGAACGACTCGTTTGCCGCCCACTCGGTGGACGACAGCGCATACGTGAACTACAGGACGGTACACGTGCCGAACGCCGGCGCGCCGAGCGGCGTGGTGATCAACCGCACGCAGAAGCCGGCGAGCGTGGACCAGCGCACGGACAACGAGCTGACCTACGACATCGACGAGCTGACGACCAACCCGATACACATCCCCAACGTGGACGTGGTGGAGCTGAGCTACGACAAGCGCCAGAGCGTGCTGATGAACGACCGCCAGCAGCTGCAGAAGGCAGCGATGGAGAACCTGCTGTACAAATGGGCCGAAACGGGCACCACCATCAAGACCAGCGGCGAGGACACCGCGGCGCACACCTCGACGGCCGCCACCGGCACGCGAAAGAAGATAACGAAGGGCGACGTGCTGAAGATAGCCACCCGGTTCAACGTGGACGACGTGCCGCTGGAGGGCCGCTACCTGCTGCTTGACGCGAGCATGTACAACGACCTGCTGACGGACCTGACGGACAAGGAGCTGAGCGCATACCTGGCCAGCGCCAACGCGCAGGGCGGCGTGCTGGGCAGGCTGTACGGCTTCGACATCATGATGCGCTCGAGGGTGCTGCGCCTGAACGAGGGCAAGGTGGTGAAGTGGGACGCGGAGGGCGAGGCCGCGGAGACCGCCGCCGCACTGGCATGGCAGCAGGGCTGCGTGAGCAGGGCGCTGGGCGAGGTGAAGATGTTCGACTCCACCGACAACCCGCTGTACTACGGCGACATCTACTCGTTCCTGCTGCGCACGGGCGGAGCTCTGCGCCGCTACGACAAGAAGGGCGTGGCGCTGCTGAGCGAATAAGGACTTCTGTTTCACTCATTATAAATACATTCTGTCAGACCCGGCACGCACTCCGAGGGCACTCCCCAAGGCGGGGCTTGCCGGGGCTTTCTTTTCGGGGGGAATCATCGGGGACTACCCGGACGGCCCGGACTTCTCGGACGGCTCTGAGGGTAATCAAGGGGACGATCCGGACTCACGGGCGGCTCTGGGCTAATCAAGGGGGACAACCCGGACTTCCCGGACTTATCGGACGGCTCTGAGGGTAATCAGAGGGGACGATCGGGACTGACGGGCGGCAGCAATGAATGACTTGCACGGAAACACAAAAAACAAAAAAACAAAAGAAAAATGGAACTACCAAGAGTAAAAATACAATTCCTGAACGGACAGCTGGGCACCGTGGGTGACAGCGAGGACGGGCTGACGGCACTGCTGTGCGGCGCCGCGGCAGAGGGAGGGTTCAAGCTGGGCACGCCGTACGAGGTGACGAGCATGGACGACGTGGCTGACCTGGGGATAACCTACGCCAAGAACACGGCGCTGTACAGGCAGCTGGAGGATTTCTACAACGAGGCGGGAAGCGGCACGAAAGTGGTCGTGTACGGCGTGGCCTCGGGGGACGGCTTCTTCGCCACCTCCTACTGCGACTACACGAACGCCGACGGGCCGGGGCTGCGCGACCTGATAGCGCGCGAGAACGGCAACCTGCGCGGCGTGGGCGTGTGCAACCTCGACATACCCACGGGGCTGACAGACCTGCTGCAGAAGGCGCAGCAGACGGCGGAATGGGCGACGACGGAGCTTTACGCGCCGCTGTTCGTGGCCGTGGAGTGCCGCAACTTCGAGGACGCAGACTCGCTGACGGACCTGACGGCACTGACGTACAACAGATGCTGCGCCGTGGCGGGCAGCACGAGGAGCGGCGACAGGGGGGCGTGCATAGGCACGCTGCTGGGCAGAGTGGCGGGCACGGGCGTGCAGCGGAACATAGGGCGCGTGAAGGACGGCGCACTGTATCCGACGGGAATGTGGCTCGGGACAAAGAAGATAGACGAGAACCAGAGCGCGGTGAGCGCCGTACACGGCAAGGGCTACATAGTGCCGAGGAAGCACGTGGGGCGGAGCGGCTACTACTTTGCCGACGACCCGATGGCCACGGACCCGACGGAAGACTACGCCACGCTCGCCAACCGGAGGGTGATAGACAAGGCTTACCGCATAGCCTACGACACGATGCTCGACATGCTTCTGGACGACATAGAGTGCAACACGGACGGCACGATACAGGCCGCCGTGGCGAAGAGCTGGCAGCAGACGGTGGAGAACGCCATAAACCTGCAGATGACCGCTGGCGGGGAGCTGAGCACGGACAGCGGCGGCTCGGGCGCGGAGGTGTATGTGGACGAGACGCAGAACGTGGTGGCGACGGGCAAGGTGGCCGTGACGCTGAAGGTGCAGCCGCGCGGCTACGCCCGTTACATAGACGTGAACCTGGGCTTCAACGTGAGCGCGAACTGACTTTACGAATAACCCGAAAAAAGACAAAGAGCAATGAAGAATACAAGAGAATACGAATGGGCCGACATCAGCGTGGTGCTCGCCGGCCGGACGGTGACGGGCCTGCGCGGCGTGAAGTACGGGTCGAAGCAGGAGAAGGAGCTGGTACACGGCAAGGGGAACAAGCCCTGCGCCATACAGCACGGGAACAAGACGTACGACGGCGAGCTGACGCTGCTGCAGAGCGAGTATATCGCCCTGAGGGAAGCGTGCGGCGGCGACGTGCTTGACGGGTCGTTCACCATAGTGGTGTCGTACGGCAACCCGACGAAAGGGGACACCGTCACGACCGACATACTTGTCGGCGTGGAGATAACCGAGGACACTACGGAATGGAAACAGGGCGACAAGTTCCAGGAAAAGAGCCTGCCGTTTATCTACCTGGACCAGAAAGCGGCGTAGATTCCCGGGGGTGATTATCGGGGACAACTCGGACGGCTCGGACAACTCGGACAACTCCGGGGCTAATCACGGGGACAACCCGGACAACCCGGACAACTCCGGGGCTAATCACGGGGACAACCCGGACAACCCGGACAACTCCGGGGCTAATCACGGGGACAACCCGGACAACCCGGACAACTCCGGGGCTAATCACGGGGACAACCCGGACAACCCGGACAACTCCGGGGCTAATCACGGGGACAACCCGGACAACCCGGACAACTCCGGGGCTAATCACGGGGACAACCCGGACAACCCGGACAACCCGGACAACTCGGACAACTCCGGGGCGACTGGGGAAAATGACAAAAAAACAATCTAAAAACAAGAAGACAATGGAATATACCGAAGAACAGGCGAGAGAATGGAAAGCCAAATGGGGCGACCTGTATGAGATAAGCGTGGAGGGCAAGAGCTGCATCCTGCACAAGCCGACACGCAGAGACCTGAGCTACGCCAGCGTGGTGAAGGACCCGATAAGGATGAGCGAGGTGATGCTGAAGCAGCTGTGGGTTGCGGGCGACGAGGAAATGCAGACCCGCGACGACCTCTTCATGGCAGTGGTGAACAAGATGGAAGCCGTGCTTGCGGTGAAGGAGGCCGAAATAAAAAAGCTCTGACGGATGCCGGTGTGCCCGGCTCGGAGGAAGACGGCGCGCCCGACGTGCTGTATCTGGACACGCTGCTGCGGTACTACATGCACATAGACCCGTGGACTCTGGGCGACGAGGAGTGGGCATGGACAATAGCCTACCTTATCGACATCCGCAAACAAGAAAAAAAGGCCAATGGATAACGTACTGAACTTTATCATCAAGCTGCAGGCGCAGGGCGGCAACGTGCAGGCCGTGGCGCGGCAGGTGAACCAGCAGCTGGACACGATGATGCAGCGGGCCGAAGGGGTGAAGGCAAAGCTCCGGGCGGCCTTCTCTCTGGAGAACTTCAAGAGCCAGCTGACGAGCCTGCCCGGCATGGACTTTCTGATGAACCCCTACACGCTGATCGGCGCCGGCATAGGCGCGATAACGAAACTGGGGGCGCAGGCCGAGATGACGAGCACGGCCTTCAGGGTGCTTGTGGGCGACGAGCGGAAAGCCGCCGAGGTGCTGGGTGAGATCAACGACTTTGCGGCGGCGACCCCGTTCACGAAGCTCGACCTGGAGAAGGCTGCGCAGACGATGCTCAACTTCGGCGTGAAGAGCGACGGGGTGATGACCACGCTGAAGCAGCTGGGCGACATCTCGATGGGCGACTCGCAGAAGCTGGACTCGCTGGCTCTGGTGTTCGGCCAGGTGAGCGCCGCCACGAAGATGTCGGGGCAGGACCTGATGCAATTCATCAACGCCGGGTTCAACCCGCTGAAGGAACTGGCGGCGATGACGGGCAAGAGCTACGAGGAGCTGCAGGCGGTGATGAGCAAGGGCGGCATCAAGACGGAGGACGTGGCGGCCGCCATAGCCCACGCCACACAGGAGGGCGGACAGTTCCACGGGATGATGGACGCGACGGCGCAGACGCTGTCGGGGAAATGGAGCACCGCCATAGGACAGCTCCAGCAGCAGGCGGTGGAGATGTATGACAAGATGCGCCCGGCGATACTTGCCGCGGTGGACATCTTCTCGACGCTGGCCAACGCGGTGCTGAACGTGGCGGGCTTCTTCGCGGAATGGGGCGACGTGATAGCCATCGTGGCCGGGGCGGTGGGCGCCGCCGCGGCGGTGCTGAACTGGGCGAAGATAGCGACCGCCGCCTACGCCCTGGCGATAGGGGGCGTGACAACGGCCACGTCGGCATGGAGCGCAGTGCAGTCGGTGCTGAACATGGTGATGGCGGCGAACCCGTTTGTGCTGGTGGCCGCCGTGGTGGCCGCCCTGACCGTCGCGGTGGCGGGGTGCTGGTACAAGTTTGCGGGCTTCAGGGCCTTCATACTGACGATGTGGGACGTGCTGAAAGGCCTGGGCAACATCATCAAGGAGTACCTCATCGACAGGATCAGGACCTTCATGAGCGGCATAGGCAAACTGGGCGACGCGCTGGGCAAGCTCTTCAGCGGCGACTTCAAGGGGGCATGGACATCGGCGGTGGACGGGGTGAAAGACCTGACGGGCATAACAAGCGCGGAGAAAGCCGCCGGGGCTGTGAAGCGGCTCGCCGGCGGCGTGGCCGCCGACTACGCCCGGCACAAGGCGGAAGAAGACGCGAAGCAGGCCTCCAGAGGGAAGAACGGGAAGAGCAGCGGCATTGCCGCCCCCGGGCTGAAAGGCAGCGGCAGGTATGCCCTGAGCGGCGGCGCGGACGGCGGCGGAAGCCCGGGCGGCGGCAATGGCGGCAGAGGCGGCGGCACTGGCGGCGGCAAGGCTGCGGAAGCCCTCGCCACGGGCGGCACGCGGAACACGCAGGTGACGGTGAACATAGGCAAGCTGATAGAGAGCATGACGGTGACGATGGCCGACAAGACGGACACCGGGGAGCTGGAGAGGGTGATACTGCAAAGCATCAACCGCAGTCTGGCGATAGCGACAAGTACGGACAGATAACGAAAGAAACAGGGATGGCACGAACGATAGCAGAAATAAAGAAGACGATGACGGACGCCTTTCTGGCCGACGCGGACATAAGGGAACTGTACGGCATAGAGAGCGGCGCGACATGGGCGGAGAGCTTCTCGACGGTGAGCGTGGAGAACATCCTGCTGTATGTGGTTGCCGCCTGCTGCCATGTGGTGGAGACGCTGACGGAACAGTGGATGAAGGAGGTGGAAGACCAGATGGCGAGCGCGGTGGTGGCGAGCGTGCCGTGGTACTACAAGATGGCACGGGCGTTCCAGTACGGCGACGCGCTGGTGTTCCTCGACGACACGCAGGGCTACGGCTACGCGAAGGCGGACGAGAAGAAACGGGTGGTGAAGTATGCCGCCGTGAGAGACCGCGGCACGAGCGTGGAGATACTGGTGAGCGGGGAGGAGGACGGCAGTCCGGTGGCGCTTTCGGAGAGCGTTCTATCGTCGTTCAAACAGTATATGAACAGGGTGAAGGTGGCGGGGATAGTGCTGAACATACGCTCGCAGGCCGCCGACCGCATGACGATAGCCGCGAAGGTGTGGGTGGACCCGCTGGTGATAGACAGCGGCGGGACGCTGATAAGCGACGGCACTCGCCCCGTGGACACGGCGATAGCGGACTATCTGAAGAACATAGTGTACGGCGGGACGTTCAACAAGACGAAGCTCGTGGACGCCATACAGGCGGTGGAGGGCGTGGAAGACGTGGAGCTCGGCGAATGCCGGTACATGGCGGCAGGCGGCTCCGCATGGACGGCGGTGAGCGGAAACAACTACACGGCGGCAGGCGGCAGCCTGACGGCGGAGGGACTGGAAAACTCGATAAGCTATGTGGTGGAAGACTGATTTGCTGAAACTGGGCGCGGGGCTTCTGCCGCCGATGCTGCGCAGCCGCCTGACGGTGGCCCTGCTGAGGGTGATGCTGCTGCCCGTGAGATATACCTACGGCAAGCTGCAGGCGGGACGCAAGAACGCCAACCAGCGGCTGGGCACGACCGCCAACGCGGCGAGCATAGAAAAGGCTCTGAACGACGCCTTCTTCCTGACGGAAGGACAGATAACGCTGGAGGAGGGCGACGAGGACGACCGCGTGTACTGGCACAGGAAGGCGGAGGGGCAGGAGCCTGCCACGCTATGGCTGAAGACGGAGAAAGGGACGGTGCTGAAGGAGCGCGGCGAAACGTCGTACAAGGACAGCTTCGCGGTGAGGGTGCCGACGTTCCTCTGCACCTCGACGGACGGCACTGCCGACAAGTACGGCGGGCGCAACCTGAGGGACATAAAGATATTGCTGAACTACTACAAACCGGCGGGACGAACGTACCGCATAGAACTATACGACTATGAATAGACTGAAATTCAACGAGGGCGGACAGCCCGTCTACCTTGACGACCTGGAGACGCTGCAGGCGAACGCCATGGCAGACACGGCGGCACTGGCCAAGGCCCTGGCCCAGGACACGGCGGCATTCCTGCTGCGGCCGCTGCGGACGGCGCAAAAGGAAGCCGGCGCGGCGGCATACACGGTGAAAGGCGGCAGCGCGATGATAAACGGCGAGATTGTGTCGTGGGACGACACGGAGGTGAGCCTGGGCGAGGCGACGGACCCGGTGTACCTCTGCGTGAAGCGCACGGAGAGCGACAGCCGCACGTTTGAGGACGGGCAGTCGAGGGCGTGCGCCACGAGCGTGGAGGCATGGATGGCCGCCAGCGCAAGCGGCGCGGCGGAATGGTACAACGCCCGGGAACTGCCGGACATGGCGGGGCTGCTGCGGACGGCGCTCGGGATAAAGGACGAGCCGGAATGGAGGGACGCGAAGGGCGTGACATTCCAGAACGGCTACAGCGGCACGGTGGCGATAAAGGAGACGGACGACACGTACCGCGTGAAGATAGACATAAAGAGCGTGCAGGGCTCGGCGGTGACGGGCTACCCGCTGCTCTTCCTGACGACGGAGCCCTGCCTGCAGACGTTCGTGTCGTCGGCCGAGGCCTGCGTGGACATCGACAACAAGATGTACCACTTCATGGTGACCGGCTACGACGGCCAGGTGACGGCGGGCGTGAGCCTGCCTTTCGACAACGTGAGCACGGTGACGGGACTGGACGTGAAGATAATATTCGACCTACCAAAATTCTGACGCGATGGACACGATATACAACCTGCAGAAGCGCGCCGACGAGCTGCGCAAGAAGACCGAGACGGACAGCATAACGCCGGAGGACGTGGGCGGCCTGCACGCCGACACGCTCGCCTACATGGCCGGCATGGAACAGAACGCGGAGGGGCTGGGGATAAGGCGCGTGTACGCGAGCTACGCCGCCATGACAGCCGAAGGCGAAAGCCCGACGGGCACGGACGGGCGGCCGCTGAAATTCGGGCAGCTCGCGGCGATATACGACGCGGAGAACACGACGCAGGCGGAGACCGGCAACATATACGCCTGGCAGAAGGGCACGGGTGCGGCGGCATGGCTGCAGGTGGGGAACCTAAGCAACGTGTACGAGCTGCGCGACGCCATAGACAAGGCGACGGAAAAGGCAGAGGCGACGGCGGCCGCCCTTGAAGAAGTGAAGACGGAGGTGAGCGGCGTGCAGGGCGACCTCGACGACTTCAAGGCGACGAAGGGCGCAGCCGGCGGCATTGCCCCGCTGGACGGCTGGGGGCGGATAGCCGAGGGGCTGCTGCCGGATTCGGCGACGGACGTGGTGGAGTTCGGCGGCTTTGTGGACGGCGTGGAGATACTGCCGATGAGCGTCACGGACGCAGGGACGGTGGTGTATGACAGGACGGCGAAACAGTTTGCACTCCGGGTGGGCGTCCTCTTTCTAAGCAAATACTACAACAACTGGACGACGAGGGGACTGTATGAGGACGGCTACCTCGTGCCGCTGCCGGGGAAGCTCTACGTGAACACCCAGGACAAGAAGATATACCGCTGGACGGGGGAAGACCTCGAAGAGGTGAGCGGACAGCTGGCTATCGGCGTGACGGCAGACACCGCCTTTGCCGGAAACAGGGGGCTGGCTCTGGAGACGGACATGAAGGGCGTGAAGTACGGCATGGAGACGAAGGTGGAGAAATCTGACGTGGAAATAATAGAAACCGCCATCTACAAGAGCATCGCCACGGAGACATCGGAAAGGAAAGCCGCCGACACGGCAGAGGCAACGGAAAGAAAAGCCGCCGACACCAAGCTGCAGGGGCAGATAGACGCTTTGGACAAGTTCGCCGTGATGACGGAGGACGAGTATGACGCGCTGGAGACAAAGGACGAGAATACCTACTATATGCTGACGGAGGACTGACGCATGGGAATAAGAAAGAACGGAAAGGAAATATCCGCCGTGTACCGCGGAGGCAAGGCTATACAGGCCATATACAGGGGCGCAAGGCTCGTGTGGCAGGCGGTGAGCAATGTGTGGATGGGCAACCAGACATGGAAGGGAAAGGAAATTTGGTAATCAAAATAACAGTTTAGTCATGGCAAAAGGAATAGACACGAAAATCCCCGACCTGAAGACATCGTGGGAGGGGTACAACAAAAGCCGTGTGGAGGAGTTCGTCAAGGAGCAGTTCACGAACGACGCAACCCTTATACAGGCGTTGGATGAAAGCAAGGGCAGCTACCTTGCGACATTGAACATAGACGAGGCGACAAGCATGGTGAAGGTAGGCATCTTTGCTTCGGCAACCACTTACGCCACTTACATCAGCGACCCCGACAACAACAGCGAACTGCTGCTCTCGAGCGCAGACCTGCCCATGGGCAGCGGCGGCAGTTCGGAAAGCTCATACATCGTGAAGCTGGCGAACATGGGCGAGAAGAGCATCACCGCCACGAAGAAGGCAGACCTCGTGGCGAGGATACGCTTCACCTCGCAGCTCTACGACCCGTCGGACAAGAGCACCTCGGACACCAACGAGGACGCTGTGCTGACAATACAGACGAGGATGCAGAACGCGGCGGAATGGAAGACGGCAGGGACTGTCGCCATACAGTCGCAGGAGGCGGCGGACACGGCGGCTTACACGGAGATAGACCTTGCGCCGTATATCAGCGACGGGACGCAGAGCGTGAGGATGATTGCCGTGGGCAACACGTCGGAGAAGAAGACGGCATACGTGAACATGACGGTGACGCTGACGAACATCACCATCACCTATCAGACGGCATGGCAGAAGCCCTTTGAGTACAGGGCGGCGGCACCAACCATCACCGTGCCCATGCTGGTGACGGGCAGCATCGCCAAGGTGCTGCATCTGAAAGTGACGAGCGAGGACGGCACATACAGCAAGACGTACGAATACAGCCTCGGCACGTCCACCTATACGGAGACACCGTACGCCGCAACAATAGACCACCCTGCCGCACACGGCATCTACAACATTGAGGCATGGATAACGTCGGGGGACACCGTGAAGACGGAGAGCACGACGCAGAACATCATGTGTACGCTGTCTTCAAGCACCACGCCGCTGCTTGTGCTGAACGACATAAGCAGTTTCTTCCAGAACTGGAGCACCGTGGCGGCTTTCAGCTATGCGATATATAACCCGAATGCCGATTCCACGGACATTACCTTTACCCTTGCCGACCTTGAAACGGGGGAGCAGCTCTTTACGGAGAGCGTGCAGAACGTGCAGAACTCTGTAGTGAGCACCCTAATCTTCACCCTTGAGGTGGAGACCGAGGACAATACCAATTTCCCCGCGAGCATGACCTTCATGTCGGGGGACACGGCACTGAGGGAGGCACTGAGGGTTGTCATCGACAACTCGGAGAACTTCGCCCCGACGAGCGGCGCGGACTTCTTCCTTGACCCCAAGACGAGGAACAACAGCGAGACAAGCCCAGCCACCGTCATCAACGCCATGACGGGCAAGACGGTGAAGGCCACCTTTGAGGGGATGAGCTTCGTTTCCGACGGATGGATTATGGACAGCACCACCAACGCAAGGTGTCTGAGAGTGCTGGAGGGAGAAAAGGTAAGCATCAGCTATGATGCCTACAGCGACGACACCCCTGCGCAGGGACTTACGATAGAGGTGGACTTTGCCACAAGGAACGTGACGGACGAGGACGGCATACTCCTGAAGATGGGTACTGACTCCACGGTGGATGCCCTGCCCGTGGGCCTGTGGGTGAAGGCGCAGGAGAGCTGCTTTATGTCCATGGAGAAGAGGAACGAGGGTTCGCAGAACTGGATATACAGCAAGGAGAAGCGCACTCATGTAGCCGTAAATATCGTGCCAAACCTCTACAACCAGGGCACGAACTATGTAAGGGTGTTCATCAACGGCATCATCAGCCGCGAGTTTGTCTACTCGGACAACGACAGCTTCTGGCAGGCGGTGGACGGCACGAAGAAGACAGGGGGCATTGTCATTGCCCCCGAGGGCGCGGACATCGACATCTTCGGACTGAGGATATACAAGAAGAGCCTCTCCGCCACCGACATCAGGCAGAACAGGCTGTCGAGCTTTGCCACCGTGGAGGAGAAGAGGGCCTTCAAGGAAAAGAACGACATACTGGGCGAGAGCGGACTTATCAGCTACGGCAAGGCGTACGACAAGTATGACACCATACTCTACAAGGGCAGCATACCGTCGCTGAAATATCCCGACAGCACCGTGGGGGACGTGGTAATCCACAAGACGGGAGACCCCGCGCACAGCGGCACGCTCTACAACATGACGAGGAAAGGACAGGGTTCTACCTCGAAGAAATACTGGACGTGGAACATACAGAGCGACTTCAAGAGGGAGGACGCAAGATGGGTGGACGAGAACGGCGAAGACCACGGGCAGTGCTACCAGAACAAGGCAGGGCTGCCGATGGCGAAGAAGCTGGTGGACAAGAGAAACTGGGCTTCGTCGATGCAGAGCCACAAGATAGGGGCGACGGCACTTTACAACGACCTCTACCGGGAGGTGGTGGGGAAGAACGAGATAACAAGCATCGAGGGCAACGAAAGCTGCCGCGTGTGCGTGTATGAAGACCCGTTCCTCGTGTTCCAGCAGGAGACGGACGATGCAGAGCCCGTGTTTATAGGCATGGGCACTTTCGGCTCGGGCAAGGCCGACAAGCCCACCTTCGGCTACGACAAGACAAAGACACCCGACATGCTGATGATTGAGGGGTCGGACAACAACCCCCGGCTTACCAAGCACCAGGTGCCGTGGATAGACGGCGATGTGTACTACGACGAGGAGGAGGAGGGATATGTCTATGCAGGCACTACCTCGTGGGACTACGACCTCGGCAACCAGGAGACTATCACAAGGTTTCAGGAAGCCTTCAACTTCGTATATGCCTACGGCAACAGGATAAAGCCCTACAACGGCACGCTGGCACAGCTGAAAGCCGCAAGCGCATCGCTCGACATAAGCTGCCAGTATTGGGTGACAAAGGCGGAGACAGGCTCGGCACGCTATGACCTCTACAGGTATGACGAGATTGGCAAGGACTGGGTTCCGGCAGGCATTACGAAAAACGAGGACGGCACATATGCCACGCTCAACGTGAAGGCGCAGACGGCCGACTACCTCCCCTCCACCTTCGCAAGCCACGAGACTTACCTTGAATGGGACAAGGCGAACGATGATTTCATCACCGCAAGGAAACAGGTGTTCACGGCCAGGGCGGAGGACTATTTCCACAAGAAGGACATCATGTTCTCGATGTGCATGATGAAGCTGCTCGCCGCCTGCGACAACAGGGCGAAGAACACCTACCTGTGGGTGTTTGACAAGACCTCGAAGATACGCTGCTTCCAGGATGACCTTGACTCCATCCTGCCCGTGGACAACCAGGGCAAGCTGACCAAGCCCTACTACGTGGAGGAGCACGACTACGACGACACCCTCGGGAAGAACTACTGGAACGGCGAGGACAACGTGCTCTACAACATGATGGAGGAGTGCTTCCCCACGGAGCTGAGGAGCACGATGAAGGACATCCTCTCGGCAATGGCGAAGCTGGGCGGCGGCACTGTTGCCGCCTGCTGGGAGAAATATTTCTTCTCCGTATGCCAGTATTTCCCTGCCGTGGCGTACAACGAGGTGGCGCGCAACGGCTACGAGTATGCCTACTATCAGATGATTAACGGCAACTACAACAACGACACCGACCCCATCACACAGAGCCTCGGCTCGCAGGAGGAGGGCGAGAGGCAGTGGTGCAATGACCGCACGTTCTACATCAGCAGCTATGCGCAGTACGGCGAGTTCAACCCTGCGTCGCCGAGCGGCGGCAACATCAACTACCGCTCCACGGAGCAGATGACCGTAAGGTTCGACCTCACGATGGCAACGTGGCTCTATCCCGTGGTGACCATAGGACAGAGCACCATACTCAGCGGCAAGAGGATGAAGGCAGGGGAGAGCGTAAGCGTGAGCGGCGTGACGGACAGCAACACGCAGAACATAGTGTGCGGCGTGAACTACATGAGCGACATAGGCACGTGGTACGACAAGCCTGCCAACGAGACATTCGCCTTCAACGGCAACCGTGTGAAGAGCCTTGTGGCAGGTACTGACACCGTGAGCAACATCCGCCTGAAAGCCACGGGGCTCAGCATAGGGGCAATGACGGCTCTGAGGTATCTGGACATCCACAACCTCTCCACCCTTATAGGCACGCTCGACGTGAGCAAGAACGCAAGGCTGGTGAGCGTGGACGCAAGGGGCACGTCGCTTGTGGGCATCAGCCTGCCCTCGCACGAGTTCCTTACGACCCTGAAACTGCCTGCCACCATGCAGTCACTGAGGCTCAACGGGCAGACGGGGCTAACAAGCCTTAC
>CAVEMP010000243.1:0-22169 GCA_963616835.1 uncultured Oscillospiraceae bacterium | reverse complement strand
AGGACACGAGGTCCACCGCGCCGACGAAGGCGTCCGCGAAGGCCCCCAGGACGTCAACCTCGTTCCACTGCTTCTTTATCTGGTCGATGTACCCGGAGATGATATCGACGGTCGGCTTGATGACGGCCCACAGGCGGTCGAGGAAATCCTCGATTTTCTTGACCCACTCGTTCGCGAAGGAGTCGTCGAACTCCCACTCGTCGGTGGGAAGCTCGATGCCGGAGATGGAGGAGCCGCCGCCGTTGCCGGAGCCGGAGCCGCCCGAGCCGCCGGAGCCGGAGCCGGAGTCATCGGACTGCGACGAGAACTTGTTGATTTCGTCGAAGCCCATCAGCTCGCGCTTCAGCTCCTTGACGCTGTCAGCCGCGTCGGAGGCCGAGCTGCCCGTGCCGTCGAGGCTGTCGGCCGCGTCGTCGGCCGCGCCTCCGATATCGGACAGCTCGCCGC
This sequence comes from uncultured Oscillospiraceae bacterium, assembly GCA_963616835.1. Lineage (GTDB taxonomy): Bacteria > Actinomycetota > Coriobacteriia > Coriobacteriales > Atopobiaceae > Paratractidigestivibacter. Next base: position 21,722 of record CAVEMP010000243.1, on the reverse strand, counting down.
CCGAGCCGAAGTCGATGCTGTAGACGCCCTTGCCGCCGAACGCCTCGGCCAACTTGTTGGCGAGAGTCGTGATGACCTTGATGACGGCCACGGCGATGGGCAGTATCGCGCTCAGGGCGGGCATGAAGACGTTGCCGATAGAGCGGGCGGCGACCGTGGCCTGCTGCGCCAGGACCTTCATCTGGTTGGCCGGGGAGGCGATGGTGCGCACGAGGTCGCCCTGCGCCCAGCTCACCTGCTCCATCAGGGCGATGTAGCGAAGGTACGCCTTGTCGGCCTGGGTCATCTCGGAGACGGACGTCTCGATGCCGTTGGCGTACGCGATCTGTTGCAGCCTGGTCTGGGAGAGGTCGAAGCCGAGCTGTTTGATGGACTCGGTCTCGCCGGATATCGCCGAGCGGACCTTCTCGAAGGACTCGCTGTAGTCGAGGTTGAAGAACGAGCCGAGGTCGTAGGACAGGCGCGTCAGGTTCTCGGACATGGTGTTTGCCGCGTCGGAGGCCACGCCCATGCCGTGCGTCAGGGTCATGAAGGTGCCCTGGTTGCTCAGGAACTCGCCCGCGTTGATGCCGAGGCACTGCTCGACGCGCTGGGCGTACTCATAGGCCTGCTGGGCGTACTGCCCCAGCGAGACCGTCATGAGGTTCATCTGCTCCTGGTACTCGGCGGCGGCGTTGACCGGGGTCATGATTGCGTTCGCCAGCGACTCGAACATCGACTGCAGCGTGCTCACGACGAAGTAGACGGAGGCGACCTTGTGCAGGGAGTTGTAGACCTCGCCGAGCCTCTGCGCGAAGCTCAGGGCGCCGAGGGACGCGTCGCTCTCCTCCTTGGCCAGTTTGGACACACCCGTCGCGGCGGAGGACGAGGCCTTGGCGTATTTCGTCGTGGCGTCGGTGGCCTGCCTGGTCGCGCGCGTTGCGGAGCGCATGTACTTAGCGGCGCCAGACGCGTCGACGCCGGACACGCCCGAGACCAGGCCGCTGACAGCGGAGGCGGCGTTCGTCCCGGCGCTCGCGTCCAGGTTCAGGCTCTGCAGCTTCTTCAGGCTGTTGACGAGGCTGTTGACGTCCTTCGCGACGGAGAGGGACTTGTCGGACAGCGCACGGTCAAGGACGTTGATTTCCTTGATGACCGCAGTGAGCCCGCTCGTCCTCGGAGTGAAGGAGTTGATTTGCTCCAACCCGGACATGAGGGTGCGGATATCGGAGCCGATTTTGACGGACTTGTCGCCGAGGTTGCTCGCCAGCGACAAGACGTTGTTGATGACGGCGTTGAACTTACTGTTGTCGACGTTGACCTCGTTGAGCTTGTTGAGGCTTCCGACGAGCGTGTTGATGTTGGAGCCGATTTTGACGGACTTGCCGTCGAGAGAGCCGACGAGCGCGTCCACGGTGTCGATGACGCGGAGAATGCCCTCGTCGTTCTGCTGGTACTCGTTGAGCTTGTTGAGGCTGCTGACGAGGCGGTTGACCTCCGTGCCTATTTTCAGCGACTTGCCGTCGAGGGACTCGGTGAGCGTGTCCACGGTGTCAACGGCACGGAGTATGCCCTCGTCGTTCTGGGAGTAGCCGTTGAGCTTTGTCAGCCCGGTCGCGAGGCTGTTGATTTGCGGGCCGACCTTGACGGCGCACTCCCCGAGGGCGTCCGAGAGGTCCTTGGCCGCGCCCTTGACGGACTCAAGGGCGGCTGTGTCCGGCTTATAGGTGTTGAGCTTCTGGAGTCCCTGTGCCAGGGACTTGACCTGCGTGCCGAAGGTGAGCTTCAGCTTGTCGAGCCTCGCCAGAGACTTGTACACGGAGTCGGCCCCGCCTGCGGAGTCGTCCAACCTGTCCAGGGCAGAGGCCAGCGACTTCACGTCGTTGGCCCCGCTCACCTGGGTTCCCACGGATATGATTATGCTCTCGTCGGCCTCAGCCATGCGTTCCCTCCCTATCAAGGAGGGGGCGCAACCCCGCATGGTCTATTCACTACCACCGACTGTAAGCGACATAACCCATGCCTTCGTGCGGTCATGGGCCTCCTTCTCAAGCTCCTCGGGGGTCTTCTCGGCCTCTTCCTCGCCGGAGACCTCATAGGGCCTCTCAGGGAACGGCTCGGCCTTGTGCTTCTTGCTGAAGGGGTTGAGGACGGGCACCAGGCGGCCTATCGCGTCGTAGACGTAGAGGCCCATGGACCAGCGGTCCCAGGCCCTCTTCTCACGGGCTATCCTCTCCGCCTCCCGGTAGGCCGAGAACAGCCACGGGTCGCCGTCCCAGTAATCCGCGGGCGTCATGCCCATGGATATGGCGACGGGGAGGGCGCGGTCGAGGGAGCGCCAAACAGGCTCCTCGTCGTCCTCGCCCTCCCCGCTGTCGTCGTCGTCCTCTAGACGAGGCGGAACTTCGCCCGGGTCTTGGTAGGGTCCTTCTTGCCGAGCAGGGCGTAGACGGGCAGGCTGTAGAGGGCCATGAGCACCTCGATGACCTCGGACGGGTCGTCGATATCCTCGAATACGTCCTCAAGCTGCTCAAGGGTCATCTTCTGCTCGACGTTGAACGCGGGCAGGACGAACTCCTTGAGGAAGGTCTCGACGCCGTCCATGGTGCCGTCGGACAGGTACTCGCGCGCCTTCTCGGCGGTGACGCCCTTGCGCTGCATGTCGCGGACGAGGGAGCGGGGGTACTTGGCGACGTATTCGACGCCGTTCTCGTCGGTGATGACGATGGAGGTGCTGCCGTTGAGCTTCTGGATAATCTCGGGGATGCCGCCGTCCTGGGTCTCGGTGTCCTGGGTCTCGGTGTCCTGGGTGTTCTTAGCCATTTCGGCTCCTTTCGTTTGGGGACGCAACCTTTATCGCGGTGTCAGGTGTGACTAGACGGTCTCAAGGACCTCGGGGGCGGTGGCGCAGTTGATGTAGATGGTCATCTCGCGGACCGCGTTGACGTCGCCCTCGTTCAGGGCCACGGTGACGCTGCCCTTCCAGACGAAGATGCCGTCGTGGCCGTCGGGGTTGCCGTCGGAGTCGGCGCCGAGGAAGACGCCGAACCAGACCTCGGTGCCCTCCATGGCCTTGATGGCCTTGAAGTCGGAGGCGATGTAGTTCGCGGTGAACTGCTTCAGGTCGTTGGACTGCACGCCGAGGATGGAGGTGGCGATGGAGTCCGAGAGGGTGGTGGTCTCAAGGGTGTCGGGCTCGCCGCCCATGGCGGGGACGGACTTGATATCCACGACCTTCTTGGCCTTGGCGATATCGGTCGAGGTGGGCTTGGCGGTGACGCCGTCGAACTTCATGAGGAAGGTGTTGATGGTGCTGGTGGCGGTGGTGGAAGCTGCCATTTCGTTTCCTTTCTAGTACCTGGCCGCGTTGCCCGACGCATCGAGCTGCGCGCGCCAGCTTGCTGCCATACGGCGGATGGAGGGGTCGGCGTTCTCGCGCGTCCCCATGGAAGTGCGGCGGAAACCGCACTTGCGCATAGCCTCGTCGGCGACCTTGAGGATTCCCTTGGCCTCCTGAAGGCTGGTGGAGCTGTATACCTCGGCCTCAACGACGGTCGGGGTCCACTTCTCCTCGCCGGACGAGTCGATGGTCCTGACGTCGATATCCGGGAAGGAGAAGTCCATGTAGAGGGCCGGGAGCTTTTTGTCGGTGGAGTTGACCTGGGCCGTGGTGCAGAAGCACCCCGGGTACTTGGCCTCGACCTGGTTCCTCACGAAGGTGAAGACGCGGGAAGAGAAGTCGTTCATTTACAGGCCGCTCCTTTTCTTAAGCTGCGCGACGAATAGCCGCTTTCTTGTTGCGATGCTCAGCCCCTCGCGCATCGCCTCTGCGCCCTTGTGCATGAAGTGCCTCGGGTAGATGCCGTGGGTCCTGACGGACGCACCCGTGATACGGTCCGTGTAGTACCAGCCCTTGCTGCCCTTGCCGCTCAGGTTCGGCTTGTATCCGTGGGCTGTGCCGTTGTCCACGTCGTCGTGCTCGCCGTAGTAGCCGGTGCCGTACTCAAGGAGCTTAACGAGGGGGAACGAGTAGGTCCCGGAGAACCTGTTCGCCGTGTGGTGGACCTTCGGCCCCTTGGCGACAATCGAGACGGTGTTGCCGTGGCCGTGGTAGGTGTCGCTCTCATATTGCTTGACCGAGAACGTTATTTGGGGGGCAGGGCATTTCTCGGAGGCGACGCGAAGCCCGACTTTCACGACCTCGTCGACGACCTCCTGGGCCTGGTCCTCGATTGCCGGGTGTAGGTTGCGGAGCTTGACCGCGACGTCACCCGGCGAGACCTTGGTCTTGTAACGGGATTTGCTCGCCATTACTCCCCCTCTGCCTTCTGAAGGCCGAACGACACGAAGTTGAGGGACGGGGACACGCGGTCGACCTTGTAGGCGCCGACGGCCATGTCCTCTGGGTCCGACAGGTTCGGCTCGTCGTCCCTCAACCACATGCGGTCGCCCTCCTCGATGCCCCACTTGTTGTCGTCAGCCACCAGCGACAGGTCGTAGGAGGCGAAGATGCCGTAGGGCTTCGCGGAGCAGGCGCCGGAGGGCGTGGAGGCGTTTATCAGCAGGGGGACCGGGTCGGCCCACCCGTTGACGTACTCGCCCGTGCCGTAGCCCTCCTCGTCCTTGAGCTCGGTCATCCCGAGGGGCTTGGAGAGCCACATGCGGCGGCGGTTGGCGGGGAGGCACCTCACGCGAGGCTCCTCACCTTGGCGAGCGGCACGATGCGCTGAGCGAGCGACTTCGGCACGGTGGAGTCGGTGGCCCACTCCCGGTCGACCCCGTTCTCGTCGTGCCTGGTCTCGCCCTCGCTGCCGCGCCGGGAGAACATCGCTGCGGCTATCTCGCAGTGGAGGTGGTCGTAGCGCGTCTCCCACCCCTCCTCGTCGGCGTCCTCGGAGAAGGGGTGGCGCGTGACGAGGACGTAGTGCTTCGCCAGCGGCAGGTACGCGGTCTCGACAAGGGACACGTCGGCCTTGTCGTCGGCGGAGTCCCGGTCAAGCCCGAGAAGGGCGCACGTGAGCGTCAGCTTGTCCTCGTCTGTGAGCATCTGGCCTCCTAGGCGATGCCGGGGGTGGTCAGCGCCATGAAGGGGATGGCGCGGTGGTCGGAGTACGCGAGGGACCAGTTCGCGGCGGTCGCCAGCTGGGCGTCGGTCGGCGAGACGACAGACTTGCCCTTGTTGGAACCGGCGGTGTCCTTCGGCGCGGTGAAGTTGAAGCCGTTGGCGTGGATTGCCTCGCGCAGGCGATAGCCCATGTACGAGGTGCCGCCGCGCTTCAGCTCGTCGCGGTCGGTGAAGACCGGGCGGGCGACGGGGATGCTGGCGTAGCGGAACGCGCCCTGGCCGAACATGAAGGTCGTGTAGGTCGCGGCCTTCTCGGAGGTGGCGGCGGTGTAGGGCACGTCGTCGGAGACGAGGACCGTGATGCCGTTGACCTGGTAGACGGGCAGCTGGGACTGCACGCCGTTGGGGTCGGTGTACTTCAGGAACTCGACGCGCTCAAGGTCCTCGAAGGACTGGGCGACGGCGGAGTGCATGATGGCGAGGGAGATGCAGCCCTTGTACTCGCCGTAGACGGCCTGGGCGGCGTCGGAGAGGGTGGTCGCCTCGACCTTGTCCTTGGCGACGGTGTGCTTCTCCATGCCCTTGCAGCCGAGGACTGCGGAGGCGATGCCCGTCAGGCGGGCGTTGCGCTTGGTCTGCTGCCACTTGGCCATGCGGGCCGCGATGGCGGCCATGGGGTTGGCGGTGGTGAAGTCCTGGGGGAAGTCGTCGCAGTACCAGCCGTGGGCGCGTCCGTAGGCGTAGCCCACCTGGTAGGACGCGGAGATGGTGGACAGCTCGATATCGGTCGTGCCGTCGTAGTTCTGCTCGTCGGCCTCGCCGAGGGCGTTGTAGAACGGGATGGTGAACTGGTTGCCCTGCGCGCCGAGGGAGGCGGAAATCAGGGGGTCGTCGACCATGACGCCCGACTCGACGAGTACGTTGCGGACGAGGTCCGGCTCGTCCTGGTACTGGGAGACGAAGATATCCTCGTCGAAGGGGAACGTGGAGTCCCCCATGTACAGAATGCCTGCCATTTAGTGCCTTTCTCTAGGAGAGGTTCTTCCACGCCTCGGGATTCTCGGACTTCCAGCGGATTTGCTCGGCGTCCGACATGGCGCGGAACTGTGCCTTGGTCGTGACCGCTCCCCCCGGCTCGCCGCCTGCGGGCGGCTGCATGCCTGCGAGGGCTTCCTTCTTGGCCGCGTCGGCAGCGTCCTTGGCCTTGGACGCTACGACCTCGGCGATGGCCTTGGCGGTGGCCTCGGCCTGCTCGCGGGTGCCTGCGGAGACGGAGCCGATGAACGGCTTGTACTGCTCCTCGGTCATGCCAGCGGAGGCGAAGACGGTCGCCGCCGTCTGCTCGTTGAGGTCGCGCAGGGCCTTCTCGGCCTTGCCGTTGGCCTCGTCGATGGCCTTCTGCCACTTCTCCTGGTCCGACAGCTTGTCGTCAGCCGCCTTCTGGAGCTCGGCCAGCTGGGCCGTCATCTCGGCGAGCTGCGCGTCCGTGCTGGCCTTGGCGGCCTTCTCGCGGTTCACGTCGTCGCCGTTGGCCCTCATGATGGAGTCCAGGACGTCGTCGGTGGCGGCGTCGCCCAGGAGGGTTCTCAGGAAGTCGCGGTTCATTGGTTGTCCTTTCCGTCGTCGCTACGCTTTGTTGACGGGGGTCGCGTCCCCTGGCCTGCGGCTGTGACGTCGCCGCCCACATTGCTATCTCCGTCGGCTCCGTCGCCGTCGGGTTCGTTGGGGAGTTCCCTCGCCTTGGAGGACTGCTCGTCCACGTAACGCTGCGAGAGGTCGTAGGCGTTCTCAGGGTCGGGGAACATGCCGCAATGCTCGAAGGCCAGCCGAGGGTGGACTTTGCCGCACCCGAGGAGGGTGGTGAGGACCTGGGCCTTGGACTGGATTGCCTCGTAGTTGCGGCGGGTGAACTTGATTTCCACCTGGGAGGGCTGCAGGCCCATGCCCTCGGAGACGTCGAGGATTCGGCACACGGCCTTGAGGAAGCGCCTCTCGCCGCGCTTGAAGTGGACCTCGGTCTCCTTGCAGCGAGACTCGCTGTTCGACCAGCCGTCGCGCATGGTCACCGCGGCGCCCGTGTCGGACGTGGAGCCGGAGCCGCCCACGTTGAAGGGCATGCCGCAGATGGACAGCACAGTCTTGTAGAGGGAGTCCACGAGGGTCTGCGTCTGGTCCTGGTTCAGCTCGGAGACGAGCATGGTGACGCTCGCCTTGTTGTCCTGCGTGGAGTGAATCTGCACGCACCCGAGCCGGAGCATCTTGGTGAACTCCTCGGCGTCGTCGTCGCCCTCGAACTCGACGTTCTCAAGGACCATGAGCGACTGCACGAACTGGGCCACGCCGTCCACGCGGTTGGACTCCACCTCGTTGATGGCGTCGAGCAGGGACAGCACGGCCTCGAACACGCCCATGCGCTCGGAGTTGGCGTCGTACTCGATGATGGGCACCATGCCGAGCGGGTTCGCCGACTCGGTCACGGAGTCCGGGTCCACGATGAACACGCGGTCCGCCGTGTAGAGGGTGTATATGGGGTCGTGCGTGACCTCGTTGCGCACGAACGTCACCGCGTAGTAAGGCTCGCGGTAGACGTCGTTGGTGTAGGCCACGAAGGTGTCGCGGGGGTCGAGGGACGCCATCATGAAGGGCGCCCCGTCCCCGTCCTCGACGGCGCGCGTCGGCAGGACGAGGCGATAGGCCACGCCGCACTCGCAGAGCCATTGGACCAGCTCAATGTCGCAGGCGTGCTTGTCGGCCATGTCGCAGTAGTCGTTCAGGGCCTGCACCTTGTGGGAAAGCTCGTCCACCAGGTCGTCGGCGCCCTCGCAGTCGCGCGACGCGCCGTGCGCGGAGTAGGCGATGGGCTCTCCGGCCAGCGCGTCGGCGCGGTCCTTGCAAATCTGGTAGGCGCGGTTCTCCACGACCTTGTTGTTGATTTCCTCGCGCACCGACTTCACGCGTGACAGCACGGGCTGGTAGCCGAGGAAGTATCGGTGGAGGTAGTCTATCGCGGCGGCGTTCGTGGAGTGGGTCAGCAGGGAGCGGTCGATAAGCTCTCGCACGTTCTCGGCCGTGATGGGGCCGGGCGTGCAGAGCACGCGCGAGCGGCCGTGATAGACGGTCGGGACGTCCTCTATGGTTATCGACTCGGACAATCTGCCCTCCAAATCCGCGTTATGCCGGGCGAGGCCGGAGGAGGCGGAAGGTCCCGCCCGGCACGCCGCGATGGGGTTGCGCCCCCACTTGCGGATTTTGCAACGGGTTTCAAGGACCCTCGTGCGGGATTTAGAAGGGCCGCTTCACAGCCCTCGCCTTGGCCCTGACGGAGTGGCTGAGCAGGTCCGCCAGCATGGAGAGCGCGTCAGGCGCGTCGTCGTGCGGGTTCTTGCCGTCCAGGACGTAGTTGGTCAGCTGCCGCATGGCGACGGCGTAGTCGGAGGAAGGGGCGTAGAGGGACGGGTCCCGGAAGACGAGGTTGTCGATGACCCACGGGGAGGAGGCCAGGATACGGGTCTCCTTGTTGCTCATGGTGTACTTCTTCTGCACCGCGCAGAGGTGGCCCATCTCCTTGAGCATGGAGTCGACGTCCTCGGCCACGGTGCCTCCGGCCGCGTTGGACTCGAAGCGCACCTGCTGCACGCCGTTGTCCCTGATGGCCTGCGCGACGCGCTGGTTCACGACCTTGGGCACGGAGTTGTCGCAGAGGAAGTCGACGACGTACCACTTCGGCGAGGCGTCCCACTTGGCGGCTATCGGCATGGCGCAGTAGTCCTCGCCCGCGCCCTTGGTGTCCACCACGGCGACGACGCGCGACGGCTCGCCGTCGGGCAGGGACATGTAACGCTCAAGGGCATCGGGGTTGTAGAGCTGGCCCTGGCGCACGATGGGGTCGCCGTCGTACTTGGCGGCGTAGGTCGCCTCGTCGGTCGTGCGGCGCATGTCCACGTAGTACTTGCGGTCGAAGCCCACCCCGTAGAGGTAGTCGAAGTTGCTCTCGCCCGTCTTGGGGTCGAGGGCGGGTATCGTGAGGACGTGGAACCCCGGCTCGCCGACGTGGAGGTCCACCATGCGCCCGATGGGGTCGTGGACGTCCCAGCGGGTGCCCACCATCAGCTGCTTCGCCCCGGTCTTGCGGCGGTCGTAGCACTGGTTGATGTAGGCCTCCCACTTGCCTTGGAGGCGCCTCGGCGACATGGCCTCCTCAAGGTCCTTCACGAGGTCGTCCGCGTAGAGCCAGCCGCCCTCGCCGACCTCGACGGCGCCCGTGAGGGTGCCGGAGATGGAGCGGCACGTGCACGAGTCGTAGGCCCCGCGCTTGCGCAGGGAGAAGGACTCGTTGAGGGCCGACTTGTAGACCAGCGGGGAGTCGGGGAATATCTCGTTGAAGCGGTACATAGGGTCGGAGACGAACTGAAGGCACTGCTCGTAGAAGTGCTGCGACAGCTGGTCGGAGTGGCCCACCATGAGGTTGGCGTGCTGAGGGTCGCGCCCGAGGTGCCAACACATGGCCATCGAGCAGTTCGACGACTTGCCCGTGCGGGGAGGCATGGAGACGGACAGGAACTCCGCCGACGGGTCTGTCTCGAACCACTGTATCTCCTTGTAGAGCCGCCAGAGCTGCTTTCGCCTGGGGAGCCACAGCCTGCTCGCGGGGTCGCGGTCGAACTCCATGGCCTGCGCGAAGGCGTCGAAGTCGAAGCGCCCGTCCCACGTGAGGGCGTCGCGCAGGGCGTGGCCCAGGAACTCAAGGCCCGAGGCGTCGGCCCAGCCGCCGTTTATCGCGCGTGACACGACGCGCCTTGCCTCAAGGAGGTCGGCGTGCTCGGAAAGGCCCTTCACCTGCTTGTCGCGGAGAAGGGCCATGAGGTCCGTGTAGGCGCCGATATCCTCGGGGCGGGCGTCTATCGCGGCGATGATGTGCGTGACCAGCTGGCTCATAAGGGTCAGCGTAGCCCGTTTTTCAAGACCCCTCGTGCGGGGTCAAAGGGCACACAAGGCTGTGTACCCTTTAGGTACCCGCAAGGTACCCTTTAGGCGGCGGTCTCCCGCCTCAGCTCGTACCACTTCGTCCGGCCAACGCCTACGGCGGCGAGGGCCACGGGAAGCTCCTCCGCGCCCGAGTCCACGAGCGCGACGTGCTCACGGAAAAGCTCCATGTCGACCTTGAGCCTGGGCCTGCCTTCGCGGTAGCCGGGGCGCGTCCTCGCTATGGCCTTCCCCTCCTGGGTGCGCTGCACAATCATGTCGCGCTCGAACTCGGCCATGGCGAACATCACGGAGACCATCATCTTGCCGACGGGCGTGGAGTCGAGCGTGCCCATGTTGAGGACGCGCACGGAGACGCCCCGGTCCACCAGCGAGCGCACGAGGGTGCAGCCGCCCACCGTGGAGCGGGCTATGCGGTCGAGCTTGCAGACGACCAGGGTGTCGCCCTCGGAGAGCAGGGCGAGGAGGGCGTTTAGCTTGGGGCGCTCCGTGACGGTGCCCGTGAAGGCCTCCTCGACGACCACCGAGCAGCCAGCGGCCGTGAGCTGCTCCCTCTGGGCCTCAAGGCCGTTGCCGTGCCTCTCCTGGCCCCTGGTCGAGACGCGCGCGTATCCGTAGAGCATGGTACAATCACCTCGTCGTTTCTTTCGGTAGGGAAATGACAGTGTCGCCCGCGTCGGTAGCGCGGGCACCGCATCTGTCCGCTAGCGCAGGTGCGGAGGGTGGGGTTTCCCACACGGACGGCCATCGGGGAGGGTGCCTCGGTGGCCGTCCTTTTTTACCCGTTGTAGCCGAAGTCGCGGCGCCACTTGGGGTCGGCCATCTTCTCGGGCGTGGGGACGCGCTCCCTGAGGTAGGACTCGCGCCACTCCCGGCCCTCGGCGACGGTTCCCGTGCCGTAGCGGCCCATGACGCGCCACTGGCCCAGGGGGCAGACGGAAAGCTCTATGAGGCCCGTGCCGTAGGGGTACAGGTACTCGCCGTCCTCGTCCTTGGGCGTGCGGTCCACGTAGAGCGTGCCGCCCAGGTCGAACACGTAGTGGCGGGAGAAGGCCGTCGTGGCCTGCAGGACGTCGCCGCCCTTGATTTTGTTGCGCATGGTTGTCTCCTTTACGGTAGTCAAGTGTCGGGGTGCTTAGCCGATTAGCAGGTCGGGGTCGTCGAGGTCGTAGGGCTCAGGCTCGGGCTTTGGGCCGGACGAGTCGATGATGTACGCGCCTTCGGGGAGCTTGGTCCCGGTGGGAACGAGCGCGACCTGGTACCCGAGCGGGGCGATGTAGCGGATTAGGGAGCCGAGCTTGGGTTCTCCACCGCATTCCCCCGCGACCTTGCCGACGACGCCTTTGGAAACACCGACCGCCTCAGCCCAGCTGGCGAGGGTGTACCCACGGGACTTGTATAAATCGCGCAATGCCTCTTTGAGCCGCATAACTGCCTCCTGTTCGATTGCTGACCAGCAATTAGTATGTTAGCTAACTGGCATACGTTAGTCAAGTGTCGGGGTGAGTAGGAGGGCGGTATTCGGTGAGCGGAGGTGCGGGAGCATGGTGGTGGGGTTGGGGGATTTTTGTTTTTGTGGGCAGACGGGGGGCTAAGTACCAGTAGGGTGATGGCCCGCGCCCCCTGCCCGGTACCCCCCCCGCGCCGCCACGATCGATAGCGCGGCCGTGTAAGCCCACGTAAAGCCACGTTTAGCCACGCCCGGCCCCACGGTAGCGCCGCGCACAAAGCGGCCCCCAAAACAGCCCACAAAGCCCCACAAGGCACGCCGCCCCCGATCGATTGCGCGGCTATGTAAGGGGGCCACGCGCGCGCCCGCGCACACCCGCGCCGCGCGTCCGTAAAGTCAAGACAAAACGTCCAGCGGTATATGTGTAGGATTTGTGGAGGGAAAAAACGGTGGTTGCAATTGATGCAACCGGGGCGCATTATGTAACCACGCCAAAGCGAACCCGGCTAGCATAGCGGGGGCGCGGCGGCTGTGGCCCTTGTTAGGCAGGGGCCGCGCGTCAAAGCGCCTTGCAAAAACGGCGTCCCCTGCTAAGGGCGGGGGCGATAGCCGCGCAAGGGACTAGCCGACGAGCCGTGAAGCGGCTCGCCAACCTAATCGCCGTTTTAAACGTGGCCCCTCGCGCTGGTGAGTGGCCGGGGGGCCACGTTTTTTGAGAGGAGCGAGAAATGCCCGACAAGAAGAAAAAAGTCACCATTTACCAGCTCAACGGACGCCTTAAGGCGTGCCCCGCGCCGCGCGACGAGGAGGGCCGTCTTGCATGGGGCGCCGTGCTGGACGACGGCACGCCGCGCTATAGCCGCGCCTATAAACGGCACTTGCACGTCCTTATGGACGCCCGCGACAACGGCACGCCTGAGGCCCAACAAAAAGCTATATACCTGTTGGCCGTGCGCGCCAACGAGATGCTGCCCGAAGAGCAGCGCCGCACGCTGGTACACGAGCTCCCGGCGACGCGCGACACGACGAAACAGCGCCGTAACGGCATCCGTCACAGTGACGTCGATGTGTTCAATTCGGTTTACGTCTTGAGCGCAGAGCAGCGCCGAATGGCCCGCCGTAGCGTGCATATCGTGTCGACAGGCACGCGCGACACGTGCAAGTCTGTGCCTAGCACCACGCTACAGCTGTGCGCCGCGCGCGACGACGCCAAGCGCCTACTTGACAACGCCAAGCGCGACCTCAAGCGCGCGGACGAAAAGCCGCTCAAAAGCGCAGAGAAGCAAGCCGCGCGGCTTGAGAAGTGGCGCGAGACGGTAGCAGAGCGCGAAGAGGCCTATAGCGCCGCTGTGCAAGCTCTGAACGACGCCCTCAAGTGCGAGAAGAGGGGCGAAAAAGCCGCCAAATAGCATCAAAAACTTAATCGGTACCGCAACGCTCACCGGGGAAACCCGGCGGGCGTTTTTTGTGCCGATTTTCGTTGACAATTTTCGGTTTGCGTCAACAAGGGGGGCCAAGCACCACAACCCCACCCCAACCCCACCCACCCAAGCGCCTACCGCGCTTCCGGGAAACCCCTGTGCGCAGGGAGAGAGGAAACCTACACACCCCGACACTTTGGCAACGCTCTACCGACCCGAAAGGAAACACCATGCACGTCGTCAGCTTCCAACACCGCCTTCAGGCTTCCCGTATCGCCGACTTCCTGACCGACACCTACGGGACCCTCTCCAAGGAGCGCGGAATCCCACAGCTCCACACGCTCTGTCGCTTCTACGCGTACACACATGACCTCACGGACATTGAGCTGCGGCTCTTCACGGAGTACGTCCGCTCCCTCACGGAAGGGGTGAACTAGCAATGTCCGACTCCCTCTCCCGCTTCCTCGGCTCCACCGCCGAGGACTACGGCATCACCTACCTCGACGCCTGCGCCATCTGGCAAGCGGTGGGCGGCGACCTCGACGCCTATTACGCCGCCGCTTCCGAGTTCGACCCGCAAGCCTTCTACGCCGCGCACCTCGCCTAAACGAAAGGAAAGACCATGCACCCCGACTACGACGACGTCCAGGAACGCTTCCAGGATATCCGCGAGCAGCTGGGCGACCAGACCATCATCGACGCGCTCACGGGCTACCTGCCCACCGACGACGTGCCCGAGTTCAACCTCGGGGACTTCTCCGACTGGCTTGAGCGTCTCTACCTCTAAGGAGCCGACATGAACAAGCGCGTCAAGTTCGACCTCTAGGAAAGGAACCACTATGGGAAACCGCGCAATCATCACCGACAAGGACCGGGCCGTCGCCCTCTATCTCCATTGGAACGGGGGCCGCGACTCCGTGGAAGCCTTCGTGGAGTACTGCCGCCTTAAACGCTACAGGGCGCCCGGGCAAGACACCTCGTACGCCTTCGCCCGCCTTGCGCAGGTCATAGGCAACTTCTTCGGCGGCACGTGCTCCGTGGGCGTCATGCCCTACACCAACGACGAGGACATGGCGTGCCTCGGGGACGACAACGGGGTCTATGTCCTCGACGGCTGGGAAATCACCGATAGGGTCTATCCATACGACGGCTTCAGGGAACAGAGTGGTCACGAGCTGAGGGGGTTCCTGCGGTGCATCGACTCAAAGCAGCCGCCAACGGAGCAGCTGGGGGACGTGCTGGACGCGCACGAGGTGCCTACCGAGACCCTGAAGGTCGGGGATGCCGTGTGGATCTACGACTACCTGCACTCGTACTACCTCCGTGTGCCCGTCCTCGGGTTCTCCGACGGGGTCCCGTACACGCACCGGGACACGCTCCTTACCGACAAGACGAGCCTTAAGGCGTAGAAAGGAAACACCATGTCCAACCTCTTGGCAATCAACGACGATATCGCCGTCGGCTTCTCCGGCGAGTACACCAGCAAGCGCGGGCTCATGCGAATCGCCAACAGGGCCGTTCGACAAGCCTACCAGGACGAGGGGCGCGTCCCCCCGTCCAACCTGTCCTTCGACCTCTTCACGGGCTACGACTACTCGACGTCCTGCTCCTACTCCCCCATCGAGTTCGACGGCGACGACGTGGTCGTGCGCGACTTTGTCGCGTATGCAGACGAGAGGGCGCGCGACATGTCGGAGGTCGACGTCGCGCTCTACCTGGTGTCCCACGGCCCCGGGCTTTACCGTGTCTATCGCTCTATGGACGAGCCGGACAGCTCCCGCATGGGCGTGCTGCGGCTCAACCTGTGGGACGGCGAGGACCCGGCCGCGCGTGCCCATGAGCTTATGGAGCGCGACCCGGACAGGCCGCACGTCATCAAGATGCAGTTCGTGTCCTCCCGGTTCGGCTGGGACCACGGGCGCAACCGCGTGTGCCCCAAACCGGGCCTAATCGAGCGCGACGGGCTTACCTACTCCCGCGAGTGGTGGGAAGCCAACCACTACACGTGCGCCTGCTGCGGCCAGGTGTTCGCCCGCGACGGCCTGGACAGGCAGGTCTTTATCGGCGACCCCTCGGCACCCGCCGACACGAGCCTGCGCCGGACGCGCTACTGCCCGGACTGCGCTTCCTCTCCCAATATCGTCGAGGAGGCCACGAGCCGCTTCCTCGTCGACACGCTCGCCGTCGCGCCTGGCACCCTCTCGGACTTCCACGGGCATAAGGTCCTGACGACCAGGCTCGACAGGTGCGGCGTCTGCGACTCCTGCGGGCAGGTATCGACCAACGTCTACCACAGGGGGCTGCACACCTACTGCGGCCCGTGCGTGCCGGACGACCTGACGGGCTACCACCACACCACCGCGACGGAGTTCTACGCGACGGGCGCCGACGACAGGGCGCGCAACCTCTTCCTCGGGGTCGAGCTTGAGACGTGCGCCCCCGACTCCCGCGAGGACTGGGCGTCGACGGCCCACGACGTGGCCGAGCTTTGCACGGGCAGCCGGGGGTACGTCGAGACGAAAAAGGACTCCTCCCTCGACGAGGGCGGCGTCGAAATCGTGACCATGCCGGCCACCCCGCTCTACCACCTCACCAACAGCTATTGGGAGGACCTGCTCTCCTACGGCGCGAGCAAGGGCGTTGGCACGCCGAAGTGCTGCGGGCTTCACGTCCACGTGAACCTGG
The DNA here is from genome assembly GCA_963616835.1 of uncultured Oscillospiraceae bacterium. Taxonomy (GTDB): domain Bacteria; phylum Actinomycetota; class Coriobacteriia; order Coriobacteriales; family Atopobiaceae; genus Paratractidigestivibacter. The sequence continues at coordinate 6,139 of CAVEMP010000243.1, read as the reverse complement.
ACTTCTTCAACGACTCCCACAGCCGCAGCGAGGAACAGGTGACCATCGACCGATTCGTGTCCCGCTTCACCGGGGAATGGGAGAAGTTCTCGGGGCGCGAGAGTTTCTACTGGTGCCGTCTCCACTCGGACGAGTCCATGGATATCTACCCGGAGGACTGCGCAAGGCGCAAGCGCAGAATCACGAAGGACAACCTCGGCTGCGGCCACGGCACGGCCGTGAACCACGACCGCTACAACCCGACCGTCGAGTTCCGCTTCTTCGCGGGGACCATGGATATCTCGCAGCTGAGGGCGGCGCTTGAGTGCGCGGCGGGCCTGGCAATCATGGCCAGGACCCTCAACCTCTCCGGGCACCTCATGGAGACGTGGTCTTTCGACGAGGTCAAGTTCGAGCTCGTGCACGCCCTCAAGGCCAACGGAATCCCCTATGAGGACTTCCAGGACCGTTGCAAGAAGGTGGGCATCTGATGGACTACAGGCAGGCCTGGTACGACCATGCGGTGCCGTACCTCTACGAGCACGAGCCGGACGCGCTCTCACAGCACGACCTCGACCTCTACGAGGACATGCTTGAGACCATCGCCGACAACCGAAGAGAGATGCCCTATCGGCCCGGCGCCACCGGACACGCGGTGGCGCTTCCTGATTACGACCGACAGGACCTCATGGACGCCGTGGCGGCATGCAACGGCAACCTCCCGTGGAACGACTTCAGCCGCGCCTACTACCTCGACCACATGGGCGAGGTCCTGGCGCTGGCAGGATAGGAGAACTTATGTGCGTGATTCTTAGCTGCGCCGCGAACAAGCGGCCGACCGACGAGCTTCTGGCGAGCTGCTGGGCGTCGAACCCCGACGGGGCCGGGTTCATGTACCCCGACCACGGCCTGGTCCACGGGCGCAAGGGGCTGATGACCCTCCAGGACCTCACCGACGCCCTGGCGAGCGTCCCCGACGACGTCCCCCTGTGCATACACTTCCGCATCGGCACGAGCGGGGGGCACGACGAGCGCGTCACCCACCCCTACCCGGTGACCGCCTACCTGGACGACCTCCACTCGACCGAGTGGGTGGCCCGCTACGGCATCGCGCACAACGGCGTCCTGCGCGGCATGTGGACGGACGACGAGGGCGGCATCTCCGACACGGTGGCGTACGTGATGGACGTGGCGGCGGGCCTTCTCGACGCCTGCGACGACGAGGGCCTGCCCTACCTCAACGAGGTGACGGAGACGGCACTCACGCAGTCCTCGGCAGGCTCCCGCCTGATGCTCATGGACGGCGACGGCGGCGTGATGCTCACCGGGTTCGGCTGGAACGAGTGCGCGGACGGCATCGACGCGAGCAACCAGAGCTGGCGCAACTACAGTTACACACCCGCTTCCTGGCCGCGCGCCTGGAAAGCGGCCCGATAGAAAGGAGAAAGAGATGGGAAAGGTCTTCGAGCACTGTATCTACAAGAACGAGAACGACACGAGGAAGCACGAGGTGACCATGGCCCTACGGGACGACGGCAAGTTCCACGTCACCGACGAGCTGTTCGAGCTGATGGACCCCACCGGGTTGGTCATGGAGTTCGCCTTCGACACGGTCGACCAAGCCTGGCAGCGCCTGGACGACCAGTTCAAGAACCTCAGGGGGCGCGGCTTCAGGTACATCCCCTTGTCGCTTGAGGAGGTGCGGTAGATGTACATGATAGTGCTGAACCACACCAGCAGCGCAGGTATCAACGGCTTTGACGAGGAAGCAATCGTGGTCGACGGCGACATGCCGAGCGGCTTCAACTGCATGCCTGATGAGGTGACCGGGTTCATGTCTCGGCCGCATGCGGCAAGGGCCGCTTCATTGGGCAAATCACCTTACGGAAGAGAGAACAGCCGCGGTCGAGACAAGAACGCCGAAGAAATCGCCAGAGATATCGACCGGTACTTGAACACCGAACGGAAGAGGTTCCTGCTCCCGTTCGGCTCAATCGCGTACATCGAGGACCTCGGCGAGATGGGAGAGAAGAATGACTAACGCAAAACCGTCCAACGAGCAGGACAGCGCCACCATCGAGCTGCCCGTCGACGTCGACGGCGTGCCCATCCGGATTGGTGACCATGTTTGGATGCGCGACAAAGACGCGCACATGGTGGTGACTCGGCTCAGCGTTGCCAGGTGCCTTGGCAAAGACGAGTGGTGCATCCGGGGGCGTGACGCCGAAGACAATGAGCGCGGGCACTTCACGCATCCCCTCAACCTCTCCCACAAGGCCCCCGACTCGTTAAAGCTCATCAAGCGCGACACCTACGACCTGGTCATGGCCGAGTTCATAGAGGACCCGGAGGGCGAGGTCGAGAAGATTTTCGAGCGGATAGAGAGGTTGTTCAATGCGTAACGTGGCAGTGGCGGGAGCCGCCGCGCTCCTGGGGCTATCGGCCCTCGGCCTGTCGGGCTGCGCGTCCTGCTCAAGGATGGGCAAGTCCCTGAGCAGCGACATGAGCGGCGGGCTTGAGCGCACCGTGACGCTCTACGACTACCAGGGCGACAAGCTCGGGGAGTGGAGCGGCAAGTTCGATATTTCAGAAGACGACAACGAGATTTATTTCGACGACGCCGACGGGAAGCGCGTGATTATCCAGGGCGGCATCGTCGTGTGCGAGGAGGACTAGACATGCTCAACGCGAAGGAAGCACATGCAAGGGCCATGGACAACTGCGTTGCCCACCTCATGACCTACGTGGAGCGCGAGGTCGACAACGCGATTGAGAAAGGGGATTTCTCAGTGTACGTCGACTGCGACCGCTACGAGTGCGACAGCGTGGTCGAGGAAGCAGTCAAGGAGATACGGGAGCTGGGCTACGGGGTCGAGGAGAACCTCGGCTGCGGCATGGACTTCGAGATTCAGTGGTAGGTGAGACATGGGAAAGGCTACCGCCCAACAAGGCACGGCCCGTCGCTCCCCGGGGCGGCGGGCTCAATCTCGCTACCGCTCACCCGTGACAGGAGGAAAGCGACGTGCTTAAAGCTATTCTGTACATCATGCTCTTCATTCTGCTGGCACCGATTCTGGTGCCGTTCTACTGCGTGTTAATCATCATCAAGACGTTCGCCTAGACGAAAGGAAGACAAGATGCCCGATATCCATGACGTTCTCCCAGGCCTCGACCTGGACAAGGACCTTGAGGACACCAAGGTGAACTACGCGGTGATTGTGAGTTGCGACATTCCGGACGAGGAGTACGAGCTTGCCCTCGCGTGCCACAACATCGCGCACGCCAAGAAGGCTGCGGCGAAGGTCCTGCGCTTCTGGCACATCGCGAACGAGTCGGTCACGGTCGCGCATTGCAGCGCCCTCAACATCAACCCCGGCATCTTCGTTGTCAGGGACTTTGACGTCACGCTGGACGACGCAAGCGCAGAGGAGGACTAATGAGCATCGCCGACAAGGATTTCTACATGCACCGCTGCGGCCTGAACTACAACGAGAACGGCACTGCGTGGGTCGTTCAGAAGGTCAGGTTCGAGAACGGGATAAGGGACAACACGAGGTTGTCTTTCACCCTCATGGCGAGCTTCCCGACGTTCGACAGGGCGCGCGTCTACTTCGACCAGTTCTGCAGCGGCCTTCAGGACAACGAGGGCATTTGCGAGAACCAGAACCGCGGCCACGCGGACTTCTACCGCATCGTCGAGGCCCACGAGGGGTGAACGCAAATGATGACCTGGAAATACGACGAGCAGGGCGTCCTCCGCTCCCCTAACGGCGACTGGCTCGAATACGGCGCGTTCGGCGCCGACACCTACGGCCTGCACACACAGCTGGACAGCAGCAACTCGCTCGTCTTCCGCCTTCTCGTGGAACCCGGCGAGCCTGCCCCGGTGGGAGAGGCGAACATAATCCTCAACAAGCTCAAGGGCGGCTGGCGCCCCGTCAACTGGACCGGGGTCCACAAGCCTTAAGCTGAGAACCCGCCACAACCGCATAGCAAACAAGAAAAGCCCCGAGGTCATCACGGCCCCGGGGCTTTTTTGCGTTGTATCGGCGTTAAGCTGACGGCCTACTCGGCAGGCTCCTTCAGCTTCTGCGGCTCGACGGTCTCGACCACGACGTCGACGGCCTCGACGGACTCCGGTATCGCCGCCGCGTACTTCTCCTGCAGGGCCTTGACGTCAGGCCCCTTCTCGGACTCGGCGTGCTTCACCACCGTCTCCGACTCGTCCTTGTAGCCGAAGTTGTTCTTCGCGTAGAAGATGCCCGTGACGGGAGACATGAACCCGTTCTGCAGGAACGTCGTCTCCCAGGACACCTCGAACAGTCCGAAGGACTTCTGCAAAGCGGCCGCCGAGCTTGACGTGAGCAGCGAGTCCAGGCGCGTGCGCCTGCCTTTCTGCCACCGGATAATCTCGTCCCTCGTGCAGCCGATGTACTGGCACCACGCGCCGACGCCGGGGCGCACGTTGTAACGCTTGCACATCTCCACGAAGTCCATCATGCGCTGCGTGATGGCGTCGGCGTCCGACAGGTCCACCGCCGGGGAGTTGTAGATTTCCATCCACATGTCCAGCGAGACGTCGTTGGTGACGGAGTCCGCCTCACGGGCGTGTTTGCTCGCCGCGCGAATCCTCGCGGCGTCGCCGCTTCCCTTGCCGCCCATCAATAACCCCCTTTGAACATCGGCCTTCCGTCCCCCTCGTGCGGGAACATCTGCCGCATGACGTCCTTGCCTAGCTCCGTGACCATGTAACCGTCGTCGTCCTTGGAGAACACGCCCTTCTCGACGAGCCCGTCGCAGATGGCCGTCAGCTCCTCGTCGCCGAGCTTCCGCATGTACAACGTGATGTGGTGGTAGCCCTTGTCGAAAAGCCTGGCGCCGTCGAAGTGCTCCTCGGTGCCGTGCCTCTGCCCGGCGAGCTTGAGCGCGAACACCTCGCCCACCGTCAGCGTGAAGTCCACGCTACTCACCGAGCTTCTCGGCGGCCACCAGCAGCTCGCCCGCGCTCTTAATCAGCAGCGCCTTCGCAAGCCCGCCGTCGCACGCCTTAGCAGGCTCGGCGCGGTGCTTCCCGTCCTCGACGCCGAGGGCGTGGGCGCGGCGCACGAGGTCGTTCACGACGCAGAGCATCGCCGTGTCGTTGAAGCCACGGTTGACCTCCCTCTCAGTGAGATATCGGTGCGCCCTCTCCTGCGGGCGGCAGTCGGTCATGTAGCTGAACACCTTGTCGGCGTCCTCCAACACCGCTTCCAGCGTGTCTTTCTCTTCCATCACTCTTCTCCTTCCAATATGCCGAGGCAGTCGAAGCCGCACACCGGCATAATCTCTTTCTCCATTCGGCCCGCGTCGGGGTCAAGCTCGTCCAGGAACACGCCCTTGATGCAGCTGTGGCCCACCTCCCGCTCCTCCTTGGCCCGGCGCTCGAACACCTCCGGGAAATCAACGCGGATACGGTTCCAGTAGCCCTTGCCGCCCTTGACGCAGCCGACGCAGTTGTTGTTGCTGTAGCCCAGGTCGTACATCCTCGGGCGCTTGAGGCCCAGGGAGTCCGCTATCGCGTGGCAGTTCGCCTTGGTAAGCCCGCGCTCTATCAGCGGGAACTCGCTCCACCACTCGGAGGCGGCGGCCGAACGCTCCGCGCGCTTCCTCTCGTCCACGTCGTAGCCCCAGATGTAGGTCAGGCCGTTGTGGCAGTTGCGGCGCTCCCACTCCTGCCTCACGCGCTTCTTCAGCTCCATCGTGCAGGCGGCGCCGCCGGGGCCGTTGACGTACCTCCGGCGGCGTATCACGTTGTCGACCGACTGGCCGAACGTCATGTCGCCGATAATCTCGATGGGCCTCCCGAGCAGCTCCTCGCAGTCCGCGAGGTACCTCAGCGTGTCCGGGTGTTGGTTAGCCACGTTGATATAGACGACCCTGTCCGGTTTCGCCAGATACGAGGCCACGAATGAGCTGACCCCCCCCGAGAACCATGCGACGCGCAGGGGCGACGGTCCCCGCTTTTTTACAACATCACTCATCCCCGGCCCCCCGCATCTCGTTGACCTTATCGGCGCACTCCACGGCCTGCGTGTCGCTCTCCTCCCGCAGACGCGTGCACTCCTCCGGCTCAGGGTCGCCGTCCGGGTCGAGGAGCGTGCAGAGGTCGGCCATGAGGTCG
>CAVEMP010000242.1:0-24318 GCA_963616835.1 uncultured Oscillospiraceae bacterium | reverse complement strand
GCCCACAACTTAGAGCGCATGTCCCGCGTCTGCACTCCGCAGGCGCGGGATTTTTTGTTGCGGTGCGGGGCGGGGGTGTGCCGCGGCGAGCTTGGTGCGCCGGATTTCGGGCTCGTCAGTATTTTTTGCCGAGAAGTGCGCGCGAATCGGGGGTCGTCAGTACCCTTCAAGCCCCCACGCGCTTCTCGGTAAAAACGTCAGGCCGTCTACCTGTGGGTTTGTTGAGCGGGTCTCTCGCTGGATCGCTGAGAAGGTCCCAAGAATACTGACGACCCCCGATTTGCGCGCAGGAAAGGCCCCGCGAGTGCTGACAACCCCCGATTTCGGCGCGCGCCGGGGTTCCTGAACCCCCGGCTCCTTGCTGGTGAGGGGCGACAATTCGCCTAGCCTAAGGTTTAAGTAAAGCTTTACCCCTTCGAGCCACACGCGTTGTATTAGAGTGAGACATTAAGGCCAAATTCAGGCCGTTTTCTTATGTCTGAACTCGATTGAGAGGAATCCCATGCAGAACCAGGGGCCTCGCCAGCGCACTTCTCGCCACGACGCAACGCTGTGGCAGCGAACTTTTAGCGGCTTGATGGCGGTGATTCTTACCGCGCAGATGGTCTTTAGCCCCGTCTCTGCGCTGGGCACGACCTCGGGGACGCTTGACCTAGCAAGCCTCTTGGGCACCGACGACGTTCAGGCCACGCAGGTGGAAGCCGTCGCAGACGACCAGACCCCCCCTACGGGCGATGCTGCGGCTGAAGACGAGAAGTCCGTCGACGCGCAGCCCTTTACCACGGTATGGGACGATGACGACGACGCGGCTGGCGCTCGCCTCGCGACCGACAGCGACCAGCTCGCATACCAGTTGCAATACCGCGAGAAGGACTCGGATGCCGAGTGGGCCACCTTTGATGCCCAAGACAGCGATCTTCTCGCTGCCTTGGGGCTTGACGAGAAGCAGGCCGACGAGCTTGCTGCATCTATCAATGTCGAGGCCGTGGATCAGACTTACGTGGCGAGCGCTCAGGGTCTGCCCGCCGCGATGACCGATGCCGAGGGCAACGAGACCCAGCTTGAGTGGCAGGTCATTCGCACTGGCGACATCGAGGGCTACGAGAAGGTCGAGGTCGAAGCCGAGGATTCCGACGACGCCGAGAAGGACGCTGCGGCCAGCGAGCCCGCCGCCGCGACCGATGAAACCGCCGCGACCACCGACGAAGCCGCGACGACCGACGAGGCCGCAACAGCCGACCCCGACACCCACTCCGAGACCCTGCGCCTGATCGTCCAGGACGAGCCGACTCCCGCCCTGGACGACCAGCAAGACGAGCAGCCCGTCGATGACGGCGCGGCCGTACAGGACAACTCCAACGACGTCACGCCCCCTGTCGTGGACGAGACAACCCGCACGGCCACCGAGCTCAACGCCTCCGCCGAGTTCACCACAGCGTGGGTCGACAACGGCTCGGACCAGCGCCCCGCCACGACCGATATTGCCTACCAGCTGCAGTTTAGGCCCAAGGGCACGTCCCGGGACTGGACTACCTTTGACGCGGCCAGCGCAGATATCCTCAACACCCTGGGTATCAGCGCGGAGCAGGCCGCGGCAATTGCCGTCACCGTGACTCAATCCGACCAGAACTACGTTGCCTCGGCGACCGGCCTTCCCAACAAGGTGGAGGAGAAGACCGGCGACGAAACCACTGCTACCGATGAATACGAGTGGCAGATCGTCCGAACCGGCGACGTTGACGGCTACCAGAAGCTTGCGGTCGGCGCTTACGATGGCGCCTTCGACGACGAGTACTACGGCACGGACTCCAACAAAGAGTGCCTCCAGCTGCTCAAGGACGTGACCTTTACGGTCGCTCTGCGCGACGGCACCGGCGCGCTGGCCTCAAGCTATACCGCGGACACTTGGAACAGCTCGTTTGGCCAGTACGAGACCGTCACCACGCTCAAAGACGGCTCGTCTGTGGCCACGAACAGCGGCGTCTTCTCCAATTCAACCATCACGGTCAAAGGCAACGCGGCCACCATCACGGCGCAGGCGCCCGTGTACTACCCGGACGGCACCGCGCTCGACTACGCGCTCTCGCACGACACCCAAGCCGCCATTCAATCGGACGGCAAGGGCAACTATGACTACTACCAGGATTCTTACGACAATTCGGACGCGCACACTACCGGCAGGGGCTTCCTGGCGGCCTACGACGGCGGCAAGTTGATCCTTACCCACGCGGGTACGACGAGCTTCTCTGCAACCGCGGTCTGGGAGGACGAGGGTAACACGTCCAGCCGCGGCGATACCAAGTACTCGCTCTATCGCTACAGCACTAACGGTGGCAGCACGTCCACCGCGGCGCATGTGGCAAATTCCAAGGGCGAGTTCATTTCCTTCACCGTGAGTGCCGAGGATAACCGCAATGCCGGCGACAACGGGATCAACCTGAGCGACTACCTGCAATATGTCCAGGGCAGCCTGGCCAAGTACGATCCCGACGGCTACCCCTACGTCTACTTCCTGCGCGAGGAGACCGTTGACGGCTACCTGCGCGTTGCCGGCAGCGTCTCTGAGGGCGAGAACGGCGCGGCCCAGGTAACCTACGACAAGGCCAACTACTACACCGCCGATCTTAGCGACGGCAGCTGGGGCTCCAAAGAGACCGGCGCCGTGGCCTCGGACTCCGATGCCGCCATTTACAACAATGGCACCATCACCAACGTTCGCCAGAACAAGGTCTCGCCCCAGCTCACCAAGTCCTGGGACGCCGGCAGCTACCAGGACCAGCTCAGCGACGTGACCGTCAAGCTGGAGCTCAAGCGTCACGTGCTCACGAGCGATATGCAGCCGGGCGAGCAAACCGGCCTCTACGTTGTCGACGACACATGGGAGACCGTGGGTTCCGTCGCGCTCTCTGGTTGGGCCAGCGGCAACATGAGCCAGGTCGCCTACCTTTCCCAAGAACAGGAGAAGTACGACCTTCTCGGCCGCGTGTACATCTATCAGTGGTGCGAGGTCGACGTCTTCCAGCCCAACAAGGAGGGCCAGCAGTTCAAGGCTGCCACCGAGGGCGAGCTTGCCGGCATCACGGGCGTCGCGACCCTTGACCTCGCCGATGAGCTTGGCAACGACGATGCCGTGACCTTCGAGGGTTCCTACGCCAATGGCACCATTACCAACACCTACTCCGGCACGACCACGGCCCGCGTTACCAAGTACTGGAGCGTCAACGGCAAATACGTCACCGGCGAGAAGACCCCCTACGGCGTCGAACCCGGCGAGACCTTCACTGTCAAAGACGCCGATGGCACCGAGTACACCAAAACCTTCCCAACCAGCTTGACCTTCTCGATTTACCAGGACGACACTCTGTACGCCGGTGGCGTCACCATGGACGGCACGGCGGACGCCGATTGGACGACCGTAACCGCCGTCGACGGCACCCAGATCAAATGCCGCGAGGTTGCCCCGTGGCAGATCGACTTCGACGGCCTGCCCAAGTACGACGCCTCTGGCTCTAAGTACCGCTACCAGACGCTCGAGACGAACCCGGCTGGCTTCTCGTCGTCCTCGTCCTTCAAGGTTTCCACCGACGCCACCGATGGCAACAAGTCCGACGGCACCAGCGACAACAGGGTCGTGAACTCCTCTGCGGTCTACAACTCCCCCTATCCCGGCGAGGGCACCACGGTGCGCCTGTCAAAGACCTGGGAGGACGACGGCAACAACACCGGTCGCAGCACCGTTAAGGTCGAGGTCTACGCCAAGACCGACGTGGTCACCAAGGGCGGCGAGAAGCTCTTTGACAAGGATGCCGTCATCGCCACCGTCGACCTGAGCGACGCCGGCGGCTGGTACGCCGAGGCGCACATCTCGGCGGGCGGCGGCATCTACCTGGCCGATAGCGCGTCTGTGCCCGAGGGCTTCACGCCCGGCAATGGCAACGGCTTCTACTATGGCGTGCGCGAGGTGAGCAACGACAACTACGACGTTATTAGCAAGTCCGACGCCCAGGAGGCAGACAGCCCCTACGCCGATGCGCTCCTCTCGCCGTGGGAAGACGGTGCCCAGCGCATGGTGACCAAGCGCAGCAACGACGCCGATGCCGCTGCTGCCGGCGGCTATGCCTACGACATAAGCTACAGCGTCGAGCAGGACCTCCTGGGGTCCAAGGTCGTCGTGACCAACCGGCGCGTGGGCCTGGTCAACATGCAGCTTGGCAAGAGCTGGATCGACGGTGACGCCGCCGATACCACCAAGCGACCCGATGCCTACTATGTGGTCACCGGCGAGAAGGACGCCAACGACCAGGCAAACAGGATCTTCTCGGCTAAGGACGGCAACGTCTATGTGACCCTGCCCGGTAGCTCGACGAGCTACCCGCTCTATACCGACGCCGAGCACACGACGCAGCTCAAGGTTTCTGACCTTGCCAACGAGGCTGACTTTGCCGACGGCGCCGCGGCCGGCGAGCTGCGCATCAAGATCGCAACGGTCACATCGGGCAACCCGGAGCCCATCACCATCTATGGCCTGCCCAAGTACGACGACGCCGGCGCGCCCTTTGGCTATTCTGCGTCCGAGGAGGCCAACCCCACCGGCGACCAGAGCACCGAGTACACCAAGCGGTCGTCTACCGCCAATGAGCGGTTTGACTCCAACCTGCAGCACAGCGACAAGCGCTCCTACACCTTTATCAACGCCCGCGCGGGCACCAAGAGCGTGACCTTCTGTCTGCGCTGGCACGACCACTATGTGAAGGACACCTTAAACCAGCGCCCCGACGTCTACCTGACGCTCTATAAGTTGAACGAGAACGGTAATCCAGAGGTGGTTACCGGCTACGAGAACAGCAAGTGGGTAGGCCTCGAAGAGTGGAACGACGACTCGGTGGACGCCAACTACAGTCAGACCGCCACGATTCACGACCTTCCCAAGTACGACTCCGCTGGCAAAGAGATTGTCTACTATGCCGTGGCCATGCCCTCGGTGAGCGACGCGACCTTCAAGGCGCTGGATTACAACGATGTAGTGCTTGGCCCCGTGGACACCAACGAGTACAACGAGGGCACCTGGAACGCCCCCAGCTCAGAGGTGCAGGGGAAGGACGGCTCTGTTGCCGTGACGTCTGGAAGCAGCGAGAAGACCGCGCTTCGCGAGGGCGGCACGTTCATCTTTGGGATTAGCGATACCCTGGCGATCCAGGGTACCAAGACCTGGGCGAACATCCCCAGCGACTACACGGGTGAGCTGCCCGACTTCACCATCTTCCTCCAGCAGCGCCTTGCGTACGAAAGCACCGAGTGGAGCAACCTTGAGCTTTCTGACTCGGCCGCAGGGAACAAGGACCACATCAACAACAAGTATTACGTCTACAGCAACGTTGGCGAAGACGGCACCCATAACGCCCTGCCCGACGGCAAGGCCGCCGTGGCGTGGCTGACCGCTACGGGCAACACGGCGAGCAAGAAGACCACCACGTTCTACCTTACGGCCTATGGCGAGAACAACAGCAGCCCAGCTGGCACGGAAAGCGCCCTGGAAAAGTATGACTCCGAGGGACGCATCTACGAGTACCGCGCCCTTGAGGTCATGGACGGCCTGCTCAAGGAAGATTCTAGAAACCCGGCGGGCGGCTTCACGCTCAAAGAGCTTCTCGCCAGCAGCATTGGCACCAGCACCGATGACAACAACTGCTACTCTGGCCCCACCATTGCCAGCAGCGGCCTGGGCGCCTCCACGCGCGTGACCAACAGCTTCAAGACAACGCAGCAGAAAGGCAAGATTACCGTTAAGAAGACCTTTAGCGGTCGCGCCGAAGGAGACCGGTTCCCGCCGACCACCTTTACCCTGTACCGCAGGGTCGACGATGGGGCGGACGCCGAGTGGACCAAGGTTGAGGCTAAGAGCCTGGACACGAGCCTGTTTGGGACCAACGGCACAGGATTCCTTGATTTCACTGACCTTGCCATTTACGCGCCGAACGGCAAGTACTACGAGTACAAGGTTGAAGAAACCAGCATCAACGGCTACAGGACCTACGCTGCTAGGGGGACCGTAGCTATCTCTGGCATCGACATGAAGACGACAAGGGTCAAAGAGCTGCATGCCGGGATCACTGATAACGTGGCATCCTTCCATAACGAGTACGTGCCCAGTACGGTGAGTGTCTCTGGTACCAAGAACTGGAAAGACGCCAACAATCAGTGGGACACCCGCGCGGACATTTTTGACACCCTCGTCCTCACGCGTACGTACCAAGACGGCGGCGGCACCGAGTACGTGACGCTGCAGCAGACCGACGCTTCTAAAGAGGGGTATTTCAAATGGACGAGCGACACCACGGGTTCCAGCGCGTACACGTCCTTCTCCATCGCCAATCTTGAGAAGTGGGCGCCCGACGGCCAGCTTTGGGTCTACTCCCTAAAGGAGGACGACAGCAAGGTGGCGTCTGGCTCCAGCCTTGGCCAGTACACGTTGCAGTCAAGCCCGGTCAAGGTTACAGGTACGGACACGGACAAACCAAGCGTCACCCTGTCCAACACCCTTAAGAGCAGCGTGAAAGTCACCAAGACCTTCGTAGGCGACAGTAACGATACCGCCTACCAGCAACGCCCCCGCGTTTACGTGACGTTGCAGGCCTCGACCGACAATGGCCAGACCTGGGCTGCGGCCAAGGATGTGCTTGGCGTCGATAAGGTCAACAACAAGAGCCTTGAACAGTACTGGTCGCCCAAGTACAACGGCAATACCACGATGAGCTATACCTGGGACCAGCTGCCCACGACGGTGAATGGGACTGGCGTTATCTACCGCGCGATCGAGTCGAAACTTGCCTACGACGCCGCGAATCCCGCCGGCTCGGAGACTCAGGTCGTTACTATGGCCGTCGACAAGGACGAGAAGTACGCCGCGTCGACACAGGGCTTCTATATGCCGAGCCAGACCACCACGAGGTCTGGTTACGCGACCACCACCGCGATTTCCAACACGCATAAGTCGAACTCGACCTACGCGTTCTACATTAACAAGAAGTGGGCTGATGACGACAACAAATGGGCCCTGCGCCAGGCTGTGACGTACGTTTTGCAGCGCAGCACCGACGGCGGTGCAAACTGGCAGTGGGTGACCAAGTACAACGCGAGCGTCGACGGCCCGTTTAACGCTGCCGGCACGGCGCTCAACGACAACCTGGTTAAGGTGACCCTTACCGAGGCGGATGCCGAGGAGGGCGAGCTTGCTAATTTGTGGGGCAAGACCCTCGAGAACCTGCCTGCGGTGGACGCCGAGGACAACCCTTACGCCTACCGCGCGGTCGAGGTCGTGCCCAACGGCTATTCCGTGACGTCCTCGGGTGCCGCTGAGGTGGCTTCCAGTGGCTCTCTCAAGCTTTACGCTGTCAATAACGGCGACGTCAGCTTCGAGAACACCCTGGACACGCTGACCCTTACCGGCACTAAGGAGTGGAACAAGTTTGGTTTTGACCTGCCTGATCCGTCGAACGTGCAGCTGGTAGTCCAGCAGTACAAGGGCCAGGGCGACGCCAACCCGACCACCATCGAGGCGAGCAAGGCCTCCGTCACGTGGACCAACACAGAGGGCGACTCCTGGACCTACAAGATCGAGGGCCTGCCCAAGACCGCCTCTGACGGCACGGCGTACTACTACAAGGTCACCGAGACCGCTGGGACCGTGGCGGGCTTCTATCCCACCAACCCCAGCGATTTTGCCGCGGCGGGGGCCAACAACAGCCTGGCCAACGGCACGATCACGAACACGGCAACAAAGCTCGCGCTGGACAAGATCGGGGCAGTTGGCAACCAGCGCGCCCAGCTTAATGACGCCGAGTTCACGATTAAGGACGCCTCGGGCCAGACGGTTGCGGTTTGGAGCCGCGACGCGCAGGGCCACGTGAGCGTAAGCTCTACCAGCGGTTGCGGCTTTACGACCGATGCGACGACGGGCGTCGTCTATATCGTGGGCCTGGCTGCGGGCACCTATACCGTGAGCGAGACCAAGACGCCCACAAACTACGTTGCCGCGGCCGAGTTCAAGGTGACCATCGCGGCGAACGGCGTGGTGAGCACCACGGCTAGCTACGCGCCGGCAACCGACGCCGATGGCGACGGCATCGCCGAGACCGTCGCCGTGACCGATGACGTGCTGCGCGGTAGCTTTAAGATCACCAAGACCGCGAGCGACAACAGCGCGGTTGCGACGAGGGCCGCGGCCAACGGCAGCACGGCAACCCCGGTCGAGGGCATGACCTTTGACCTGTACAAGAGCGACGGGACGCTTCTTGCCAAGAACCTGACCACGGACAAGAACGGCACGTTTGTCTCGACGTCTTCCTCCATCGCGTACGAGGCCGGGGCGGGCCTGGGCGACAACTACACCAAGCTTTCCGACGGCTTGCCGGTGGGCGAGTACTACCTGATCGAGACCGGCGAGAAGGCCGACCTGGTGATGCCTGCGGATGAGGACGCTAAGACGACCTTCTTGATTGCGGCTAACTCAAATGCGACCGAGCAGCCCGCGACCGTTGACGTGGCGGTCTCGAACACCAAGTTCAGCGCGACCGTGACGCTGAGCAAGACCGACGCCACGAGCGGCGCCGCTATTTCTGGCGCCACGTTCAAGCTTGAGTACAAGGCGCCGGACGCGGCGGCCGACGCTGGCTACACGACCCTTGGCTCCAGCTACACCACCGATAACGACGGTGTCCTGACTTTGTCCGGGCTTAAGAAGGGCTCTTACACCCTTATCGAGGTCTCGAACACGGGCTACAACGTGCCGGCGCCCGGTATCAAGGTTGCCGATTTTGTCATTGAGAATAACGACGCCGGTAGCACGTTTAACCTGGGCAGCGCCGAGGGCCGCGGGGATGTTGATGCCGCCAACGTCAACGCCACCATCCTGGCTTCTGGCAGCACCGGCATGACCAACGAGCGCCTGACCGGCTCCGTCAAGATGAAGAAGGTCGACGAGTCTGGCCAGCCGCTCGCCGGCGCCGTGTTCAAGCTCCAGGTGAAGTCCGGCGACGACTGGGCCGACGTCGAGGGCAAGACCAGCCTGGTTACCGGCGCCGACGGCACCATCGCGGTTGACGGCCTGAGCTGGGCCACCTATCGCTTTGTCGAGGTCACCCCGGCGGCCGGCCACTACAACCAGACCGGCGCCGACCCCGTGACCAGCAATGAGGTCACCATTGGTCGCAACACCGTGGCCACCACCCAGGACTGCGGCTCGGTGACCAACAAGGTCGTGGTTCTTACGCTTAAGAAGGCGTCGGGCCAGACAAAGCTTGCGGGTGCGACCTTAAAGATCACCGGCACCTTTGTGGATGCGGATGCAACCGAGAAGACCGTGACCACTGGCAACGACGGCTCTGCCACCTTGTCTGGCCAGCTCATTGTTGGTAACACCTACCAGATTTGCGAGACTGCGGCCCCCGAGGGTTACAAGCTTTCGACCGACACGGTCACCGTCAAGGTGAAGGCCGACGGTACTCTTGAGGTCCAGGGCACGACCCCTGCCGAGGGCGCGGCCTTTGCCGTCAACGGGTCGACCGTCACGATGAGTGACGAGGCTACGGTTCTTACTGTTAAGAAGACCAATGCCAACGGGACCGTCGTGCTTGAGGGCGCCGAGTTCACCGTGACCCCGGCCGAGGGCTCCAAGTTCGTTGACAAAGCGGCGTCTAAGACCCTCACCACTAAGGCCGACGGCACCGATACCCTTACTGCCCAGCTTGTTGTGGGTGGTACGTATACCCTCAAGGAGACCAGGGCCCCGGCGGGCTACAAGCTCTCCGATGCCGAGCTCACGCTTACCGTGGCCACCGACGGCTCCATTAGCGTCAGCGGCGAGACGCCCGCGGCCTTCACCGTCGACGGCGCCAGCGCGACAGTGACCATGAGCGACGAGCAGACGGCCTTCTCGCTGTCCAAGACCGCCGAGGGCTACGCGGCCTCCCGCATGGCCGGCGCCGAGTTCGAGCTCGGGGGCACCTTCGCCGGCGGCTCCGCCGAGACGACCGTGACCCTCACCGCGGGCGAGGACGGCGCCATCGACACGTCCTCCCTCGCCGGCCAGCTGGTCGTTGGCAACACCTACACGCTCACCGAGACCCGCGCCCCCGCGGGCTTCAAGCTCGATGCCGGCGCGGCGACCTTCCTCGTCGAGGAAAACGGCTCGCTGACCGCTGCCATCGGCTCGTCTGCCAGCTACTCGTTTGACGGCGCGTCCGTCACCGTGACCGATAGGCCCGTCGTCCTCACCATCACCAAGCTCGCCGACGACAACGCGACCAAGCTCGAGGGCGCGGTCTTCTCTGTGACCCCGGCCGAGGGCTCCGCGTTCGCCGACGGGACGTCCGTCGCCAAGTCCCTCACTACCGGGCAGGACGGCGCCGCGACCCTCGCCGCCCAGCTTGTCGTGGGCAACACCTACACCATCCAGGAGGCCCAGGCCCCCGCGGGTTACAAGAAGCTCGCCGCCACCCTCACCGTGAAGGTCGCTGGCGACGGCAGCCTTGAGGTCCAGGGCGACAGCCCCTCGTCCGCCTTCGCGACCTCCGGCGAGGACGTCAAGGTCTTCACCGGCGAAGTGACCGACGATCCCACGACCTTCTCCGTCACCAAGACCGACATGGACGGCGTGGCCCTTTCCGGCGCCGAGTTCGAGCTCTCGGGCGACTTTGTCTCTGCCAAGAGCCCCGTGACCCTCGCGGTGCGCGATAACGGCGTGGCCGCCCTCGACAAGGCGCAGCTCAAGGCCGACGGCCAGACCGTCTACACCCTCAAGGAGACCAAGGCCCCCGCGGGCTACAAGCTCTCCGGCGCCCAGCTCACGTTCACCATGGCCACCGACGGCTCCATTAACGTCAGCGGCGAGAAGCCCGAGGCCTTCACCGTTGACGCAGCCAGCGCGTCCGTGGCCATGAAGGACGAGAAGGCGACCTTCTCGCTGTCCAAGACCGCCGAGGGCTACGACGCCTCCCGCATGGCGGGCGCTGTGTTCCAGCTTTCCGGCAAGTTCGTCTCGGCGACCTCGCCCGTGACCCTGACCATTGGCCAGAACGGCACCGCCAACACCGCCGAGCTCGACGGCCAGTTAATCGTGGGGGAGAAGTACATCCTCACCGAGACCGTTGCCCCCGCGGGCTTCAAGCTCGACGCCGGCACGGCGACCTTCACTGTTGCCAACGACGGCAGCCTGACCGCCGAGGACGGCTCTTCTGCCAGCTATTCGTTCAGCGGGGCGGTCGTCACCGTGACCGACAAGGCCACATCTCTCACCGTCACCAAGACCGGCGAGAACGGCGAGACTCTCGCCGCCGCCGAGTTTGCCGTGACCCCGGCCGAGGGCTGCAACTTTGCCGACGGCGAGACCGGCGCCAAGACCCTCACCACCGGCACCGACGGCACCGCAGCGCTCGCTGCCGCCCAGCTCATCGTGGGCGACACCTACACCCTTGCCGAGACCCGTGCTCCGGCGGGCTACAAGCTGCTCACCCAAAACGTCACCTTCACCGTGGCCGCCAACGGCAACCTTGAGGTCCAGGGTACAGTCCCGGCCGCCTTCACCGTTGATGGGGCGTCTGTCACCGTTAAGGACGTGGCCACGACCTTCTCGGTGACCAAGGCAGGCGAGAACAGCGATCTTCTCGCCGGTGCCACCTTCACCCTTAGCGGCGACTTTGCTGATGGCAGCACCGTCCAGACCCTTACCACGGGCGAGAACGGCGCGGCTACCCTGGCGCCTGCCCTTCTTAAGGCCGATGGCGCTACCGTCTATACCCTCAAGGAGGCCAAGGCGCCCAAGGGTTACATGCTCAACCTCTCCGAGCTTAAGTTCACCGTGGGCACCGACGGCCTCTTTACCGCCGTGGGCGAGGCGCCGGAGGGTTACCAGATCGCGGCCAACGGCGTCGGCGTCGTCTTGACTGATGCGCGAATCGCGCCTGTCTCGGCCACCATCGCCGTGACCAAGGGGACTTCTGGCACCACCGAGCAGACTGCGGGCCAGGAGTTCACTTTCGAGCTTCACGACTACACGGGCAGGCATGTCAGCGGCTGGAAGCTTGCCACCATCGACGGCGTCAAGTCCGGCGACACCAAGTCCTTTACCAGCCCCGAGCTCACCTACACCCAGCCCGGCCCCTATACCTACGTCATTCACGAGAGCGACAAGGACCTGAGCTACGGTTGGACCACCCCTGCCGACGTGACGGTCACCGTGTTCGTGGGGCAGAATGAGGACCTGAGTCTTCAGGTCCCGGTTGTCACCTATAAGCGCGGCGCCGACGACGCAGCCGACCCCACCGGCAAGGCGGCCCTCTTTGGCAACGTCTACGCTCAGGCTGCCGGTGAGTTCCAGCTGAGCTTGGTGAAGACGGCCAACAGCGAGGCGCCTTCTGTCAGCAAGGCGCCTGCGGCTGGCAAGACGTTCACGTTCTCGGCCACGGCCGAGGGCAAAAACGCCGGCGAGGCGCCCGTGCTTAACGATGTGACCGCCGACGCCAACGGCAACGCGTCCTTCTCGGCCGTTGCGCTCAACGACGCCGACGAGGGCAAGACCTACACCTACAGCATTCACGAGACCAGCGCCCAGAGCGCCGGCTGGACCAACGCGCCCGACGTGATCGCCGCCGTCGCGGTCTCACAGCGCGACAAGGACAACAAGCTCACCGCCACGGTCACGTATAAGCAGGACGTCGCGGGCGCCGAGTCTTACGAGGGCGCAGCCAAGTTCGACAACACGTACGCCTGCGCGGGCGAGCTGTCGCTCAACGTCTCGAAGACCGCCAACGGCGGCGCGTACGAGACAGACCGCGAGTTCGAGTTCGGCCTCTTCGAGACCGGCGCGGACGGCGAGAAGGCCGGCGAGCCCGTCTCGACCGCCAAGGTCAAGGCCGGCGAGACCGCGACCCTCACCGGCGTCTTCTACGACCTCGGCAACGCCGGCGAGACGATCGACTACGTCGTGTCCGAGATCTCCGAGGCGGGCGACGGCTGGACCAACGCCCCCGACCAGGCCGTCAAGGTGGCCGTCACCGACAACGGCGACGGCACCATGACCTCGGCCGTGGGCTACCCCGAGGGCAAGGATTCCCTCACCTTCGACAACACCTATAAGGCCACGGGCACCGCGAGCATAGCCGTGGCCAAGCGGGTCAACGGCGCCGACCCCGCGGACGGCGCGCAGTTCAGCTTTGAGCTCTCCGCCGTGACCGAGGGCGCCCCGATGCCCGAGGCCACCTCCGCCACCACGGTGGGCGCCGCCGCAGCGTCCTTCGGCGACATCGCCTTCGACCTGGCCGACGCCGGCAAGACCTACGAGTACAAGATCCACGAGACGACGCCCGCCACGGTGGGCTGGACCATGGCCGCCGACGTGACCGTGCGCGTCACCGCAGGCGCCGACAACGGCGACGGCACGCTCGGTGCCTCTAAGGTCGAGTACTCCGCTGCCACGGGCGACGGCGCCGCGGCCTTGTTCAACAACACCTACGAGCAGGCCGCCGGCCAGTTCCAGCTGTCCTTGGTCAAGACGGTCAACGGCTCGGCGCCCGCGGCCGGCAGGACCTTCGCCTTCTCGGCCACCGCGGAGGGCGCCGACGCCGCCGACGCGCCCCGGCTTGAGGCCGTGACCACCGGCGAGGACGGCTCCGCGGTCTTCTCGGCCGTCAAGCTCAAGGACGCCGACGAGGGCAAGACCTACACCTACCGCATCCACGAGACGACCGCGGCGCCCGGCTACACCAACGCGCCCGACGTCATCGCCACCGTCGAGGTCTCCCGCCGCGACGCCGACAACAAGCTCACCGCCACGGTCACGTATAGGCAGGACGCCGATGGCGCCCAGCCCTACGCCGGCGCGGCCGAGTTCGACAACGCCTACGCCTGCGCGGGCGAGCTCGAGCTCAACGTGGCCAAGACCGTCAACGGCGGAACGTACGAGACAGACCGCGAGTTCGAGTTCGGCCTCTTCGAGACCGACGAGTCCGGCGCCAAGAAGGGCGAGCCCGTCTCGACAGTCAGGGTCAAGGCCGACGAGACCGCGACCCTCACCGGCGTCTTCTACGACCTCGACAACGCCGGGGAGACGATCACCTATGTTGTCAGCGAGCTAAGTACTGAGGGCGACGGCTGGACCAACGCCCCCGACCAGGCCGTCAAGGTGACCGTCACCGACAACGGCGACGGCACCATGGCCGCCGAGGTCGCCTACCCCGGCGACGCCGACAGCCTCACCTTCGACAACACCTACGCTGCGCCCGTGAACCCGGACGAGCCGGTCAACCCTAGCAAGCCCGAGACCCCGGCGACCCCCGAGGTCCCCGCGAAAGAGCAAGAGCCTGTCGGCACCCCGCAGACGGGCGATGCCTCGGCAAACGCCCTGTATACCTTGGCCTTTGCCGGCCTCTTCCTCGTAGCTGCGAGCTTGCGCCGCCGCAATCAGGGCTAGTTCTTCTCGGTAACTCTGCCGCACGCCTCAGCCGCCCGACGCATCTCGCGCCGGGCGGCTTTTTGTTGCGCACCACAGACCGATTGCGCCAAAATCTGGGTTCGTCAGTATATTTTGCCGAGAAGTGCGCGCGAATCGGGGGTCGTCAGTACTCTTCAAGCCCCCCGCGTGCTTCTCGGTAAAAACGTCAGGCCGTCTACCTGCGGGTTTGTTGAGCGGGTCTCTCGCCGGGACGCTGAGAAGGTCCCAAGAATACTGACGACCCCCGATTTGCGCGCAGGAAAGGCCCCGCAAGTACTGACAGCCCCCGATTTCGGCGCGCACCGCGCGCGCACCGCGCACCGCGCACCGTACACCGCGCACCGCGCGCGCACCGCGCACCCACCCCCTCCCCAAGGTGAAGGTTTACCCCGGCGAGACGCGCAACTTGTACTAGCATTAACGGATTAAGGCCAAATCCAGGTCTTTCGTCCTTGTCTGAAACCAAGATAGAGGGGAATCCCATGCAGAACCCGGGGCCTCGCCAGCGCACTTCTCGCCACATCCCGGCTATGTGGCAACGCATCTTTAGCGCCCTTTTGGCGGTGATACTCACCATACAGATGGCTTTTAGCCCCGTCACGGCTTTGGGCGCCAACACCGATTCCTCGGGCTCGCCATCTGACCAGACCGGCTATGTCGAGGTCCACTGCATCGCGACGCAGCGTCCCGAGGGCTCGGTCTACCCCAAGATCACGTACGAGCTGTACAAATCGGCAGACAACGGTAGCTCGTGGGAAAAGGTCGCCGAGAAGACCATCACTGAGTCCGACTATGCGGCCGGTCTTCTCGCTGTGGTCAAGTTCGAGAACCTCGACGCCTACGCGTCTAGCGGTGTGGCCTACGAGTACAAGGTCAAGCAGCTCGCCCTTGACTATTACACGACACACTCAAAAAAGTCCGTATCCGATAACGACGACTTTGTCGATAGCAACGAGGTCGCCGGTCTGTTTGTTGCGGACACGGGCACTAAATACGATAACGAGGCGCTCTTTTACAACACCCCCAAAACCGTGACGATTAAGGGCACCGTGGATTGGAAGGACAACGACAACGCGTGGAACACCCGCGCGGACATCTACGACACCCTGGTGATTACCCGAGCGCTCGCCGACGGCTCCAACACCCAGGAAGTGACCCTGCAGCAAAGCGACTCCACGAAGTACAACTACTTCAACTGGACAAGCAACAATACATGGTCGGGCTACATGCGCTCGGGCAGCAACTACACGTCCTTCTTTGTAGCAAACCTGGAGAAGTACAATTCTGACGGGCAGGAATGGGTCTACTCGCTTAAAGAGGACAGCAGCAAGGTCGCGGCCGATTCCACCCTCAATCAGTACACGTTGGCAACAAGTGCGCTGAGCAAAACGAACGAAACCGACCTTGCCGTCACCTTGACCAACACTTTTAAGAGCATCGCGGGCGTCACCGTCGCCTTTGAGGACGACGGCGACGCCTACCAGCAGCGCCCCCGCGTTTACGTCGAGCTTCAGGCCTCGACCGACGGCGGCCAGACCTGGAGTTCGGCCCGCAGCGTCCTTGGTTTTGGGGCGGTCAACGGCAAGCTCTTCGAACAGTATTGGACGCCCGGCGTCGACGGCGATCAGTTTACTTTTGAATGGGACCAGCTGCCCTCGACCTCAAACAACGAGTTCCTTACCGCGTCGAGCATCATCTATCGCGTAAAGGAGTCGAAGCTCGCCTATGACGCCACGTCGACGGCGGGCTTCGAGACCAAGGTCGTCACGACCAGCCTCGACAAGGACGGTAATTACGCTAAGGCGACGGGCGCCTATACGCCCAGCCAGTTCACGGAGACGTCTGAGTACCTGGCCACTACGGGCATTACCAACAGCGCCAAGTCAACCAGCACGTTGCTTGTCGCCGGCAAGTGGAACGATGGCGGCGCCAAGTGGCTGCGCCCGTCCACAGTGACGTATCTTTTGCAGCGCAAGGTTGACGGCGGCGACTGGGAGTGGGTAACCAAGTACAACGTTAGCGTCGACAGCCCCTTTGACGTCTATGGCGAGACGATCAACGACAACCTGGTGCAGCTGACCTTGAGCGATGCGGATACCGGCGAAGGCGAGCTGAGCAACACCTGGAGCAAGAATTTCCAGAACCTGCCCGCGGTGGATTACGCCGACAAGGCCTACACCTACCGCGCGGTCGAGGTCGTGCCCACCGGCTATCACGTGACCACCGAAGGCGCCACAGAGGTGGCATCCAGTGGCTCGCTCAAGCTCTATGCGGCGGGGGAGGGCGACGTTACGTTCCAGAACGCTACGGACAAAGAGACGGTGACCCTTTTTGGCATCGTTCGCTGGGAGAGATGGAACTTTGCTCGCCCCGATCCGTCGAGCTTGGATTTCCAGCTGCTTCAGTACAAGGGCCAGGATGACGCCAACCCCACGAGTATCCCCCTCGAGCAAACTTCCTTAGGGTGGGCGAGTACTTCGACCGATCGATGGCAATACTCGATTGAGGGGCTGCCCAAGACCGCAGAAGACGGAACCGCCTATTACTACAAGTTTATTCTGACCCCCGGCAGCTCGGCGGGTTATCGTACGGAGAACCCGACTGTTTATGCCTCGGATTATGACGGCGCTCTCTACGGAGGCGTCATCAAAAACACCGTGACGTGCCTTGCCTTGGATAAGGTGGGGACTGCCGGCGGTCAGGCGGCGCAGCTCAACGACGTTGAGCTCACGGTCAAAGACGCCTCTGGCGGCGTGGTTGCCGTTTGGTCCCGCGACAGCGAGGGCGAGGTAACGGTTACTCCCCAAAACGGCTACACCTGGGGCCACTTCATTGGCTGCGATGCCCCCCACATCTTTGGCCTGCCCGCGGGCACCTATACCGTGAGCGAGACCAAGACCCCCGCCAATTACCTGACCGCCGCCGACGTTGAGGTAACGATTGATGTTGACGGCACGGTGACCACCACGTCGAGCAATGCAACAGCAACGGATTCCGGGTATGGCTGCGGCGCTGCAACCGACCTCATCACCGTGTCCGATGAGGCGTTGCGCGGCGGCTTTGACGTCACCTTGACTGCCGGCGAGGGCGATGCCGAGACCCCGGTCGCCGGCATGACGTTTGACCTGTACAAAGACGACGGCACTCTTCTCGCCA
The DNA here is from genome assembly GCA_963616835.1 of uncultured Oscillospiraceae bacterium. GTDB lineage: Bacteria > Actinomycetota > Coriobacteriia > Coriobacteriales > Atopobiaceae > Paratractidigestivibacter. Next base: position 6,677 of record CAVEMP010000242.1, on the reverse strand, counting down.
AGAACCTGACCACAGACGAGAAGGGCGTGTTCGCGTCTTCGGCGTCCAGCATTGCCTACGAGGCCGAAGCCGACCTGGGCGACAACTACAGCAAGCTCTCTGACGGCCTGCCGCAGGGATACTACTACCTGGTCGAGACGGGCGACCGCGCTGACATTGTGATCCCCACGGGCGATAACGCCAAGGTCTCGTTTAGCATCACGACCAACGGCGACGCCACCCAGCAGCCCGCGACCCAGCACGTGACCGTGAACAACAAGCTTTTCTCGGCGTCCGTGTACCTGACCCTGGTCGATGTGACTGCCGACTCGTTTGACGTGATCAGCGGTGCAAAGTTCGAGCTTAAGTACAAGGCGCTGGGTTCCGATGAGCACGCGACCGCGCAGGAGCTTGTGACTAACGAGGACGGCGAGGTGTGGTTCAAGGGCCTCAAGAAGGGCTCCTACACCTTGACCGAGGTCTCCAACACGGGCTACAGCGTGGGCGAGAACGGCCTCAAGGCCCTGGACTTCGTGATCGACAACGACGACGCGGGCCAGGACCGCGACCTGGGCGACGCCGCCGACCGCGCGAGTCTGGACGCCACCAACGTCGACCAGTCCATCGTCGACTATGAGTGCATGGTCAACGAGCGCCTGAGCGGCACCGTCACCATGAAGAAGGTCGACGAGTCCGGTAAGGGCATCGCCGGCGCGGTGTTCAAGCTGCAGGCCAAGGCTGCTGACGGCAGCTGGACCGACGTCGAGGGCAAGACCAACCTGGTCTCTGCTGACGACGGCAACGTCACGGCCGGCGGCCTTGCCTGGGGCACCTACCGCTTTGCCGAGGTCTCTCAGGCTGCGGGATACGCGGCCACCAGCGGCGAGGTCTCCCAAGAAGCGACCATTAGCCGCGACAACGTTGCCACCGCGCAGGACTGCGGCACCGTGACCAACTACTCCGTGGTCCTGATGCTCAAGAAGGCCTACAAGGACGTCGCCCTCAAGGGCGCCGAGTTCACCGTGGCCCCGGCCGCGGGCTCCAAGTTTGCCGACGGCACCAGCGCCGCGAAGACCTTCACCACCGGCGACGACGGCACGGTTAGCCTGCCGGGCGTGCTTGCGGTGGGCAATGAATACCTGGTCAAGGAGTCCGTGGCTCCCGAGGGCTACAAACTCTCGACCGCCGAGCTTACCGTCAAGGTGGCCAACGACGGCTCGATCGAGGTTGTTGGCGAGAAGCCCGCCGCCTTTACCGTGGACGGCACGACCGTCGCGCTGGAGGATGAGCCCACGGGCGCATTCTATGTGATCAAGGCCAACGAGGCGGGGATGCCGCTTTCCGGCGCCGAGTTCGAGCTTTCGGGCGAGTTTGCCACGGGCGCTTCGACCAAGAAGCTCGTGGTTAACGAGTACGGCCTTGCGTATCTGGACGAGGGCCAGCTGGTCGCGGGCAACACCTATACCCTCAAAGAGACCAAGGCCCCGGCGGGCTACAAGCTCTGCTCCGACGAACTTAAGCTCACGGTGGGCGCCGACGGCAAGCTAACGGTTGTTGGCGAGAAGCCCGCCGCCTTCACTGTCCACGCCGATGCCGCGGCCGTCGTCATGACCGACGAGGCAACCAACCTCACCGTCACCAAGCTTGCCGACGACGGCCAGGCCAAGCTCGCAGGTGCCGAGTTCACCGTGACCCCGGCCGATGGCTCTGCCTTCGCCGACGGCGCGACCGACGCCAAGGCCCTGGTCACCGGCACCGAAGGCGCCGCGACCCTTGTCGCCCAGCTGGTGGCGGGCAACACTTATACCCTCGCCGAGACCAAGGCCCCGGCCGGCTACAAGCAGACCGCCCAAAGCCTCACCTTCGCCGTGGCTGCCGACGGCAGCCTTGAGGTCCAGGGAGAGTCCGTCCCGACCGGCTTCACCGTTGACGGCACGTCCATCGCCGTCACGGGCGAGCGCACGACCTTCTCGGTGACTAAGGCAAATGAGAACGGCGATCCTCTTTCTGGCGCCACCTTCAAGCTCACCGGCAGCTTTGCCGACGGCTCCACGTCCCAGACCCTCACCACGGACGACGGCGGCGCGGCCACTCTGGCCGGTCTTCTCAAGGCCGACGGCACCACCGTCTACACCCTGAGGGAGACCGCGGCGCCCAAGGGCTACATCCTTAACCTCAATAAACTGCAGTTCACCGTGGGGACGGACGGCACCATTAGCGCCGTCCAGAGCGACCACGCGGCCGATGGCTACGAGGTTGCGGTCTCTGGCGTGAGCGTCGTCGCGACCGATACCCCGATCGCCCCCGTGACGGCCACCATCGCGGTGACCAAGAAGGTCGAGGGCGGCACTTCTGCGGTCGCTAACCAGGACTTTAGCTTCGAGCTGCGCGACTACACCGGCGCCCACACGCCCGGCTGGCTGCTCCAGACCGTCGGCGGCATCAAGGCCGGCGACACCGCCAGCTTCGAGGCGATCACCTACACTAAGCCCGGCACCTACAAGTATCTTATCCACGAGAAGAACACCGGTCTTGGCCTTGGCTGGACCCTTGCCGCCGACCAGTACGTCGAGGTGACCGTCCTGCAAAACGAGGACAAGAGTCTCCAGACGCCCGTGGTCAAATACGGCAACAGCGCCTACGCTACCTCGGCCGTCTTCACCAACCGCTACGCGGCGGCTGACGGCGAGTTCCAGCTGAGTGTCAGGGCAACCGTCAACGGCAAGGCCCCCAAGGAGGGCCAGGTATTCGAGTTCTGTGCCACCGCTACGGGCGACAACGCCGCGACCGCGCCCGTCTTCGCCAACGTGACCACCGGCGACGACGGAACCGCGTCCTTCTTCACTGCGTCTGTGGGCGACGCCAACGAGGGCCAGACCTACACCTACACGATTCACCAGGTCAGCCAGCTGGGCTCGGGCTGGACCGCCGCGGCCGACGTGACTGCCACCGTTGCCGTGGGCACCCGCGGCGCTAACGGCGAGCTGCCCGTCACCGTCACCTACGACGGCGCCTCGCCCGATGTCGCGGCCTTCAACAACACCTACGCCGCCGCTGGGGAGCTTGAGCTTAACGTCTGCGCAACCGTCAACGGCGGCAAGTACGCCACCGACCGCGAGTTCGAGCTTGGCCTTTACGAGACCAACGAAAACGGCGAGAAGACCGGCGAGCCCGTCTCGACCATCAAGGTCAAGGCCGGGCAGACCGCGACCTTCAGGGGTGTCGTCTATGACCAGGACGACGCCGGTCAGACCATTACCTACGTCGTGAGCGAGCTAGGCGAGCTGGGTGACGGCTGGACCAAGGCCGCCGACCAGACCGTCAAGGTCACCGTGACCGACAATGGCAACGGCGCCGTGACCGCCGCCGTCGACTATCCCGCGGGCCAGGACGCACTGGTCTTCGACAACACCTACACCGCCGCCGGTGAGCTCGTGGTCAGGGCGACCGTTGCCGTCAACGGCGGCACCTACCAGACCGACAAGGACTTTGAGCTGGGCCTTTTTGAGACCGACGAGTCCGGCGCCAAGAAGGGCGAGGCCATCGCCGCTGCCACGGTCAAGGCCGGCCAGACTGCCGTCCTAAGCGGCAACTTCTTTGGCCAGGACGACGCGGGTCAGACCATCACCTATGTGGTGAGCGAGCTGGGCGAGCTTGGCAACGGCTGGACCAAGGCGGCTGACCAGTCGGTCAAGGTCGCTGTGGCCGATAACGGCCAGGGCATCGTGGTTGCCTCCGTTGACTACGGCCAGGGCAAGGACGCCCTCGCCTTCAACAATACCTACGCGGCCACGGGCACGGCGAGCATCGCAATCGCCAAGTTGGTCAACAGCGCCGTCCCCGCAGACAACGCGCAGTTCTCCTTCTCGCTTACCGCGGTGACCGAGGGCGCCCCGATGCCAAAGGCCACTTCGACCACTACGGTGGGCTCCGCCACGGCTTCGTTTGGCGACATCGTCTTTGGCCTGGCCGATGCCGGCAAGACCTACGAGTACACCATCCACGAGACGACGCCCGGCATGACCGGCTGGACCCTGGCCGATGACGTCACCGCCCGCGTCACCGTGGGCGATGACGCGGGCGACGGCACGCTCAAGGCGGCCAAGGTCGAGTACTCCTCGGCTGCCCCCAGCGGTTCTGCGGCGTTGTTCGACAACACTTACAAACAGGCGGATGGCCAGTTCCAGCTGGCCCTGGTCAAGACGGTCAACGGCTCGCTGCCCACGGTTGAACAGACCTTTACCTTCTCGGCCACGGCCGAGGGCGACAACGCCGACGCGGCGCCCGAGCTTGACCCCGTGACCACCGACGAGGATGGCTCCGCGCTCTTCTCGGCCGTTACGCTTAGCGACGGCGATGAGGGCAAGACCTACACCTACCGCATCCACGAGACCAGCCAGCTGGCCAGCGGCTGGACCGCCGCACCCGACGTCATCGCCACCGTCCAGGTCTCCCGCCGCGGGTCCGACAATAAGCTTGTTGCCACGGTGACCTACAGGCAAGACGCCGATGGCGCCCAGTCCTACGCCGGCGCGGCCGCCTTCGACAACAAGTACGCCGCTTCCACCGAGCTCAACCTTAACGTCACGGCAATTGCCAACGGCGGCGCGTACCAGACCGACCGCGAGTTCACCTTTGGCCTCTTCGAGACCGACAGCTTTGGCAACAAGACCGGCGAGCCCATCTCGACCGTCGCCGTCAAGGCGGGGGAGGCTGCGGCCTTCACCGGCGTCACCTACGACCAGGACAACGACGGCGACGTCATCACTTACGTCGTTAGCCAGACCAACGCCGCCGGCAACGGCTGGGCCAACGCCGCCGACCAGACCGTCGACGTCGCCGTGGCCGATAACGGCGACGGCACCATGACGGCCCAGGTCAGCTACCCCGATCTGCAGGACGCCCTGGTCTTCGACAACACCTACTCCTGCGCGGGCGAGCTTGAGCTCAACGTCACCAAGACCGTCAACGGCGGCGAGTGGACGCCCGACCGCGAGTTCACCTTTGGCCTTTACGAGACCAACGCAAACGGCGAGAAGACCGGCGAGCCCGTCTCGACCGTCAAGGTCAAGGCCGGGCAGACCGCGTCCTTCGACGGCGTCTTCTACGATCTGGACAATGCGGGCCAGGTCATCACCTATGTCGTTAGCGAGCTGGGCGAGGCCGGCGACGGCTGGACCAACGCTGCCGACCAGAAGGTGAGCGTCTCTGTGTCCGATGACCGCGACGGCACCATGACCGCCACCGTCGACTACGGCCAGGGCAAGGACGCCCTTGTCTTCGACAACGCCTACGCAGCCACCGCGACCCTTGGCGTCAAGAAGACTGTCAACGGAGGCGCTCTCAACGACGGCGAGAGCTTCTCCTTCTCGCTGTACCAAGAGGGCGAGGACGACGCCGAGAAGATCGGCTCTGCCACCGTCGACGCGCAGAATCCTGCCGCCGCGTTTGAGGCCCTTGCCTTCACCAAACCCGGCACCTATACCTACACGGTCTCTGAGGACGCCAACCCTGACGCCAACTGGATGAACGCCGATGACGTTGCCGTGACCTTTGAGGTGACCGAGGCCAAGGGCAACGACGGCCAGGTCACGGGCCTTAACGTCACCTTGGTCGAGCAAGCCGGCGGTGCCTCTGACTACAGCCGCGTGACTAAGGGCGGCGATGGCTCCTATACCGTGAGCTTCAACAATGCCTATTACAGCGAGGCCACGGCTGTTCTTAAGGCTCGCAGCGAGGTCACGGGCGCGACCGACTCTGTTGCCGGCAAGGAGTTCAAGTACGAGCTAAAGGACGCCAGCGGCCAGGTCATCGACGCCAAGACCGCCAAGGCTGGCCAGGCCGTGGCCTTCGACGCCCTGTCCTACACCCGCAACATGCGTGGCGCCCACACTTACACCATCGCCGTTTCTGCGGCCGATGGCGACGCGACCAACTGGACCCTCCAGGGCGAGGTCACGGCCACCGTCACCGTGGGCATGGACCAGACCAACCGCAAGGTCGAGGTCAAGAGCATCGAGTACGCCCGCGACGGGGCGGACTGTTCTTACGCCGAGACGGACGGGTCCAAGTCGGCCCTGTTCACCCACGCCTACACGGCGCCGGTTGTGCCCGACGAGCCGGACGAGCCGGACACGCCCGACGACCCTGATAAGCCCGACACCCCGGACACACCCGATACTCCCGACACTCCGGATACCCCGGACACGCCTGACACCCCGGATACCCCGGACACGCCCGACACCCCCGACACCCCCGATACGCCGGACGAGCCGGACACGCCTGACGAGCCCGACACGCCCGACGAGCCGGATACCCCGGACGAGCCCGGCGTGCCCGACACCCCCGAGTCCCCGGCGACCCCCGAGCAGCCCGCCGCGCCGGCGCCCTCCGAGTCCTCCGCAAAGGCCCAGAAGCCCGCCGGCACCCCGCAGACGGGCGACGCCTCGGCAAACGCCCTGCTCGCCCTGGCCCCGGCAAGCCTCCTCGTTGCAGCCGGTCTCCTTCGTCGCCGCCGCAACTGTGACTAGCCCTTCTCAGTAAGTCAACCTTGCACCACAGCCGCCCGACGCACCCCGCGCCGGGCGGCATTTTTGTCGCGGCCCTATGGCCTTCTCGCCGCCTGCGCCGCAAGCGCCCGCCACGGCTCCTAACAGCTGCTATACTTTCAAGTTTGAATGTCTAACCAGTTAACCGGC
>CAVEMP010000241.1:0-25321 GCA_963616835.1 uncultured Oscillospiraceae bacterium | reverse complement strand
GCCGAGGCCGTGCGCATCCGCCTGGTGCCCAAGGGCCAGTCGGGACCCAGCTCCACAGATCCGGCGTCTCTCTCTGCTCCTCGCGTGACCTACTGCTCTTATATTCAAAACATCGGCTGGCAGAGCGACGTCACCAATGGCGCCTTCTCTGGCACCACCGGCCAATCATTGCGTCTGGAGGCCTTGAAGGCGTCCGTCTCGTCTGACCTCAGCGGCTCCATTGCCTACCAGGCCCACATTCAAGACATCGGTTGGCAGTCGTCTGTCTCGGACGGAATCGTCGCCGGCACCACCGGCCAGTCCAAGCGCGTCGAGGCCGTGAAGTTCTGGCTCACCGGTCAGCTGGCCCAGTACTTCGATGTGTGGTACCGCGTTTACGCCGAGGACTACGGTTGGATGGGCTGGACCTGCAACGGCGCCGCCGCAGGTACGTCCACGGTTGGTCTGCGTGTCGAGGGCGTCCAGGTCTGCCTGCGCCTCAAGGGCTCTGCGGCCCCGGGTTCCACCGCAAACTCTTACACCAACAAGCCCAAGGTCCCGCCCATGAGCTCTGATCAGGTGCGCATGTATTACATGGCACAGAACTACTCGAGCAACACCGACTGGCTCATCATGGTCGACACCACGCTCAACCGTATTGGCGTCTTTAGGGGCTCCAAGGGCAACTGGAGCTGGTCTCGCTTCTGGATGTGCTCCACCGGCAAGCCGCTGACCCCCACCGTGCTTGGCGAGTACAAAGTCTACGGCAAGGGCTACTCGTTTGGTAGCGGCTTTACCTGCTATTACTACACACAGTTCTACGGAGACTACCTTATCCACTCCGTCACGTACTACCAGGACACCTTCAACGTGATGGACGGCCGTCTGGGCATGAACCTTTCGCACGGCTGCGTGCGATTGAGCCTGGAAAACGCCAAGTGGATCTATGACAACGTGCCGTACAACACCAAGGTCGTGACGTACGAGTAAGAGGTGTTTGTCTCGCCGTCTGCACATGACTTGCAAGATTGGGCCGCTTTGGAAGTTCCGGGGCGGCCCTTTTCTCTGGGCAATCTTCCCCAAACCGGCACGTCGACTGCCGCAATCCCGGGCAAACGCAAAATCGTATGCCGGTTTGGGGAAGAAAAAGGGAGGGCGCCTTAGTAGCACCCTCCCCTAGCGGCCTGATTTGCTGCAGATTTACTTCGTCATGAAGCAGTTGTCTGTGGAACCGGGGGCGGTATCGCCCTTGGCCACCAAGCGAACCTCGATAGCCTCGGCGCGCTTACCGTAGCCCTCGCTACCTGCGGACTCACCGTTCTTAGCCCACCCAAGCCAACCAAAGTCCTCAACATGCACATGGTAGTAGACGTCGTACTGCTCGGCAAGGGCGCCGGTGAGCTTGATCTTGACGGCCTCAAGGCGCTTTGACCTACCCGTCGTTCCCGCCATGCCAGAGGTGTAGTCGCGCCACCCAAGGTCCTGGACGTGCGCAGAGCACTGAATAGAGCCGCCGGGGCTGTTGGACACCTGGAAGTTAAGGGCCTCGATGGCCTTGGACTGGCCGGTGGTGCCGGCGACGCCCGTGGTGTAGGCCTGCCAGCCAATATCGGATACGTGGGCCTGGACCGAAACAGAGGCGGCCTTCTTGTTAAAGCGACCCGAAGTAGAACCGGGCGCAGCACTGCCCTTAGCCACCAGGCACACCTCAATAGCCTCGACGCGATAGCCGTAGCCTTCGCTACCGGCCTCCTCACCGTTCTTGGCCCAGCCCATCCAGCCAAACTCCTGGCAATGCACGCGGTAGTAGATATCGTATTTCTCGGCTAAGCCACCTGTAAGCTGGAGTTTTACAGCCTCGATGCGCTTACCCATGCCCACGGTGCCAGCTGTGCCGGTGGTATAGCTTTGCCAGCCAATGTCTTGAACGTGAGCAGAACACTGCAGCGATCCGCCAGGGTTGTTCACTACAGAGAAGTTCAGGGCTTCGATGGCCTTGGACTGGCCGGTGGTGCCGGCCGTGCTCGTCGTGTAGTCCTGCCAACCAATATCGGTGACATGGGCCTGGGTAGTAACGACCGCCGAGCCATCGGACTTGAGGTAGTGGTTAAACGTAAAGCCGGGCGCCGCGCCGCCTTTAGAGACGAGCTTGATCTCGATGGCCTCGGCGCGACAGCTGAAGCCCTCGGTGCCGGCCTCCTCACCGTTCTTGGCCCAACCTAGCCAACCAAAATCCTGGCTGTAGACGCGGTAGTAGACATCGTACTTCTCGGCAAGGGTACCCGTAAGCTGGAACTTCACGGCCTCGATGCGCTTGGACTGGCCGGTGGTGCCAACGGTGCCCGTGGTGTAGTCCTGCCAGCCGATGTCCTGGACGTGCGCCGAGCTCTCAATAGAGCCGCCGGGGTTGTTGATGACGGTGACGTTTAAGGCCTCGATGGCTTTGGACTCGTCGATTGTGCCGGCGGTGCCGCTGGTATAGGTCTGCCAACCAACGTCCGAGACGTGCGCCTGGACAAAGACGGTAGGGCTTGTGGTCGTGGTCAGCGCCGTAAAGTTATAGGCGTAGTTCATGTCGACGTTGCCCTCTATGCCGGGGACGGAACCCTCGCTGGAATACTGCCACAGGCTATAGGTGCCCTCGTAGGTGCAGTGATCCCACCACTGGGCAACCCAGGTGTCCCACTGGCGAAGCGACGAGTCGTCAAGGTAATCGCGGTACCACGAGGTGCTGGAATAAATGCCCGCCCTGTATCCGCCGGCCTGAATGCGGCTGCAGAACGCGTTGATGTTTGCCGTCAGCGTCTGCTTGCTAATCACGAGGTTGCTGGGGTTGATCCAGTCATCCTCAATATCGTAGTAGATGGGAAGCTGCGGTCGGTGGTTGCCAAGCCAGGTAAAGACCCTGTCGGCATCGCGGTTGGCCTCGGAAATCGTGCGAGCGTACGAGTAGTAGTAGATGCCGTAGGGAATCCCAAGGCGGTCACACTCGCTGGCGTTACGCTCGAAGTAGTCGTCGATCTGGCCATATGCGGGCCCGATGCGGATAATTGCAAACTTTATACCAGAAGCCTTGACCTGCTCCCAGTCAATCTCACCTTGGTAGGTGCTCACATCGATGCCGCGGGCAACGGCGCCAGAAGGCAGGTTGTCCGAAAGGGACTGTGCATCTATCAGGTCGTCTTCGCTGCCCCCGCTAACGGTGAGAAGACCGTCCTGGTATCGCCACGAGTGGGGGGTAAGCTCGGCATCAGAGTCGACCGTCTGGTTGCCTGCGGCGTCGGCGTTGACGTCATCGCTAGCCGAGACGGTTTGGCTGGTCGAGGCGTTGTTCTCGACCGTGTCATCGCTGGTGACAGTGGACTGGGAGTCTGCCTTGGCCGCTTCGGTCGTCTCGCCTGTCTCGGTCGCCTCGCCTTGCGAAGTCGCGTCGCCGCCCGCGACAGGAGTGCCTGCCGCATCGTCACCATTAGCGGCCGTGTCGTAGACAATGACCTGGTCAGAAGCTTGTGTGGCGTATACAGAAAGCGGAGACGTGAACGGCGTGACGCCGATTAAAACCGCGAGGGCCACCGAAAAGCCCTTAGCAGGTGTGCGCATATAAACCCCTTAACATCGTTTAAGCTGCGTTAACACGAACTGTGGGCCAGTCTACCAGCAAATCCTTGCCACATCACCCGGGGGCACCAAATTTAACCCGCCCGCCCACGTTGCTTAAAACCTCGCGCCACCCTTCTCGCCGACCGCGTCTGGGGCCGCACCGAGAAGGACTACCAGCCATTCTCGGCAAGGAGCCGCTCCAACTCTTCTCTAGCGTATTCGGACGCAACTGTCATCTTGACATCGACGTCTTCGTGCTCGCGATGGTCCAAGATCTTGCCGGCAACAAAGGCCTCGCTAACAAGCCGTCCGCCAAAAACAAGCTCGCCGGTCTTGGACAAAGCGATGCGACCGCCCCTCGACAGCGAAAACAGGTAGCGCTGGTCGACGTAGCGAGAACCAAACAGCCTGGAAGCCGGCAGCAAAAGCTCGGCATCGTCACAATCGATTCCCAGCTTTGCCTTGACGAGAGTGGCCTCATTGGATTTCTGTGCAGACTTGCTCAGGCGCCATAGGTAATACGCCAATATAAACACGAAAACCGAAACCGTCATACCCATAGCGATGCCGGCGACGCCAAGGACAAGCGTCAGCGCCATCCCGGCCCAGCAGGCAATCGCCTTGGCGTACCCCGGCTTCACGGCAATCTCGATGTAAGCGGGAAACTCAACGGTATTCACAAGAACCCCCTTAAGGCACCTGCATCTGCCCGTATTGCGAGTCCAGGCCCTCGTAGCGATCGGCTGCGCGGCTCAGCTCACCCGACAGCTCCTTGAGCATGGCGACGTAGCTCTCGATAGCCGGTTGCCAATCGTTTCCCAGCTTGTTAAAGAACGCGTCGGCGCCGGGCCCCACCCACTCTGTTTTAAGTTGATTCACATTTTTATTCATATTCGTACAAGCCGTGCTAATATCGTTCGCCAAATTCGCAAGATGCCTGGACTGTTCGTTGAGCACGTCCACGTTGTATTTGAGGGTGTTCGCCATCTCAATCCCCTAGAACTTGAAGGACGGGTCAAGCCCAAGCGCCTTTTCGCGGAACTGCGCGGCACCGGCGACATCGCCCTTTGCGGCAAGAACGTCCGACTTAAGCGCATACCCCGCGGCATCCTTTGGCGCAAGGCGGATCAAGTGATCGGCCAAGTCCAGGGCTTTGTCATATTCCCCAAGCTCCTTGTGGCACTGAAGGCGGTAACAGTAGGCCTCGATAATTCCGGGGTTGGCTATAGTGATGCGGCGCAGATGGACCTGCGCATCTCGCAGAAGCTCATTGGCCGCGTCCTGCCCGAGCTTTTTCGCCGCAAAGGCGTTCCAGAAAATCGCCGCCGCGCGCGTCCGGGGCGAGATATCGCCAAGCTCCAAAATCGTCTTGACGCAGGCCTCTATCTGCTCGTAGTCCTCCACCACGGCAAGCTCGGACAAAAGCATGAAGCTCGCCTGGTCCTGGCTCTGTCCACCTGCCGCCACCGCGCGCTTAAGGCACTCGATGGATGCATCGGTATCCCGATTAAGCGCATAGGAGACACCGCGGGCAGCGTCGATTTCCGCAATAAGGGAAGAGTCGAGGCCAACAAGCTCGGCTGCTTTATCGAGAAGCTCAAGCGCCTTGTCGGCCTTCTCGGCTTGATTGAGCACCTGACCCTTTACCAGAAGCATCGAGGGGTCATCGGGAAAGCGCGAAAGAGCGCGGTCGCACACCGTGACGGCCTCCCCAAAATCGCCCGATTGAAGATGAATCTGGACCTCGACCTGGTACGGCTCGGCCGCATCGGGAAGCAGGCTCTCCACTTCCCTAAGGACGGCTGCAGCTTCTTTTGGCTTCTCGAGCAAAAGATAGAACTGGGCCTTGTTGATGTAGTGGTCCGGCAAAAGCGGATTGGCCTCAATAGCCTTGTTCGCGTAACGAATCGCCTGGATTGGATCATCGGAGTCGACGAAGATGGTCTCCAAAATCTCGTACATCTCCAGCGGAGCAAAGCCGTGCTCTTCGCAGCAATTGAACTCCTTTACCGCCTCGGGCAGGCGGTCGGCGATGAAATACGCGCAGCCCAGCGAGTAGCGCGCCTCGTCAGAATCTGGCTTGGCGAGAAGGGCCTTCTTGAAGGCGTCGATGCCCTCATCGAGCATCTGCTGGTTGGTATATGCGTTCCCCAGATTGAAAAATGCCTCATAGTTGGCCTTGTCCAAGGCAAGCACGCTTTTGTAGACCTCAACGGCGTCCTCATAGCGCCGGGCGGCCATCAGCTCGGTGCCGCGAGCCAAAAAGTCTTGAATCTCCTCGTTCATGTAACGCCTCCATATCAAACGTTCGCAGACAACCGGATTAGCTCTCTTCCCTAACCCCCAGGTCACGCAGAACCTGGACAGGGTCGGGCGAGAAATACGGCCAGAACTCGAGCAGCTCAAAAGCAGTCATGTCCTCCGCCCGAGCCGATAAGGCCGCCGCAGCGCTCGCGGCCATTCCGCCGGCAACGGCGCCTGGCCGAGTCGCTTTCACAACCAGCAGCCGGCGTTTCTCGTCGTAATGAAACACGCAATCGCTCAAGCGGCAAACAGAGACTTCAATGAGCCCGTCGTTCCTTGAGTTGTCGCACCTTATCCAGCGCAAATACCCGCCTTCAATGGTCAGCGACTCGGCCGAGAAGGCCTTCGCCGTGCGCATGGGATACGTGAAAACGGGAATCCCGCAAACAACCAGCACAAACGCGACGCTCATCTTGAGCACCGCGCCGCTCGAGGCCGAGGCCGCGTCGCTTCTCTCAAGGGCGTTTTGTATGTGGCTCAAGGTAAGCATGGCCTGCACCGCCTCGACAAAAAAAGGTAGCAAAACGACCATGGAAACCAAGCCGATGACTGATAACGCGAGAAGGACCTTCCCCTGCGCTCGGTCGCGCCACCAGCCGCGTAGCCATGTGCGCTTCTTTTCTTCATCAACAGCGAATGTCATGATAAGCCCAATAACGCCTTGGCAAGCGTAACGCTATCGCCAGAAGCAGAAATACCAGGCAGCACAGCTCCTTGCATACCAACTACCTCTTTGATAAGCGTCCACGCCTTATTGCTGGACTTGCTCCAAATCACTTTGTCCACAGAACCCGTGAGACCTTGATATGACTTGATAAAACATTTGACAGAAGAAGTCGCCGACTTTAGTTTATTGGCGCCCTTAGAAAGGTTTCCAATAACGCCCCCAGCCTCAATGGGCTTGGGCGCATTTGTGTCATCAACCAGCTTAAATCCAAAGAGATTACCGCCAAATTGATACTTGATATTACCGCCCTCCCTAACAAAATTAACAGCGCCGTTGGAGTCCTTCGCCGTTACGGGCGTAAAGCCAAACTTTTCATAAAGATTCATACAAAACGTTTCTTTATTGAATTGATACCCCGGTTGATTGCTAGGAACCTTAGTTCCCGGGAGGTTCCTGGTCGTGAACAAGCCCCCAAGGCTAGCCGCAAAAGCCGCAAAGTTGCCAACCCTATCGAACCACTTCGCCGCGTTCTGCTCCGCTTTGCTAGTCGTGTACTTCTTTTTGTAGTCAGAAACACTCGATATGCCGCCGTAATACCGAGAAAGGCCTGGCTCGGTACCGTAATCGTTCACAGCAACCCAGGCCGATGATAAGGTGTAGACCATATCGGAGCCGCTCTTGATAAGGGCAATACCAGCAAAGACGGCCACAGCAATCGCGACGACCGCGCTTGCGGGAAACGTCGCGACAAGGACGCCCGCCGCCTTTAAAAAGGTGGACAAGGCGCCAAAGACCCCTATTACCGCAAGCGCGCTCGAAAGCAAATACCTGCCGTTGCCGTGCTTAAACCAGTCTTTTGCTTTCTTGAGGGCCAAAATGTTATTGCCGGTAATAGAGCACACAGAGTTCCATAGCCTCTTAATCAGCTTGCCTGCGTCGCTCTTTCCCAGATAGCCGTTTACTATCCCGCGGCAAGAGCGCACCACCGTCTTCCAGCCAGGCAGGTCCTTGCCCCGCTTGTCCGCAAGGCTCTTGATCGACCTACCGACATTCCTGTCGGTATCGTCCGCATCCTCGGCATAGTTGCTCAGCTCTTTTGAGAAGACCCTATAAATAGCGGCCTTATTGCGCAGGTCATCGGCCTTGCGCGAGGCAAGCACGGCTGCGTCATAGGTATACGACGATGCCCCGCCGGTCAAACCGCCCAGCCCTCCATTGATCGATGCGTCCAGCTCCGAGGCATAATCGTCCAACTTATCGGCGCTTGAATTCGCTTGTCTCGATGCCTTGCGAAGTGCGCTGAAATTAATAGTGACCGTAGCCATATCTAATACCTCGTGCTTTCCCAAACGCAGACAGTCGCCTCGTCTTGTGCGGCAAGATCTCTTGCCGACCGGACATATCTTTGTCGGCTGCTCACCGCCTGTTGCTCTCTTGCGCAGGCCTGAGAGTATTCAGATGAGGCGGCCTCTATCTCGCGCCTGCAGCGCTCGATCTCACTCGAAAGGCAGCGGATAATCTCAGACCCTGCCGCATCGGAGTCGAAATTGGACTCTCTGGCAGCATAGAGAGAATCAATGGCCCGGGTCTCTGCGGCAAGGCCGGACGTCGCCTCCTCAAGGCGTTGCGCGCACTCTTGCTGCGCCATGCGGCAATCGTAAGCATCGTCGGCAACCGCGCCGCGAGCCCGAGAGTAGACCGACTCGACCTCCGCAAGCCTGCGCTCAAGCGACCACTTTTTCTTGGCAGAGGCGTTCATAGAGCCGCGAGCGGCGTCAATGCTACTTTCAAGAGAATGAATGGCGCGTTGGAGTGTCCTGATCTTTTCGTCGACGACGATCATTTCTTGGTCCAATCCGTAACGTTGCTCGAGGCAATATCGGTCGCAAGGGACTGGTCCTCGCCGAGGAAAATCCCCTCGGCGTTGACCAGGGCCTCGTAAACATCCCAAAACTCATCCGAGACGTCTTTTATCAGCTGCCCGACGACGAAGCTAAAGTCATCGTAGGCATCGGCCCCCTCGCCTTCCCATGTCCACAAGACGGTCTCATTGGCCTCAAGAATCTTGGCCTTGATTTCCCTGACGTCCTCGGCAAGGCTTTTGGCCGCCAGCTCGACGTCGCTGAAGTGTGCCGTGTTGACCTTTTCCAACGCCGCATCGGCCGCTTTCGAACTCATGACAAGCCCCCGTTCCTCGGGTTGGGAAACTTTACCTTTGACAGCTCGGCACCCTGGACGCAGTACGCCTGGCCATCGTCAAGGGACCCCTTGAACGCACGGGCGGCCGTGATATTGATGTCGTAGAACTTGTGCTCCCCCAGGTTGGAAAGCACAAAGCCCCTGCGCTCTTCCTTGATTTGTTTGAGCAACGCCGGCGACGAGTAACTCACAGGAAGATCGCCCACCGCCGAGAAGACAAACAGCACGCGCATCGCGAAGCACTGCTTCTGTAGCGTCATATAGGTATCGAGAAGTTCCTTGGACTCCGAAATGAAATCCAAGGCCTCGCTCGAGTTGACGAAGACAACGATATACGGGGCATCAGAAATAGCGTCCATGCCCTGCTGCGCAACCAGCTCGCGGCGGGCCTCAAGCACAGGGTGCACCCGGTCAAGCACTGTGCCAATACCTGCCGAATCGTTGTGATAAGCCTCGACAAACGGGAGGTCGGACCACTTGGATAGCTTTCGGTCGAGCCCGTCGACGATATAGAGCTCGACGGGCCTGTCAAAAATCTTCTCGCGAATATCCTCGAGCATCACATCGACCACGCCTGCGCAACGCCCGGGTTCTTTACCGACGAAAGCAACTGAGAAGCTCGAGTCCAGCTTCACGCAAACCGGCTCGACCATTCCGTAGTCAAGGGCCACGGGAATCTCGCTGATCGCCACGCGGTAGTTGCCGTAGACGTAATCCAAGGTAAAGTCGTCTGGCACGCACGGGATATGCCGAGCATGCGCGCCTTGGCATCTGCTGTTTTGGGCCTCGATGAAACTCCTGACAGCGGCAACGCGATCGACTTCGCGGGCACCCTCAAAACTTAGGTACGACTGCATCTCGAGCACACGCTTGTCCACCGAGATAAGAGCGCGCCCGGCGACAGGCTTGGGCTCAATGCGGCAACGACCAAACAGCACGCTGTACTCGCTGGGGTCGTTACAGGAAAGCGCCACGTAGTTAGAGAAGTTCGACATATATTTGTAGCCAAAGCCCGACGTGGTGCTGTTGGTCATGATGACGGAGACTCCGCACGCGATTCCGTCTCGACACAAAGAGATGAGGGTCTCGTCATAGCAATCCGCGTAAAGCTCCCTAAACACGGCAAAATTGTCTATCAGCAGGTAGATATGCGCAAAATCGGTATAGCCCGCCTCAAGATAAGCCGCAAACGAGCTCACGCCGACTTCAAGCAGCCGCTTCTTGCGCATCGACAGCTCGTCCATGAGGAGCTTGAAGAGATTCTTGAGCTTCTCGTCCTCGGAAGGCAAAACGACTCCGCCCACGTGGGCCAAGCCCTCAAAACCCTTAAGAACCATCGTTGCGAAGTCAACGATGTAGAAGCATGCCTGCGCAGGAGTCGTTTGCCCGCAAATCGATCGAACGACGGTTTGCAACAGGTTGGTCTTGCCGGCCTGGGCAGAGCCCAGGATAAACGTATTGGCGCAGGCCAGGTCAAAGACCGCGGCACCCTGGTACTGGTTGTCGGGGTCGTCGTAAACACCAAGCGCAACCTGCCCACAAGAACTATCCCCCGTCGCGTCTTGGGGCATAGGGATAAGCTCCAAAAGGGGTGGCAGGCAAATGCTGGGGAGCTGCCGGATCTTCTCCTCTGCGCAATACGACTTCACGCGAGAAACGATAGCTTCCAGTTGGCTCGTCGACCCGGCGGCACTCTTGCTACGCTTGCGTCTATAGATCTGCGTGCGCCTGCCGGAAGGCGCGACCTCAAATAGCGTGAACTCGCGCACCCCGTCGTCATCGACGCGCTCGGGCCCGCCGCTATAGGCGGATTGGAACAGCTCAAACGTCTCGTTGTTGCCAACCTGCAGGTACGCGCGGCCCGCCTCCTTGATCTCGGACGCCAGCGGCGACTTGATGACCTCGTTTGAGTCCTCTTTCGACTGGACCTTAAGGCACAGCTTGAAGCGCGAGTTGGACCAGATCTGGTCGTTCACCTGGCCGGCGGGCTTTTGAGTGGCCAAGATGAGATGCACACCCAGCGAACGGCCGATACGTGCCGCGCTGATAAGCTCGGCCATGAACTCGGGCTGATCTGCCTTGAGCTCTGCGAACTCGTCGACGATGATAACAAGGTGCGGAAGCGCCACCTCGGCCCTTCCGGCCTTGAAGAGACGGATGTAGTCGCTGATATGGTTTACGCCCGTCTTGGCAAATAGCCGCTGACGGCGTCTTAGCTCCGCCTTGATCGACTTAAGGGAACGATCGATTTCTCTTCCATCGATGTTTGTGATCGCTCCCGTCAAGTGGGGAAGATCTCGAAGCTGATTGGCCATGCCCCCGCCCTTGAAGTCGATAATCACAAACGCGACCTCATAGGGGTGGAACAACGTGGCAACCGAGAGCACAAACGTAAGGAGCGCCTCGGACTTTCCCGAGCCGGTAGTACCAGCGACAAGCCCATGGGGGCCGTCGGCCTTATCGTGAAGGTCGAGAGTGACCGTTCGGGTTTTGCTCACGCCGATTGGGGCAGCAAGGGAGCGACAAACGTCGCTCTTAGCCCAACGAGCGCCAAGGTCCAGGTCGTCGGCCGAGATGATACCCAGCATTTGAAACAAGGTGATGCTGCTTGGCAGGCTGCTTTCCAGAGCGATTTCCTCGCAGCGCACAGGTGCCAGAGTCTGCGCGAACTCCCACGCCTGCGCGCGAGACACGACCTCATAGCCAAACGGCGTCCGGCGCGTTGAGTCAGACGGGTCGACCAGCTCGCCCGTATTGCCGCAGGCGGCAAGGTTCACAAGCTGTCCGCACCCCTGCGGAAGAAGCGAAGGGTCGCTCTCAAAGAAGATGAAGGTACATGCGAGCTTATTGGCCTTATCGATAAAACGGCTCAGCGGGTGATTCTTGATCCCGCACCCATCAAGGACAAAGACGACGATTCTTGCCCACTCAGCAGGAATATCCCGTTCCCCCATCTCTTCGCGAGCGGTCAAGAGCTTGTAGAGATGCTCGAATATGATGTTTCTGCTCTCAAAATCGCACGCGATGTTTCGCATGCAAAGCTCGCGATTCTGAACATGAGGAAGCAGGCGAGCCCATAAGACGTCATCGGCATATTGGGGCTCGACCACAAAATAGACCTTGCAGTCGGACTCATACTGACGCGAGCAGATATCGACCACAAGCCCGCGCAGATAATCGACAACAACGCTTCTGGGGCCAGAGACGCCCATGGCAGCCGCCTTCTTTAAGTCAACAGTGATTGGCGCGTCCTCAAGCTGGGAGAACTCTTCTGCCAGCTGATTTGGAATCTGGGACAGCTCGTCCAAGACCAGCGCCTCCTCTTCGTGCGCATCGAGCGGCCGAAGAGTCTCCCTCTTTCCCGCGCCAAGCCTCAAGACAAGAAAATCGTCGTCGGTGACCCGGCGGTCAAAAAGTTCTGCCGAGAAGGACTGCACGAGCTCGAGCTCGCGCAAAGGTCCCGTATAGATGTAATTCAACGTGGCCAGCTCCCCGGCGCGCGCAGCCTCGACCTCCGCGCGTTTCTTTTGAATGTAGCTGTTATAGCCGTCGATCCTTGCCGCGGCGGCTTCTTTAAAGCGCTTGCGCTCGGTCACGATTCCAATGACAGAGGTCACAACGCCCATACCAACAGTAGCGACGCTCATCAAAAGGTAAGACATGCCGGCCGAGGAGCCCTGCGCCATCTGGCCCCGGAGCAGCACCGTGATAGCAAGCATCCCTACCGCGGGAAGCAGCTGGACAACGATGCTCTGACGATTCTCCTCTTGTTTAACAGGGGGATTTAGAATGGCGATCGGGCCGGTCGCGCACAGCTGTTTCACCCGCGTGTTGCGGTTAAAGAGCGGGTAGGCGCTCGTTGAGAACAGGTCCACGTTTTCCAGGGCAACGACCCCGTTGCACGCAGCACCGGCCGAGCTTGAAAAATAGAGCTTGTCGTCGCGGTAATAAAAGTAATTATCCGCAATTGAGAAGAACGACATGTTGGCGAGCCTAACCGGGCCTTGAAGCCGCGCTCCGTCAAGAATGATCCCATAGCGACAACGCCGCTCAAAGAGGCGGTACGAGTGGCCCCCGTCATTCTCGATGACCACGACATCGCCGCTCACATACGGGCCGTTAAGAACAACGCAGCAGTTGGGAAGCCCTCCAATGGTCAGCACCTGAGTCTCGGCAAGGTCGATGTAGCGGTCGTAAGCGCCGCGCCTGCGTTCAAAATCAATCGAGAAGCGAAGCGTCACAAGGGTCGAAGAAGAGTCGGAGTATTTAAGCGAGAGACAATCCCCGTGGCCGATCCGCGCAAACGAGAGCCTGCGCACGCCGTCATCGCTTAGGTACACCTCATCCGAGCACGAGACAGACCATGCGGAGTCATCGACCCTCGTGAACTCAAGTTCAAAAGGCGAGAAGAAAAGCTCGTTGCGATAGCGAACGTCGTCACGCGTAGCGGTGCCGACCCTTAAGGTGTCGATATCACAAGGCAGCTCGACCTCGCGAAACGTGTTGTGCCCCGTGATAGTGAGGAGAAAATCGTCTCTCATGTCCTACTCCGTCACATTGATGATCGAGCCGTCGACGATCCCGTATTCCCCAAGGGTCTTATTGCCGTGCAACAGGGCAATAGGGTTTTCTGCCTTGAGATATCTTTGAGAAGCATCATCGGCGGCCAGATCAAGCCCGTACGCCTCGCTAATACCAACAAGAAGGTCGCCAGCGGTTATATCGAGAGGCACGTCGACGTCAAACGTCTTGCCGCTCTTGATCAAATGAAGCAGGATGACTGCCCTGTCTTTCATAGCCCCTCCCTATGCCAAAGACTCCGCGAGCCTTCTAAGCGAATCCACGGTCCCAAAATGAGTGGCGTCAGTGCCTTGGAGCTCCTTTTCGAAGCCGACGACAGCGTCGAGCTCAACGGGGATCGAAGGCTCAACGCCCCCTGGGCGCTCTCGGTAACGGTTCCAGAAAAACCGGTACCTCTCACGGTCCGCCCCGTCGATGCTTGCCAACAAGCAGTCCACCTTTGTCGGCAGTTGCTTGTCATCAATCAAAGGCACCACAACGTTATCCGCAACACCAAAGAAAGCGAGTTTCTCGGCGTCCAGAGATGAGTCGGTGTCAACAACGACGTAGTCGTATTCGCCCGACTCTCGGGCAGCCACAGCAAAGCGGCGATAAACATCGAGGTCAAGACCGCAAGCCGTAAGGCACGAGCGAGCAGGAGGAAGATAGTCGAATAAATCGGAACGCACGAACTCCCGCAGACTCTCGAAAGCGTTTCCCGTGGACTGCTGCAGGGAACGCAGCATCTCTTGAGAGGCGCTCGCCGCAGATTTGATCAATCCCCCAAAGGTCTGGATATTCTCGGCATCGATATAAAGGACTCGCTTGTAGCGCTCACGCAAGCAAGCGGCGACCCCCAAGGCGCAGGTGGTCTTACCCGACCCGCCTTGAGGGGAATAGAACAACAGGAGCTTAGCCGTGCCCGCCGCCTCATCCGAGCGCAGCTTTGGGCTTGTGCTCACAAGCTTGCCGTAGACGAGGGCGAGGCTGCTGTACTTGTACAGGTAATCGACCTCGATGCTACCCGTGCGGTCGGCGTCATCGTCTTCTGTTAGAACGATGACAGAAGAAGCGTTTTGACGGTCGACGCCAAAACCAAGCCATTCCTCGGCGATGACCAGCGCCTCTATATCGTGCGGCCTTCCTAAGAACGACTCGAGGTAGCTCTCATTGGTAATGGTCTCGACGCTTACGCGGTCGCCTAAATCCTCAAACAGCTTTACCTCGAGCGACTCAAGGTAACGCGAATCCGGGTCGGCAAGCACAACGAGTGGTTTTGTCATCGGCGTCACCTTCCCCTTCTGACCACGAACGAGACATCGGCAAACCGCACGATGTCGCCTTCGGCAGCCCTTGCGATGTTGCCTGGTTTTAAGCGTGCTCCGCGCACAAAGGTTCCGTTCGCGCTTCCAAGATCCTCAAACTCGACGAACTCCTGCGTGAGACGAACCTTGCAATGGATGCGGCTGATTGCGGGGCTCATCGTCAACACGACGTCGGCACGGCTGGGGCTTTTTCCCATCACCGCGCAATCGTTGGGAATAGGGATTTTTTTCTTTGGCAAAGACACCGTCTCCAACGACCATCTTGGTTTTGGGGCGGCTAAATCACGCCCGTCCCAGGCGTAATCTTTGTCATTGGGGAGAAGAGCCGTTAGAGGCACGGCGGCAGTGCACCTCGCCGTTTTCTTAGGAAGTGCGCCGTCATTAACCTCGCGGGTTTTCTCGCCAACGCCTCCAAGCAAAGAAAGTAAAGCGGTTAAGTCCCCGTCTCGATATGCGGCCGTTTCCTCAAATCCAGACATAGGAGACCCCGTAACGCACACGGACTCCAGCGCAGTCGCACAGGTGCGATAGGCCTGGCGGGCCGTATCCAGATTGCCGCCAGAGGTAGAGGCAGAAAACGGCAGGTAGACCAGCAAAAGCCTGTGGGCTCTCTGGTCAACATAAAGCATGTCTTGAGAAAAAACGACATTCTGCATCGAGAGAAAACCGTTGTTTCTCAAGAAAACGAGCGAATCGACTGCCGTGGTAAGCAGCCGCGCCATTTGCTTAGGGGAAAGATCTGCCGTGAGGTCCGCCAAAGCGACATAACCCCTCGTGAGGTACGTCAGCTTATCGAGCCCGTTGGCCCTGGAACGCACACAGGCGATGAACCTGGAGGGATCCTGACTCCTTAGAACCTTATACGCCGTCCCAGAAACCGCGAGGGGATCGCAAAACACAAACGAGACACACTGGGCAGAAACCGACTTTTCCACCCCGTCCATTGCATTTATGTTCATGTGCGACCCCCTTCCGGTTTTATTGATCGGCTAATGCCAATGCCAGGCGCAAATTACCTGAGCGCGCTTGCGATCTGCGCATCGGCCGCCTCGATCGTCTCGGCGGAAGTCTCAAGGATCTTGGAGATGCCGTCGACGGAGTCGGTCAGGCTCTCGGTCGTGGACTTGTAGGTCTCCTCGAACTTGGCAACAAAAGCGTTTTGGCTCGAGCCCTCCCAGTCGGCGGCGATCCTGTCGATCTCGGTCTTCATCGCACCTAAGTTCTGCAGGCACTCTTCCTTCAACGACTGCAGATTCTTTGCGCCGTCGCGCAACTCGGAAGGTGTCATGCGAATTTGTTCACTCATGTCTTCTCCTATTCTAGAAACGGCCTATATCGCCAGCCGAGAAACCCGGCGAAGCTCCTTATAGCGGGTCAATCCCACTGAACGCGAACGCAAAATTGCTCGTCCGAAAGCTTTAGGTCATCCCCGTCCCCGATCTCTACGGGACTATCTGAGGCTACTTCAACCCCGTTGACCTTGGTTTTATTTGTCGAGCCAAGATCGGCGACGAAAACTTTGCAGTCCTGCACATAAAAACGAACATGGCGTCGACTCACTGTTGGGTTGCCGCTGATCTGCACATCCGCGGCGCTGCCTTTTCCAACCACAAAAGGAAGCGGCGCCGTAAGGGTCTCTGCCGTCTTTTGCCGCACAAGGGTGACCTTTGGGGCTTCGTCGAGAACGACGGTCTGGTCGTCCGCATCATAGAAATCGGGCAAGGTGCCAGGACCATCGAAGATCTCGGTGACCTCTTCACCCGCTTCCACGCTGCCGAGGCGCTCACCGCCACCCATCTTGCCGGGAGACCTACGGACGCCTTCTAAAGCTTCCTGCGGGGTATCCTTAGAAGGAAAGAGGGATTTAAGCCAGCTGTTCTTCTTTGGCTCGCGGCTTGCGTTTTGCTCAGGCATCGGAACAGTCACCAGGTGGGGTGCCTGCGCCTTAGACACCAGGACGGCAGGCAAGGTCGCCCCGCATTTGATACAGAATCTCCACTCCGGCTTAAGCTCGGCGCCGCACTTCTCGCAGTACAAACCCATCACTTTACCTCTTGTTTTCCTGCTTGGAACGCTTTACCAGGGCATATACGATTCCTGCGATCGCGGCAAGCGCCGCCGCGGCTCCTGCTATTACCCAAGCCAAGTGAAGCTCGAAGATATCGGTAGTCACGCGGAAGCCCGAGACCTGGGCCTCGCCGGTGCGACCGGCCAGGTCGGTCGCCACGATCTTGACGCTGCGGTCGGTGAAAGAAGCCTGGTTCACCTTAAAGTTGTAGTTACCATAGGCGTCGTAGTATGTATCGACTTGGCTACCGTCAACTAGGACCTTAACGTCTGCAATCCCGATGTTTTCAACGACCTTAAAGGTGACCTGGCATTCCTCGGCCTCAATAACGGAGCCTTCGCTCACGCTGAGGTTGGTAATTACGGGGTCCGTCGTGTCGAGAATGAAGTCGACCTCAGCGGCAGACTCGCCACCGGCGGCACGGTCGTAGAAGTCGGAGCTCGAGTTAATGTTGCTCGCCAGGTCATTGGAACGCACGCTCACGTGATAGCGCCCGTCCTGCTGAAAATTGGTCGCCGGAATGTTGTAGCGGTACAGGGCCCAGCCGCGCGAATCGGCATCCCCAGAGGTCTCCTCGGTAATCGTGAAGCCGATGTCCGAGGCGACCTCGTTACGCTTAAGCTCCGTTGTATTCATACCCGAGGTGACGCTCACGCCGTGCTCCTCCGAGGCCACGCCAGAGACGTTGATCTCCTCAACCACGACCGCACGGCTCTTCGTGAGATAGCCATCGTTGTCTTTGTACGAGGCGGCATCGACCACACGGAAAGTCGAGCCAAAGCGATTAACCGAGAAGGTAAGCGAAGCCTCTGCCTCGTTGCCGGCAAGATCGGTAATGTGGGCGGTCAAGGTATAGATATCGTCCACAGCGGCCTCGCGGACAAAATCAGCAAAGCTCACCGTTTTGCCAAGCCCCTCGTCAAGGGTGGCAACCTCATACGAAACCTCGCCGTTCTTTGTTCCAGCAAGGGAGTACGTCACGGCAGAAGCGTCGAAGTTCGCCTCGTCGGCAAAGCTAATGACAGGCTTAACCTCACCCTTGTAGGCAAAGGATTTCTCGACACCAGTGATAGAGACGGTCGGGGCAACAAGGTCGACGACAAATTCATCGGCCTTATAGGGGCTCAACTCATTTCCGGCCTTATCCTTACCCGAGACGGCGAGGTTGTGGACACCGTCACTTGCAAACGAGACGGTCACGGTGTGGGTGTCGCCGTTGTCGCTCCACGTGCCGACCGTGCCGGTCGTGTCGATCTGGATGAGGCTCGAGTCAAAATTATGCTCGGTCACGGTGATGGTCGCGGTGCGGCCGGCTTTGTAGTACTTGCCATTTCGAACGTCGTTGTTGTCGAAGCTCACCTCGACGGTCGGGGACGTGCGGTCAATGGTGAACTCGGCCAAATGGGCCGTTCCCTGGTTCTTTGCAGGATCAGTGACCTGCGCATCAATGACATAGTGGCCATCCTGGGCAAAGGTCTCGCTCATGCCGTATTGGTCGTAGGTAAAGCTCGTACCGTGATCGTCGGTAAACGAGAGGCCCTCGCGCGCGATCACCCCAAGGTAGCTTATCGCGCGCGTCCAGCTACTCTGGGCGTGGCCGGCGCTGCCTTCCTGTTTAGTTACCGTGAAGACACCTTGCTCGGGCTCATAAGACTGCAGGTAGGGATAGTTGAGCTCATCAACCGTAAGCGTCACGGTCTTCTCGGTGTTGTAGTACGCTCCCTCTTCGATTCCAGATAGAGCAAGCTTGGGCGCAACGGAGTCCTTAAGCAGGCCCTGGGGGTAAATCTTACTCGGGTTATAGACCGAGAGGTTCTCGACCTCTTGGTCAGAAAGGACACGAGCCTTACCCGTAGGCGCGATGCTCCAGTAGCGCACGTTCTTGGAGAGGTCGATCGCCTTAACGACAACGTCGCGGTCAAACTCATGCCCATCGGCAAAGGTCAACGTCGCCGTGGCAGAAGCATTGCCGACAATGGCGTCAGAAGACACAAGGACGTCTTGGCCGTAGTAACCGTCGCCGCCATCCACGATGCTGATCGACTCGAGACTAATGTTGTCGCGCAGACTGATCGTCGCCGCGGCCGCGCGGTTATAGAAGTAGAAATTCGCCGAATAATTGTTAGCGGCTTCCACGCTCACGCTAACGTCGCTCACCTCAGGCGCCGTCATGTCAACGGTAAAGGGGGCGCAGCCAAGGTTCGACTTTGTCGCGTCCGGCTTGTTGCCGGCAAGGTCGACGACGTTGGCGGCCAGCGTCTTTCCGGCGCCCTCATCGTAAACAACGGTCTTTGTCCAGGTGTGGGGGTCGCTTTCGTTTTGGACCCACTCAGTCTCGCTCAGGGAACCGGAAACAGACAAAGAGGAAGCCGATGCGTCAAAGTGGTCGTCCACAACGGTAATCGTGGCGGTGACCATCTCGTTGAAATAGTCGACACCCTGATAGCTGTTGGTCGCGGTCTTGTCGCGCTCGATAGAAACAAGAGGCGCCACGTCATCGACAAAGAACTCGCCTGAGTCATAGCTTGTGACGACAGAGCCATCTTCCAGCTTACCAAACTCGACAGCACGGCCCGCGAGGTCGGTGCCATTCACCTTGAGGCTAAGAGCCTTATCAGAATTGCCAAACACAACGGTCGCGGTGTGTTTGGAGCCCTCATCCACCCAATCGGAGACCTTGAATGAGTCGTCATCGCCATCAGCGGCAACCTCGATAAGGTCCTTATCAAAATTGAGTTCGTCTATGACGATAGTCGCCGTGCGCGCAGACGAGAAATACTTGCCGTTCTTTGACTCATTAAGGTCGTACGTAACGGTCGCCTGCGGAGAAACCAAGTCGACGACAAAAGTCCCGGAGTCATAGCTTTCCGCAACGTTGCCGGCAAGATCTGCGGCATGAACGCGAAGGCGATACTCCCCGTCGGCCGCAAAGCTAACGGTGGCCGTCTTGGGGTCCTTCTCGTCCCAGACCAGGGTCCCACCCTCAACACTCGCAAGGGACTGGTCGAAATTGTCATCAGAGAAGGATATGGTCGCCGTGCGCGCGGCGTCATAGTAGGTTTTCTCGCCGTAAGAACCCTTGGCGTCTTGGTTGTCCCAGGAAACCGATATAGTCGGGGCAGTTTTGTCTACGATGAACTCACTTGAGTCATAGGAGGCCGCGACGTTGCCCGCAAGATCGCTGGCGCTAATCTTGAGGTCGTAGACGCCGTCGTTGGAAAACACGGCCGTGCCTTTCCTTGGGTTTCTTTTATCCCAAACAACAGTCGCTCCGTCGACCTTGACAAGGGACGGGTCATAGTTCTCCTCGGCGATAACGACGGTGGCGGTACGTGCCCTCGCGTAATACTTGCGGTTTATAAGCCCTTCGTTGTCCCAAGACACATCGATTCTGGGCGCGTTCTGATCTATAACGAACTCGCCGGAATCGTAGGTAGATGCAGCATTACCCGCAAGGTCGAGAGCCTCCACCGTCAAATCATACGTGCCGTCCTTTTCAAATATGACCGTTGCAACATGTTTTGAGGGGTTCTTCGAGTCAACAGACCAGGCGCCCACAGTCGCGCCCTTAGCCTTGATCGCTGTCGCGTCTGCACTAAAGTTATCGTCGGTAATCGTCACCGTTGCGGTGCGAGACGTCGAGAAGTACTTCTCGTTAGTCGCCTCGGTCTTATCCCACGAGACGTCGACAACAGGAGCCGTGCGGTCGATGACGAGCAGCGCCTTGGGGGTATCGCCCGGAACCTTTCCCCAAACCTTGTTGTTGTTCACGCTGATTTGGTATGAGCCCTCGGCGCCAAAGGTCTTCTCGAAAACATGTGAGCCATCATCAAGAACAGAGGTCGCCCAATCGTCCTGGGTTTCTCCGTTTACCTCAATCGTCGTATCGGCGCAGTAGTCGAATGCGCTCACGGTCACGCGGGCCGTTACCTCAGAGTCTTTAAAGTAGGACTTTGAATCTGTTCCGTTGAACTCGATGGACGTCTGCGGAAGCGATGCATCAACCGTGAACACTTGTCCATCAACCTTGTTGCCGTCTGCATCGACGGTCGAGTCCTGCTGTCCATACTCGGCAACAGAGCTGTTGCCCATTTTGTCTGCGGCCTCAACCTTGATGTCTTGAATCGCCGCGCAATCGATGGTCGTGGTGTGCGTTGTCCCAGATGTTGCCCACTGGGCATCGCCCAAAGAGACGCCGTTCACCTTAGTGGCAGAGGCATCGAACGTCGCATCATCAACAGAGACAGTGGCCTTAAGCCCCTTCTTTGAGTAGAAGTCAACAGTTTGCTCTTTAGCGTCCGTTTCTTGGACCTTGACCGAAGCCTGACCGGCTCGTGTCTGGGACATTTTTATGGTCACTACAGGAGTCTCTGAATCGATGTGGGCAGCACCGATCTCAAGGGTCTCGGCAGGGCGCTGAAAACCTCTTTTACTCACGACGATGCTTGCCTTGGCGCCGGCGAGAACCTCGTCCGAGCTAAGAGCTGTTTCATATACCTTGGGGTCCTTGTCCTTTGCTGTGGCCGGAGTCACGTCGCTCCACGCATCGGTCTCGTTCGAGTCGACGCCCTTTGCAAAAACGCTTGATTTCTCGGCATCGAATACCAGGCCGGCGGGCACAGTTATGCGAGCGATGTAGCTATCCTGCTTTGCCACGTAATTCATGCCATCGATAACGGTTAAACCATCGATGTCGAACTCGATGCCGGATCTACTCGCCACGCCAAAAGCAGGCACCGCGACGGTTACGGCAAGACTCGCCGCGATAGCGCCCGCCGCGATGCGGCCACGGCTAGAAAGGGCGATTCGCCTTTGATTGTTGTAAGTATCCATGAGTGCTTACTCCCCTACGATCTTGTCGCTGTTTAAAACGACCTCTTTGTGCGTAATCCGAAACCCAAACGAAGGCGTTTTCGCCTGTTGCGGGTAATTGGGCTGCTTGTCCGACAAGGACTCATGCGGCTGTTCGCTTGTCGGGCAATCCAAGACAACCGTCGACTCGTCCTCTTTGGCGGGTAACGCGACGCGGGGCTTTTGCTCCTCGGCGGGTGACGCGACGCTGGGCTCTTGCTTCTTTGCATGTGTCTTTGCGGTTGGTGCAGGTTTATCACTGCGCCGCTTGCCCGCCAGATCTGCCCTCACTCCACGTATGTCGCTAGCGCGATATACGTATGCGGCAAGAATCGCGAGCAAAACCGCGCCGATCAAAAGAACGATCCCGGCGATTCTCAAGATATCTTGAAGGGTCATCACACATCCTCCCCCGCTCCCAATACGGCAGGGCTCAAGGACTTATCGGCAACTGTTGCGGCGGCGCTCTCGTAAACGGCCGCGATATTCGACGATATCGCCGCCCTCGTCTCTTCCGAGAGAACAGAGGCCCACATGGACCGAGCCTTCTCGCTCGACGCGGCGTCGTTCTCAAGCGCCTCAGCCATAGCCTTCGCCTTATTCACCAGCGCCTCGACCTGCTCGCGCGGAACACCCGCGCGTTTAAACCCGCTAAGGTATGTCGGAGAAACGACTGCCTGGTTGATGAGCTGGCAAAGACGCAAGCGCACCATTACCGGGTCTTTGTCCGAAAGTCCCTCAAGGGCAGACTCCAGCGACTGCCAGTAGCCCTCATAGACGCTGCCCTCGCTTCCCTCCAGCGTCGACTGCGAGAGCTTGCGATAGAACTCGCCGATCGTCACATACACCTGAGCAGACGACCTCTCGGACGCGGTGAGCGTGCAGGCCTTATTCGAAGAGACCTTCTCGTCATAGTGATCGATTGCTGCCTGGAACCATTGAGCCGCCTGGATACCGGCACTCATAGCGTAATCACGAGACTCATCGTTGTCGTTTTGCTCGTAGTAAACGTAGTAAAGGGTGCCAATGTCGTAGCACAGCTTTGCGTACCCGTCTTGGGATTCGATTCTCGCACGGTACGTGTCCATGATGTCTTGGAGGCGAGAAGCCTCTTGAATCGAGAAGTTCTGATCGGCTTTGTACACTTTGTCCACAAGCTCCGAGTACGTGTCGACGCGTGTCGGGTCAACAGCTATCGCATCGACATAATAGTTCTCGGCGGCCGAAGGCGAGTAATCCAGGGACTCGGTACTCGCGGCTCGAGCCGAGGAAAGATACGACTCGTACGTTGTGTTCTTTAGATAAAGGCTCGTGGCCAGGCAAACGACGCCCGCTACGGCAAGGCCAATGGAGGCTGCCCGCAACAAGGAAAAACGGCCCAGCTTCTTTTTGAGGGCGCTACGATAACCTTCGGTGAGCTTCTCGTAGTTCTCAAGGTCATAGCGCATGTCCGCCGCTGTCTGATAACGGTCGTCGGGATTTGCCTGAGTGGCCTTGGCGATAATGTGCTCAAGACCCTCCGAGAGCTTAGGGTTAATCTCGCGAATAGGGTGCCAGTATGTCTCGGTCGAAGCCGAGCGGCCGGTTACCAGGACGTACAGCGTTACACCCAAGGAATAGATATCGGTCCTAGCATCGGTCTGGGCATCACGCGAGAATTGCTCGGGCGCAGCGTAGCCCCTTGTGCCAAGCACCTTAGTGTCGGACGACTTTCCCTCTTTGTACTCGCGGGCAATGCCAAAGTCGATAAGGCGCACCGTCGAGTCCTCGCGAAGCATGATGTTGTCAGGCTTCATATCGCGGTAGATAACAGGAGGTGTTCTGGTGTGGAGATACTCGAGGGCATCGCAAAGCTGGATTCCCCAAGCAATCACGTCGGCTTCCTCCATGGGATGGCCGGCCGCGCGCATCGTTTGCTTAAGGGACGCGCCCTCGACGTAGTCCATGACAACAAAGATGGTCCTACCGTCCTCGATGATATCGACGACGCGTGGGAGCATCGGGTGATCAAGCCGTTTCATGAGATGGGCCTCAGTGATGAGGCTTTGGACGACCACCTCGTTGTTTACGTCGCGGGCCGTGCGGCCAATCTCCTTGATGGCCCAGAGCTTGTTCAAGCGGCTGTCGCGCGCAAGCCATACGCGCGACATTCCACCCCGCCCAACAAGAGAGAGCACTTCGTATTTTCCGTCGATGATGTCGCCGATTTGTGCCAAGGCTACTCATCCCCTTCAATGCAGGTGGTAGCCTCGTCGCCACAGTTAAGCACGGAGGTAGAGGAGTCCTCGCGGGAAACATGCAGGCAAACGGCCGTGATGTTGTCCCTCTCGCCGGCATCCATTACCTGGTCGGCGGCCTGGGCGAGTGCGTTTGAGATGGCATCGCTGGTTAACGGAAGATTCTCGCCAAGGGCATGAGCCAGGCCGCCCATGTCCAGCCTGCGATAGAAACCGTCGCAGCAAAGCAGGATCGTGTCACCGTCCGTAATCGGGCCGCAAGTAAAGACGGGGTCGATTCCTTCCTGGGCGCCCACAGCCTGCAGAATCACCGAGCTCTCTGGCCTGGTCAGCGCCTCTTTTGCGCCGATCCTGCCTGCATCGATCTCACGCTGAATAAGGGTCTGATCGCGCGTGAGCTGCTCAAAAGAGCCCTGACGCAAAAGGTAGGCACGGCAATCGCCAACATGGCCTATCACATAGTGGTTCTCAAAGACAAGCAGCGCGGTCAGAGTGGTGCCCAATCGCGCGCCGCGATTTTGTCCATAGCTCCACAGACGGGAATTGAGCTTATCCATGAGACTCGTCCACGCGCCCTTGATATTTGCAAGGTCAACCGTGTCATCTTTGGTATTCAAGGACGAGTAGGTTGGAAAGGAATCCTCGAACCAGTAGGAGAACTCACTGATCACGGTGGAGCTGGCGATCTCGCCGCCAGACAAGCCGCCGACACCGTCACAGAGCGCGATAAGCGACGCCTCGCCGAGGCCGGTCATTGCCGTCAAGGCACAGTATGCGTCCTGGTTAACTTTCTTAACCGATCCGGCAATCGAATGCCCGGCAAGAGTAACCACATAACCCCCTCAGCGAAATCACTTGATTCGAAGCAGCAGCAATGCGACGTTCCAACCAGCCCGCTACCGCATAGTCGAGGATAGGTTTTGATATAGGACGCCGCGAGGATCGACGCGCCAAATGGAATAAGTGAGGCGTTTTCAGTCAAAAATAAGGTCTCACGCCGTTCTTCTCGCCGCCCGCGCCTGGGGTCGCGTCTAGTGCCGCGCCGATGTTTGTACGAACCTTCCTAATTCAAGCCGATGTTTGTGCGAAGAAGGACCTATTTCCTCGTTTGTGCCGGTGTTTGTACAAACATCGAAGGGTTTTACGATGGGGCAACGCATGGACCCGGTTTCAACCTCTGCGAGGTTTTTCGATATCTGCATGTTGAGGGGATTTAGCTGCGAGCTTTTTCGATATCTGCATGCTCAATCGGGACCTCACTAACGTTGCGCAAAGAAAAGGCCAGTTGGCGTATCAAAGTTGGAACCAATTCGGGGCATAAGGCGCCAACGGAGCATGCAGATACGTAAAAAGCTCGCAGCGTCAACCGTAAAACATGCAGATATCGAAAAAGCTCGCAAGATAGAGAAGGGCCCCGACGCGAAACAGCGTCGGGGCCCTCTGGGGAGAGACAAAACGAGCAGTTCTTCTTTGTAACTACTCCGCGCGGTACTGCGAAGGAACCTGGTCGATGGTCTGCCACTTGGCAAGC
>CAVEMP010000240.1:0-3593 GCA_963616835.1 uncultured Oscillospiraceae bacterium | reverse complement strand
GCTCGGGCATTGGCATTGCCTGCGTCGCGTCGCAGCACTTTGGCGGCGTGCCCGTGGTTTTTGCCCGCAAGACCGAGAGCAAAAACCTCGACGGCGAGCAGTACCGCACCCAGATCAAGAGCTACACCAAAGGCCGCATCTACGAGGTCATCGTGGCCAAGCGCTTCCTCAACAAGGGCGAGCACGTCATCGTGATCGACGACTTCTTGGCCATGGGCTGCGCGCTTCACGGTCTGCTTGAGATCTGTAACGAGGCTGGTGTTGTGGTCGAGGGCATCGGTATCGCCATCGAGAAGGGCTTCCAGCCCGGCGGCGCCCAGCTGCGCGAGCGCGGCTACCAGGTCGAGTCGCTGGCCATCGTCGACGGCATGGACGACAAGTCCGGCGAGGTCATCTTTAGGTAGGCCCGCCTCCCCCGCTTTACAACCAACCAGCACCACCGGCGCCCCCCAGGGCGCCTTTTTCATGGCCAAAAAGGGTTTGCGGACAGGTCCGCGAACCCTCACGCGACTTATTCCACTTTAAAGCTAGCGTTGCCAAGTAGCAAAGAGGTAGGCCATAGCGTTTTCCCAGTTGAACGCAGTGGTGCATTTGAGGTCTACTTTACGAGTCCGGCTTTAAAGTGGAATAAGTCGCGCGTGAGCTATCGAGGGGCATGCCGCCATCGATTGAAACGCTTCAGTCAATCAG
Organism: uncultured Oscillospiraceae bacterium; assembly: GCA_963616835.1. GTDB lineage: Bacteria > Actinomycetota > Coriobacteriia > Coriobacteriales > Atopobiaceae > Paratractidigestivibacter. The sequence goes on along the minus strand of CAVEMP010000240.1, from coordinate 2,903 downwards.
CATGCAACCGCACCAGCACCAAGCGCATAAGTTTGCCCTCATGGTTGACGTATGAATAGATGCTCATATAATCAAAGCATCAGATGTGAGAGGAGACAACGATGGTCAACGAGTCGCAGGGGCCCATCCCGGTGGGCAAGGCACCCGAGGAGCTGCCCGACGAGGAGCTGCTCTACGACCTGGCCGACCTCTTCAAGGTCTTTAGCGATACCACGCGCATCAAGATCTTGTTCGCCCTCATGGGCCGCGAGCTGTGCGTGGCAGACATCGCCGAGGAGACCGGCAGCACGCAGTCGGCGGTCTCGCACCAGCTGCGCACCTTGAAGCAAGCGCACCTGGTTAAGTTCGAGCGCGACGGCAGAAACATTGTCTACTCTCTGGCCGATGACCACGTCTACACCATGCTCAACCAGGGCATGAGCCACATCTGCGAGTAACCACGTTCATAAACACCTTTGGAAGGAAGGTTTTTTGCCATGAAGAAGCAATTCAAACTCGACGAGATCGACTGCGCTAACTGCGCCCGCGAGCTGCAAGACGAGCTGTCCCAGCTGGACGGTGTCCTTTCTGTCTCGGTCAACTTCATGACGCAAAAGCTCACCATCGAGGCCGCAGACGACGAGTTCGACGAGGTCCTTGACCGCGTGGTCGAGTTCACCGCCGAGGCCGAGCCCGACTGCGAGATCATTCGCTAGTACCCGCCTACCCGCCCGCCGCGCATTCGGCGGGCTTTTCTCGACACCATATATGAGCACTTGCTCACACGTTCAATTTAAGGAGAGGACATGGCAACCGCCAAGAAGCCGGACCCCACGAAGAAGAAAAAGAAACGTCGCAAGAAAGAGTCACTTGAGCACAAATTCCGCCGCATCCTGTTGGCACTGGCCATCTTTGTCGTGGTATTTGCCGCAAACGAGCTGGGCGCCTTGACGGCCCTCTTTGGCGAGCAGCTCGACATCTATGCGAGCTTTGTCCTGTTCCTGGTGCCTTTCGCAATTGCCGGCCACGACGTATTGCAGAAAGCCTGGAACAACATCCGCCGTGGCCAGGCCTTTGACGAGAGCTTTCTTATGGCGGTGGCAACCATCGGCGCCTTTGCCATGATCGCCTTCCCCGACACCGAGCCCCACATGGCCGAGGGCGCGGCCGTCATGCTCTTCTACCAGGTGGGCGAGCTCTTCCAGGCCTACGCCGTGGGCAAAAGCCGCAAGTCCATCGCCTCGATGATGGACATCGCACCCGACTACGCCAACATCGAGGGCGCCGACGGCAACCTGACCCAGGTGAACCCCGACGACGTGGCCGTGGGCAGCGTCATCGTCGTGAAGCCCGGCGAGCGCGTGCCCATCGACGGCGTCATCGTCGAAGGCACTACGCAGCTTGACACCGCGGCCTTGACCGGCGAGTCCATGCCGCGCGGAGCCACGGCCGGCGACGACGTGGTCTCGGGCTGCATCAACATGAGCGGCCTCATCAAGGTGCGCACGACCAAGCCCTTTGGCGAGTCCACGGTAAGCCGCATCCTCGAGCTTGTCGAAAACGCCAGCGAGAAGAAAGCCAAGACCGAGAACTTCATTACCCGTTTCGCCCGCGTCTATACCCCGGCGGTCACCCTCTCGGCCGCGGCGTTGGCCGTCGTGGGCGGCCTGCTCACGGGCTCCTGGTCCACCTGGATCCTGCGCGGCCTGACGTTCCTGGTTGTCTCGTGCCCGTGCGCGCTGGTGATCAGCGTGCCGCTGTCGTTCTTTGGCGGCATTGGTGGGGCCTCCAAGCTGGGCGTCCTTGTCAAAGGTTCCAACTATCTCGAGGCCCTCTCCGAGGTGGACACCGTGGTCTTCGACAAGACGGGCACCCTCACCAACGGGACCTTCTCGGTGGTTGCCACACATGCGGCACAAGGTTTTGACGAGAAGAGCCTGCTCGAGGTCGCGGCCGCGGCCGAGTCCTTCTCGGATCATCCCATCGCCGCCTCGGTGCGCGATGCCTTTACCGGCTGCGGCGGCCACGTAGACGCCGCCCGTGTGACGGCCGCCGCCGAGGAAGCCGGCCACGGGGTCGTGGCCACGGTCGACGGCCGCGAGGTCCTGGTGGGCAACGCCAAACTCATGGCCGCGCACGGCATCGACGCCACAGTCTGCGACGTGGTAGGCACCATCCTGCACGTGGCCGTTGACGGCACCTACGCCGGGCACATCGTGATTGCCGACACCGTCAAAGCGGACGCCGAGAAAACCATTGCCGACCTGCACCGCATTGGCGTAACCCGCTGCGTCATGCTCACCGGAGACCGCGAGGAAGTTGCCGCCGGCGTGGCCGCGCGCCTGGGCCTTGACGAGTACCACGCCCAGCTTTTGCCCGCCGACAAGGTCTCCCGCGTCGAGGACCTTCTCGCCGGGCGCGACGAGAAGCACAAGCTGGCCTTTGTTGGCGACGGCATCAACGACGCGCCGGTGCTCACCCGCGCCGACGTGGGAATCGCCATGGGCGCCATGGGCTCGGACGCCGCAATCGAGGCGGCCGACGTGGTGTTGATGGACGACAAAACCTCCAACATTGCCCGCGCCATCCAGCTTGCCCGCCGCACCATGGGCATTGTGTGGCAAAACATCGTGTTTGCCCTGGCAGTCAAGCTGTTGATCTTGGTCCTGACAGCCCTGGGCATCGCCAATATGTGGCTAGCCGTCTTTGGCGACGTTGGCGTGGCAATCATCGCGATTCTCAACGCCATGCGAGCGATGGACGTCAAGTAGGGCACCGAGAAGGACACGGAGAAGATCGCCAATCAGGCAGTCACAAATGCGGACCGCAGCACATAGCCGCGGGCCGCGCGGGCACAACGTTGTATCCCACAGCCGGCGAGACGCCTATCTCGCCGGCTGCTTGTATACCTTGAGGGACAGCCA
>CAVEMP010000239.1:10755-19665 GCA_963616835.1 uncultured Oscillospiraceae bacterium | reverse complement strand
GACGCGTTGTGCAGGTACGCGGCCGTGGTGATGGGCATGAGGCTTGCCACGCCCGCGGCGATAAGCGCAGAGTTGAACCCCACGATAAAGCGGTAATCCTTGTGGATGCGCTCCATCAGGCGCTCGGCCAGCACGCGCATGGTGACCAGCGACTCCAGCGACGAGTCGTGCACCAGCACGTCGGCCACGGCACGGGCAATGTCACTCGCGTCAGACATGGCGACCGAGACGTCGGCCGCCGCCAGCGCGGGCGAGTCGTTGATGCCGTCGCCCACCATGACCACAGTGTGGCCCTCGTCGCGCAGGCGCTGCACATGGCTAGCCTTGTCCTCGGGCAAAACCTGGGCAAAGTAGCCATCCAGGCACAGGTCGGCGGCCACGTGGCGCGCACAGGCCTCCGAGTCGCCCGTGATCATCACCAGGTTGGTGAAGCCCAGCTCGCGCAGGCGCCGCAGGACACCGCGGGCCTCGGCGCGAGGCGGGTCGCTGATGCAGATGCAGCCCAACAGCACGCGGTTCTTCGCGATGTAGATCACCGAGGACGCCCCTGCCTCGGTGGCGAGAAGATCGTCCAACCCAGTGGGCTTCTCGACGCCCTCGTCCTCAAAGACAAAGTGGGCGCTGCCGATGCAGACCTCGTCGCCGTCGACGCGCGTGGCGATGCCGTGGGCCACCACGTAGCGCACATCGGCGTGGAGCTCCTGCTCGTGCATCAGGCCGCGGGCTTGGGCCTCGGCCACGATGGCGCGGGCCATGCTGTGCGGGAAGTGCTCCTCGATGCAGGCAGACAGACGCAAGATTTCTTCCTCGGTGGCGCCCGAGCAACTAATGACGCGGGCGACGGCGGGCGTGGCGTTGGTCAGGGTGCCCGTCTTGTCAAAGACCACGGTATCGGCCGCGGCCAGGGCCTCAAGGTACTTGCCACCGCGCACGGTAAAGCCGCGGCGCGTGGCCTCGTCCATGGCGCTCATGACGGCCAGCGGGGTCGACAGCTTAATCGCGCACGAGTAGTCGACCATCAGCACGGCCATCGCCTTATTGAGGTTTCGCGTGACGGCAAGAATTCCAAAGAAGGCCAGGAAGCTGTAGGGCACCAGGCCGTCGGCGAGCTTCTCGGCACGTGACTGGACGCCTGCCTTGAGCTCCGCGGACTCCTCGACCAGGCTCACGATGCCGTCGATGCGGGCACAGCCCGGCGGCGCGGTGACGCTCACCTTTAGGTCGCCGTTCTCAAGCGCCGTGCCTGCAAAGACCGTGGAACCTGCCTCTTTGCGCACCAGCGCGGCCTCGCCGGTCATCGAGGACTCGTCTATCTCGCCCTGGCCGTCCACAACCACGCCGTCGACGGGCAGAACCTGCCCCGCGCCCAGGTGAAGCACCATGCCGCGGCGCACGTCCTCGGTGCGCACCTGGACGTCTTGGCCGTCGACCACGGCCCAAACGCTCTCGCTGCGCACGATCATGCCGTCGCGAAGCGCCAGGTGGGCGCGCGACTGCACGTGCTCTTCCATCAGCGACGAGAGGGACAGCAAGAAGCTGATCGTGCCCGCCTCGCTAAACTGGCGGCGCAGACACGAGACCGCGATGGCGGTGGCGTCCAGTACCTCGACGGTAATCTCGCCGGCCAAAAGGTGGCGCAGGCCCTCGATCACGTAGCCTACGGCGCTCAGGCTCGTGATGACGGCGCGCAGCGGCGCGGGCAGCAGCACGCGCTTGATGACGCGCCAGGCAATGAGGTTACCCACCTCTACCTGGAAGCGGTTGTTCTCGAGGCTCACCTCAAGGGCACCCTCGCGCGTGCCCAGGCCCACCTCGGCCACGGGCAGAGCCAGCGGATCGAGCGAGCGCACGGCGGCCAAGACGGCGTTGCGCGCGGCGGGTTCAAAGGTTATGAGGATGGAGCCCACAGAAGGATGGACCTCGGCGGTACGTACACCGTCGAGGCCCATGAGCTGGTATGAAACGCCGCGGGCCTCTTCTGCCGAGAATAGGTTGCGACCGCAGCGCAGGCGAATCCTTCCGGGGATCTCCGAGACGATGTCGAAGACCATGGTGGATTTAAGCCTCGGCTCCCTCGGCGTCGACCTTTGCGGTAACCTCGGCGCGGATGTCGGCCTCAAGAGCAGCCATGCGGTCGGCCACGGCGGCGTCGATCTTGGCCTGGCGACGGGCCTCGGCGCAAGCGTCGTTGGCGTCGTCGACGATGGCCTGGGTCTCGGCGGTCACGGCGTCGGAAACCTTGATGCCCGCGGTGGTGACGGCGACGGCGGCCTTGTGAAGCGCGCCGCAGTTGGCAAGGCCCGCGACGGCGGCGGCGCCCGCGGCGCCCATAGCGACAAACCAACCAGACTTCATGATGTTCTCCTTACGACGTGGTTATTGACAGATTGTCACAGCCCATTATGGGCCTGTTGATAGCGATTGTTAAGCGAAGCCCGAATAAAACGCGCCACCGACACCCACAGATGTGAAGCGTCGGCGGCGCGCTGTTCTTCTCGGTGCCTAAGCAAATTCAGTCGCAGTAGCCGAGAAGGTCTAACAGGTCAAGGCTTAGGCCTCGGTGAGGCTGGACAAGATCTTGTCGTCGGTCTTGTCGTACTTAGGCATGGGACGGAAGAGCTGGAAGAGGATGCCGGCCAGGGCCACAAAGGCGACGACGGTCCAGAAGCCAAAGTTGCCCAGCACAAAGAGCTCCCACAGCTGGTTGATGATCAGGCCCACGACCCAGGCAAAGACGCACTGGTAACCAATGGCAAACCAGAACCACTTGGCGTCGTCCATCTGGCGACGGATGGTGCCCATGGCGGCAAAGCACGGCGCGTCGAGCATGTTGAAGGCCACAAACGCGCACATAGCGCCAACGTGCATGACGCCGAAGGCATCGGTGAACATGGCGGCAAAGCCGGTCCACATAGAGACAGAGTTCTCGGTCGCGCCACCCAGGCCGTAGAGGGTACCAAAGGTAGAGACCAGGTTCTCCTTGGCGATAAGGGCGCTGATGGAGGCAGCGGTTGCCTGCCAGTAGTCGCAGCCAAGGGGAGCAAAGATGATGCCCAGGGCACCGCCAATGACGGCCAGCAGAGAGTAGTCGGCGGAGTTCAGCGGGACGTCCTCCATGCCGGCAAGGTAACCAAAGGCGCCGTTGCCGCCCAGCCAGTTGGCAAAGCCAAAGCTAGAGAGGAACCAGACCACGACAGAAGCGGCAAAGATGATGGTTGCGGCCTTCTTGATGTAAGAAGAGACGCGCTCCCAAACGTGCAGCCACCATGACTTGAGCGTCGGGAAGTGGTAGTTGGGAAGCTCCATCACAAAGGGAGCGGGCTCGCCCTGGAAGGGCTTGGTCTTCTTGAGCATGATGGCCGAGATGATGATCGCGGCGATGCCCATGAAGTAGAACATAGGGGCAACCCACCAGGCGTCGGATCCGCCAATAAGCACGCCCATGACCAGGGCGATGATCGGCGTCTTGGCGCCGCAGGGAATCATCGTGGTGAGCATGGCCGTCATGCGACGGTCCTTCTCGTTCTCGATGGTCTTGGTGGCAAGGACACCGGGGACGCCGCAGCCAGAGCTGATCAGCATGGGGATGAAAGACTTGCCGGACAGGCCAAAGCGACGGAAGACGCGGTCCATAACAAAGGCGACGCGCGACATGTAGCCGCAGTCCTCAAGGAAGCAAAGAAGGACAAAGAGAACGAACATCTGCGGGATGAAGCCCAAGACAGAGCCCACGCCGCCCACGATGCCGTTGACCACAAGGTCGATTACCATGTCAGAGGCGCCGATGTTGGTGAGCCAGCCCTCGACAGCGCTGGGGATAGAGGGCACGAAGCCGTCGTAGTCCTCCATAGCAGGCTCGCTGGCAACGCCCTCGACAGCCTTCAGGAAGCCGTCGGCGTCAACGGAGTCGATGACCTCGTCGGTCTCGTTGCCGTCCTCGTCGGTCACGGGCACGTTGGTGGCAACAACGCCGGACTTCTTGCAGGTAGCAGCGAAGTCGGTGATCACGGTGGTCAGGTCGGCATCCTTGGAGCCCTCGGCAATGGAGTCAGAGGCGTCGGTGGCCTCGGTGGCCTTATCCTCGGTAAAGACACCCTGCTCGACAGCGGCGGCAACATAGCCGGCAACTTGGTCACCGTAGTGCTTGTCGGCCCACTCCTCGTGGTCGGCCTCATACTGCTGCTGAGAAGCGCCGTTCACAAAGAAGCCGTCGCCAAAGAGGTTGTCGTTGACCCAATCGGTGCCGGCGGTGCCCACGGTCGAGATGGCGATGTAGTAGACAAGCACCATGACGCAGACAAAGATGGGCAGGCCAAGAATACGGTTGGTGACGATCTTATCGATCTTCTCAGAAGTGGTGAGCTTCTTGGGGGCCTTCTTGACACAGGCCGCCATGGTCTGGGAAATCCAGTCGTAGCGGTCGGAGGTAATGATGGACTCGGAGTCGTCGTCGCGGGCCTCCTCGACGGCTGCGATGATGGGCTCGATGGCTGCGAGCTGCTCTTTACTAAGGGACAGCGGCTTAATGGCCTCGGCGTCGCGCTCAAAGACCTTGATGGAGTACCAGCGGGAAAGCTCGGGCGTGCAGGCGTCGCCGATCTTCTCGGCAATCTTACCCAGAGCCTCCTCGACCTCGGCCGAGAAGCACTTGGTGCCGGTCGCAGGGGTCTTGGCGGCAACGGCGGTCTTAACAAGCTCGTCTATGTTGGTGTTGCGCAGAGCCGAGACCTCGATGACGGGGACGCCCAGGCGCTCAGAGAGCTTCTTGGTGTCAACCTGATCGCCACGCTCCTTAAGCAGGTCGCACATGTTAAGACCAATGACCACGGGACGGCCGGCCTCGAGCACCTGGGTGGCCAGGTAGAGGTTGCGCTCCAGGTTGGTCACGTCGATAAGATCGATGAGGGCGTCGGGGCGCTCGTTGACAATATAGTCGCGCGAGACGACCTCCTCGGGGGTGTACGGAGAGAGGGAGTAGATGCCGGGCAGGTCGACAAAGGTGACCTCCTTGTCGGCGCGCCACTTGGCCTGCTTCTTCTCAACGGTAACGCCGGGCCAGTTGCCCACGTAACCGTTGGAACCGGTCAGCTCGTTGAAGAGCGTGGTCTTACCGCAGTTGGGATTACCTGCGAGACCAATGAAGGTTTCTGCCATTCCTAGCCTTTCCTTGCTCGAACTAGTCAACTGCCGAGAAGAGCCCAGCAGTTAGATAACGGTAACTTGACGGCCATTAAAAAAGGTTCGCTACCAGGGCAAACCTTAGATGCTACTCGCCGTCCTTGACATCAGAGACATCAACGTTGGCGGCCTCGTCAAGACGAATAGAAAGCTCGTAGCCACGAACAGTAAGCTCGATGGGGTCGCCCAAAGGAGCCACCTTCTTGACGTAGACGCGGGTGCCCTTGGTAAGGCCCATGTCCATGATGCGACGTTTTAAGGCGCCGGCGCCGTTAAGCTTGGCAACAGTCGCGCTCTGGCCCACCTTCACATCCTTAAGAGTTGCCATTGATTTCCCTTCTTTCCCTGCGGCCCGGGCAAACAGGCTTCGGGTCGCTTTGATAAAAACCGGATTTGATGCGCCCAGAAGGACGCGAGGCCATGTGGACCTAAAGAGCCACCATAATGTGCGAGCTCATGGTGCGGTTGAGCGCCAGGCGCGTGCCCTTGACGTTAACGATCACATCGCCGTTGACGCGCGAGATGACCTTGACCTCTGCGCCCTCAACCAGGCCCAGGTCAGAGAGGTGCTTGCGAAGCTCGGTGTTACCCTTGACCTTGGCGACGGTTGCCGTCTCGTCCTCGCCCAGCATGGCAAGGGGAAGAACGCCAGACACGCTCACCGGTGCCGCGGAGTTGGTTGCCACACCCTGCATTGCGCCCTCCAGTGACATATTTCCTCCTAGCCTCATACGCTGGCGGGGGGGGATTTTCGACCACCCGCCGGCAAAAAGTTGGCCAAAGTAAACAATACATACGCTAAGTAACCTAGTACTAACTCGCACTGAATTCAACCCAAACCGGTGAAAAAGTTCGAACCGGGTGACTTTTACACGAGGCCACCGCTGCAGATCTTCGCGATAAAGGGGTTGTTGGAAAACTCCCCTTCCAACAACCCCTTTATCGTGCGATGAGAAACCCTTCGGCTTCCTACAAGCAGCAAAACCCGTAAAGGCTAAAAATTATCCGGTAGCAGGCGCTAGAGCGACGCGGCCTTAAGTGCTTCTTCGGTACCGGTCCAAGGCTCGAGCTTAGGCCAAAACGTAGCCGTATGGTTTTGCTCGGTGCAGCGCCAGTCTGCAATGTAGAGCCTCATGGGCTTCTTACAAACATTGCAGGGCTGATAATAAAGAGTGCCGTCAATATACTCACCGACTGTCCAGCCCTTGCTGTTCTCAACAAACGAGGTGGCGCGGGTCAAATCAAAGACATCAAGGTCGGAATCCCCGCCGCACGCGCTTTCGAGTTCCTGGTTGGTAAGCTCACGCTTGTTCTGTGTCATGATCTTTCCCCTTTCACTTAAGGTTCGCGCAAGAACGGTTAGAGCGACGCAGCCTTAAGCTCCTCCTCGGTGCCGGTCCAAGGCACGATGGAGGGAAGGGTATCAGATGAGTGGTTCTCTACAGTGCATTCCCAAGCAATGATGTGGAGCCACATGGGCTTCTTACAAATATTGCAGGGCTGGTAATAGAGAATGCCGTCAATATACTCACCAACCGTACGTCCTTTGCTATTCTTAACAGTCTTGCTTGCGCGATCCAGGTCAAAGATATTGAGGCCGGAGTCCCCGCCACACGCGTTGTCGAGTTCCTGGTTGGTAAGCTCACGCTTGTTCTGGGTCATGGTAGGCCTCCGCTCGGTAAAAGGTCATTCTCTGTGGCTCAAAATACTACCGCCGCAATTAAAGTAAATCGTCATAAAAGCGCTGGTCAACGAGTTGTCGATTTAACGCGCCCTCCCGCCGAGTCGCTGGCAAGAGGGCGAGAAAGTCGGCGCTGTGGGTGCCGTTACCCCGCGGCAGCTATCAGCGAATCTGCAGTGCCACGCCAGGGATAGGTGGTCACAAAAACCAGATGCCTGTCACACGGATCGCAATACCAACCACAGCAGCCCTTATGCATCGGTTTGCCGCATTTATCACAGGGCACAAACTGAATGGTCTATTTCATACCCAGCTTATAGCCAATCAAGTCATTTGCAGAGTTGTAGTAATACTCGGGGCGGTCCTCTTGAATAAACATGTTTCCGCCTGCAACCCGATTAAGCTCCGGCTCGTTAAGCTCGCACATGTTAACAGTCATGCCTATTGCCTCCCAACCAACTACGCATCATCTACGGTCAAAGCGACGCAGCCTTAAGCTCCTCCTCGGTGCCGGGCCAGGGCACGAGGGTAGGACAGAGTGTCTCGGTGTGGTTCTTTTCGGTGCACTGCCATACAAAAATGTGGAGCCACATGGGTTTCTTGCAGACTTCGCAAGGCTGGTAATAGAGAATGCCGTCAATATACTCGCCAACCGTGCGTCCCTGGCTATTCTCAACGAACTTGGTAACACGGCCCATATCAAGAACCGTAGGACCGGCGTCCCCGCCGCACGCGCTGTCGAGTTCCTGGCTAGTAAGCTCACGCTTATCCTGAGTCATGTCGCTCTCCAATCCATTGAAGCTCTCTGCAGCTCAAATACTAGCACGCGACCTATAAAAACCGCCATAAAAGGCCTGGTCAACAGGTTGTCGAATTAAGCCGACGGCACATCTTGCCGCCCAGAAGACTACGCAAACTGCGGCGAGAGAAAACTCATGACCAAAGCGACCATGGCCTCTTTCTCCTTGGGATTAGACTCGGCAATCATGATGGTCACTGCAACGAGCACGCTATCGGGCACGCGCTTGCGCCCGTCCACCCACAGTGCGCCGTTCACATCGAGAAAGTATAGGAACAGCGAAGCGGCGATTCGTTTGTTACCGTCAAGGAACGAGTGGTTCTTTGTGACAAAGTAGAGCAGGTTCACGGCCTTCTCCTCTAAGCTTGGGTAGATCTCTTAACCGGCAAAGCTCTGATAGATAGCCGCAATGCTCGACTTAAACGACCCGTCCTTCTCCACGCCAAACAGGCTGCTCTCGCCCGCAAAGCGCATGGATTCAATAAGCTCACAGCACTCGTCGTACTCAAGAACGTGAACGGCCTTGGCGCTCCCCTGCGGCTTCCCTACACGCTGGTGATCGTAATCATCGAGAAGATCAAGCGCGCTCGTATAGGCCTTTACCACCGAGAGGATATCCGACGCGCCCAGCGACTCCGGTACGCGGTCCATCACACTCACGATCTGCCCCAGTTGCTCAAGTCGGCGGCGGTTCTCAGCATGGCCCTTTAAAACGTACTCGCGCAGCACGCCTGTGGCCCAACGCCGGAACTCCACGCCGCGACGCGACTTGACTCGATACCCAACAGAGATAATGACATCGAGGTTGAAGCGCTCATACGTTCGCTCGACCTCCCTGTTGCCCTCGACTTGAACCTGTGCAAATTTTGCACAGGTTGCTTCACGCTCCAGCTCACCTTCCTTATACACATTTGAGATGTGGCGCGTGATGACCGCCCTGTCTCGGTCAAAAAAGCATTGCCATCTGGTCTTTCGTAAGCCAAACAGTCTCTTCATCCACGCTCACGGGCAAAGAAATCTGCTCGTCAGAGGACTCGAACAAAACAATCTCGTTGGCATTCTTAGGCATAGTTATGCACCCCGTTCATCCACGGTCTATAAAGCATCTAATGGAATTGGATGCCAGCTTTTATTCTGCTGGCGCACAGGGGCGCGTGCCTGCGCGGGGCTCACCAGTGCAACGGCCTTGCCGTCACCCGCATACACGTACCATTGGGGGCCTCCGTGCAGCTCTGGCTACCTCGTAGCTTGA
>CAVEMP010000239.1:9133-10488 GCA_963616835.1 uncultured Oscillospiraceae bacterium | reverse complement strand
GCCTGCGTGACCGAGAGGACGTTCACAAACGGCAGGCGCATGCGGATGACCGGGCCCAGGACGCGGCGGTTCTGCAGCGGCCACTCGTCGCCCACGATGGCCAGGACCCACTTGCGGGTGAGCTCCATCTCGTCCAAGACCTTACTAGACAAATCGTCGCGGTCGCCCAGCGACAGGTACATCTTGCCAATGCGCTCGTCGGTCTTGGAAAGCGACATCTCGATGTTGTCGATGAAGGTCGCAAAGACCGGCCACTCCTTGTAGGCGGCCTGTAGCAGCTCAAGGTCGCCCAGCTTCTCGCAGGCGGTGCCCAGGCCGTACCACGCGGCCAGGTTGATGCGCGCCTGGCTCCACGAGAAGATCCAGGGGATGGTGCGCAGGTCGTCCAGGCTCTTGGCGCCCAGGCCGCGCTTGGCGGGACGGCTACCAATGGGCATAAGGCCAACCTCGGCCAGCGGCGTGACCGTGCTAAACCACGAAGCAAAGTCCTCGGTGTTGAGAAGGTCAAGGTAGCGCTCATGCGATGCCTCGTCCAAGACGGCCGCCAGGTCGGCGTACTTCTCGGTGGACTCGGTGTTGGTCCACTCGACCGAAGGAGCGCTCTGCAGCAGCGTGGCGCCAGCGACAGACTCGACGTGGCGGCGGGCCAGCGTGGGGTCGCCGTAGCGCGCGAAGATGACCTCACCCTGCTCGGTAAGCTTAAAGCGGCAGTTGACCGAGCCCTTGGGCTGCGACAGGACGGCGCGGTTAGCGGGACCGCCGCCGCGGCCAACGGCGCCGCCGCGGCCGTGCATGAGGATAAGGTCGATGCCGTTGGCGTCGGCCCACTTGGCAATGGCGGCCTGCGTCTCGTGCAGGGCCAAGGTAGCCGAGGTGGGGCCGGCGTCCTTGGAAGAATCGGAGTAGCCCAGCATGACCTCAAGGCGTCCGCCCGTCTGGGCCAAGCGACGACGAACCTCGGGGAGCTTGATCATCTCGTCCAAGGTATCAACGGCGCCGAGAAGGTCCTCGAGCTGCTCGAACAAGGGGATGACGTCCAGCACCGGCACGTCGTCCTCGTGCGCGAAGGCCAGGCGGGCCAGCTCGTAGACGTCGGCGACGTTTTGGGCCGACTTAGTAAATGAAATGATATAGCGTCGGGCGGCATCCACGCCGTTCTTGCGCTGAATCTGGCCGATGGCGCGGAAGGTGTCCAGCACCTCGTGCGTCATGGCAGAAAGCTCGCCGCGCTCGCCCCAGCGGCCGTGCTCCTTGATGTCTGCCAGCGCGCGGCTGTGGACCACGGAGTGCTGACGGAACTCCATCTCGACCATGTGGAAGCCAAAGGACTGGGCCTGCCAGATGAGCTTCTGGAC
>CAVEMP010000239.1:7392-8820 GCA_963616835.1 uncultured Oscillospiraceae bacterium | reverse complement strand
GTCTCCAGCATGTGGGAGCGGAACTTCTCGGCCACCGCACGGCTCACCTTAGCGGTGACGTTGGGGTTGCCGTCGCGGTCCGAGCCGATCCAGCTGCCGGGGTGGAAAAACGCCGGGCACACAGGCGGGACGGTGCCGGCCTTCTCGCCAAGCTCCCAGTCGTCAAAGCGGCGGTAGACCTCGGGCACCATCTCGAACAAAGTGTTGTCAAAGATGTCGATGATGGTGTCGGCTTCCTCGACGGGCGTGGGCTTCTTGTGGGCGATGGGGCTGGTGCGAAAGAGCGCGTCGATCTCTTGCAGCAGCATGCGCTCGTTCTCTAGAGCGGCCACGCCGCCCAGACCCTCGTGCTTCCCTAGCAAGTCGGCGATGCGGCGGATCTTGCCCTCGACGGCCTTGCGGCGCGCCTCGGTGGGGTGGGCGGTAAAGACCGGACGAAACTCCAGGCGCTGGAGCAGGGCGTTTGCCTTGCCGCGGCCGCACTCGTCCACCAGCTGGCGATAAGCCACCGTGATGTCGTTGATGGGATCTGCGGGCGAGTCGATCGTGACCTCGGACTCGCGAGCGCGAAGCGACCCCACGCGGTAGTTCTCCTCGCAGATGTTGGCAAGGTGGAAGAAGGTCACAAACGCGCGCATGAGCAGCGTGGTGTTCTTCTCGTCCAGCTCGTCGATAATCGAGGCGATGTCGTCCAAGTACTCGCTTGACTCGCCGGATAACTCGGACTCGTCGTTCATGCCAATAGCGTCGTACAAAAGCACGTCAAAGATGGCGCGCAGGTCCTGATCGGCCTCCTCGAGGACCTTGCGCACAAGGCGCAGGAACAGGGCCATGTTGTTGCGGATCTGCTCTGGCACATCGACGCCCTGAAGCGCGCTAAGCGCCGCGGTTTCCTCAACGGTGAGCTGTTTTGTCAACGTCTCTCCCCTCTGGATGGCCAAAACGCAGCCGTTTAGCCTATTTAGTCTTTATAAAGATAGCGCGAAGTCCTCTTACCGACAAAAAACGGCCGTTCACGAAACTGATTGTTCACGCTGCTTTTGACCAAACCTCAAATTTGGCCCCGTAGCCTGCGATACAATGTTTGCTTCACACATAACAAAGCGGCGAGAAGAGAGTTGCATAAGGCATGCTTGATAACCCGTTCAAGAAAAAGCAGATCACCGTAGGCACAGGGCGAAGGAAAGGCGCCGCGACCCCCGGGCGCAGCGTGGCCGGCGGGCAAGATGGCGCAGGCAAGGTGGCCGCGGCCCAGGGCCAGGCTACAGCTGGGCACTCCCCCGCCACCCCGCGCTACGGCGTCAAGCGCCCGCAAGAAAAGAAAAAGCCCAGCAAGCAGCCCGGTTTTCTCAGCCGAGCGGTTAACAACTGGTGGAACCGCCTGATCGGCTCGGTCTTTGGCGGCGGCCTTTCCGAGCAGACCGAGCA
>CAVEMP010000239.1:0-6857 GCA_963616835.1 uncultured Oscillospiraceae bacterium | reverse complement strand
CTGGTTCTTCTCAGCATCCCCTTGGCCTACTTCGAGACCGACAAGAGCTTCCCGGCAAGCCCGCGCGGCGTGAAGGAGCTCTTTGTCCAGTGCTGGCCGCTGTTCATCGCGCTGTTCTTGTACAACGTGATCGACTCGGTGCCCAAGTTTGCGATGGAAGGCAGTCTCTCTTACGACAACCAGCTGTACTACAACGCGATGTATTTCCCGGCGCACTCGATTTTGATGATTGCAGGTTTTATCTATAAGCCGCAGCTGGTGCGCCTGGCCAAAATCTGGGACGACCCCGAGAAGCACCGCCGCTTTGACCTTCTCGTCTTGGCCATGATCGGCGTCGTGGCTCTGATCACCGCAGCGATGGCGCTCTTCATGGGCACGCTGGGCATCCCGCTTTTGGGCATCATGTACGGCCTGGACTTCGAGCAGTTTCGCCCGCTGGTCTTTGTCATGGTGGGCACCGGCGGCGTATGTGCGTGCATCGACTTTTTGTACCAGATCATCACGGTGCTGCGCGCGCAGGGCGAGGTCACAAAGCTGTACTTCATCGCATTTGTCTTTGCGCTGCCCATCGCGATGCTGCTGGTTAACTTCTCGGGGCTTTCGGGCGCCGTGGTGGGCAGCCTGGTCTCGATGGCAATCCTGCTGTTGCTGCTGGTAACCGAGTACCTAACGATCCGAAAGCGCCTGGACAAGGGGTTCTAGGCGCGCGAAAGCGCAAAACGATAGGCGCGGCCAGTAGGCGTCACCCGTTGGTGCGGGTGGCGCCTACTTCTTTTGGAAGGCATTGGCAGTCGTGCCGGGCGCTGCGCAGCCCTTGGCCACAAGGCACACCTCGATGGCCTCGGCGCGCTTGCCGTAGCCCTCGCTGCCGGCCGCCTCGCCGTTCTTGGCCCAGCCCAGCCAGCCAAAGTCCTGCGAGTGGACGCGGTAATAGACGTCGTAGTTCTCTGCCAGGGCACCCGTAAGGCGAATCTTGAAGGCCTCGGTCTGCAAGCCGCAGCCAGTCGTGCCGGACGTTCCCGAGGTAAAGTCCTGCCAGCCGATGTTAGCCACATGGGCCGAGCACTGCACTTCTCCGCCAGGGTTGTTGGCCACCAAGAAGTTAAGCGCCTCGATGGCAAGCGAGCGTCCCGAGGTACCGGCGACGCCGGTCGTGAAGCCCTGCCAGCCGATGTTGGCAACGTGTGCCTGGACCGAGATTGCGGCCGTGGGAATGTACTGGTGGTTATCGGTAGAGCCCGGCAAGATACTGCCCTTGATAAGAAGCTTCACCTCGATGGCCTCGACGCGCAGACCCGCACCGGTCGAGCCCGCAACCTCGCCGTTCTTGGCCCAGCCCAGCCAGCCCTGATTCTGGATATGCACGCGGTAGTAGACGTCGTAGCTCTCTTCTAAGGAGCCCGTAAGACGAATCTTGAAGGCCTCGGTCTGCAAGCCGCAGCCGGTCGTGCCGGACGTTCCCGAGGTGTAGTCTTGCCAGCCGATGTTGGCCACATGAGCCGAGCACTGGATTTCTCCGCCAGAGGCGTTAGAAACCTTGAGTTCAAAGGCCTCGATGGCCTTACCCTGGCCGATTGTCCCAGCGATGCTGCTTGTCTCGTCCTGCCAGCCAATGTCGGCCACGTGGGCGCGGTAGCTGATAGTCGCCTTTAGAGAGTCGAGGCCAGAGTCGCCGTCTCTCTTGGTGGCGTTGCCGTCTGGGTCGTCGTCCGTCCAAACGGTCTTGCCGTCCGCAGGATAGTCCTCGACGGTACCGTCGTCGGTGATGTAGGACTGGTCATCGACGTCGGAGCCGTCGACCAGGAACCCGTCATCGGCCGCGATGGCCTCGTCGGGGCGCGAGGTCTCCTCTGCATAGGCCGCGACCGGCGCGCCCACAGAGGCCGCTCCGATCAAGACAGCCATAGAAAGTGCGAGAAACTTTGGACCCTTACGCATAAGTACCCCCAGTAAAATGCCGGCAGACCAAAACCCGAGTGTAGCAGGCTGTCCGCGGCCCCAGCGAAGCCCGACACGCTGCCGAAACCTCCCTCATCGGACCTGCCTACTTCAACTTCTTGTGTAAATCCAACATTTCTCAGCAACGATATTCTCGATTTGCCTAAAGACGCACGTAAATCGCGTGCATCAAAAAATCGTGCCTGACTTATGTTGGGTTTCTATAAAACCGGCGAGTAGCCAACCCCTAATCCAGCTCTTTGGCGCCGGTATAGAGCTGCCAGTACTCCCCTTTTTGCGCCAGAAGCTCATCGTGGCCGCCGCGCTCGATGATCTTGCCGTGGTCAAGCACCATGATCGCGTCGGCGTTTCGAACCGTGGACAGGCGGTGCGCGATGACAAAGGTCGTGCGCCCGGCCATAAGCGCGTCCATACCCTTTTGGATAAGCGCCTCGGTACGCGTATCGATCGAGCTTGTGGCCTCATCCAAAATCAGCACGGGCGGGTCGGCAATCGCGGCGCGGGCGATAGCGATCAACTGGCGCTGGCCCTGGCTCAAGTTGCTGCCGTCGCCCACCACCGGCGTGTCGTAGCCGCGCGGCAAGCGGCTGATAAAGCCGTCGGCGCTGGCCACCTTTGCCGCGGCCACGACCTCGTCGTCGGTGGCGTCGAGCTTGCCAAAGCGGATGTTGTCCGCGATCGTCCCGGCAAACAGGTGGGTGTCCTGCAGCACGATGCCCAGACTCTGGCGCAGCGACGACTTTGCGATATCGCGCACATCGATACCGTCGTAGGTAATGACGCCGTCGCGCACCTCGTAGAAGCGGTTGATCAGGTTGGTGATCGTGGTCTTACCCGCGCCCGTCGAGCCCACAAACGCGATCTTCTGCCCCGGCTTGGCAAACAAGGTGAGATCGCCCAAGACCGTCTGCCCCGGCCTGTAGCCAAAGTCCACGCCATAAAAGCGCACGTCACCGGCTAAAGGCACGTCCTCGCCGTCGATGCGCCAGGCCCAGCCGGCGGCTCCAGACGCCGTGCGGGCCGCCTGCACGTCAGAGGCCACCAGGGTAACCTCGCCCTCGTCCACCTCGGGCTCAAGCTCCATCGCGCCGAAGATCCTCTCGGCGCCGGCAAGCGCGGTAAGAAGGAAGTTGCCCTGCTGCGTCAGCTGGTTCAAAGGCATGCAGGCCTGGCGAACAAACACCAGGTAAGAGGCCAAGCTCGCCACGTCTGCCTGCCCGGCCAACGCCATCAAGGCACCTAACACGGTCACCACGGCAAAGTTCACGTAGCTGATCGACACGGTGGCCGGCACCATCGTGGCCGCGTAGGCCTGGGCCGTGGTACCGGTGTCGCGCAGGTCCTCGTTCAAAAGGTCAAAGCCGGCAAGGCTCGCCGCCTCGTGGTTGAAGGACTTCACGACCTTTTGGCCGGCGACCATCTCTTCGATGTAGCCGTCAAGCGCGCCCAAGGTCTCCTGCTGCGCCTTGAAGTACCCGCGGCTGCGGTGGCTGGCGTGGCGCACGTACGCCACAACAACAACGTCGCAAACCAAGGTAACCAGTGTCAGACGCCAGTCCAGCACCACAAGCAGCGTGAACGTGCCCACCGTCTGGATCAAGGCCTGCACCGCGCCGGCAAAGCTGTTGTTAAGGGCCTCGGAGACCGTATCAACGTCGTTGGTGAAGTAGCTCATCACGTCGCCGTGGCGCGTCGAGTCAAAAAACGACAGCGGCAGGCGCAAGATGTGCTCAAACAAATCGCGGCGAATGTCGAAGACCACCTTCTGCGCCGCCCGCACCATCACCTGCGTGTAGCCCGCAGCCGAGGCCACGCCCACGGCATAGATGACGGCCGTGACAGCGATCAGACGAACAAACCCCTGATAGTCGCCGCGTCCCACCGCGCTCACAACCGGCTTGATCATATAGGTGCCCGCCAGGTTGGCCCCGCCCGAGAGCGTGACCAGCACAGCCACGGCAAGCAGCTGGAACCTGGCATGGCCCATGTAGGCCAAAAGCGTCCGCAGCGTGCGGCCCAGGTCCTTTGGGCGCTTGGGCGCCCCACCCTTACCGGCCATCTAGCACACCCCCTGAGATTCGCAAAGTTCCTGATAAATCGGGTCTGTGGCGAGAAGCTCCTCGTGCGTTCCCTGCGCGTGCACCCGGCCGTTCTCCAAGATGACGATCTTATCGGCGTCCTTGACCGAGGCCACACGCTGCGCGATGACGATCTTGGTCATGCCGGTAAGGCCTGCCAGGCCCGCGCGGATCTTAGCGTCGGTCGCCATATCCACGGCGCTCGTCGAGTCATCAAAGACCAAGACGCGCGGCCGCTTGAGCAGGGTGCGCGCAATGCACAGGCGCTGCTTCTGCCCGCCCGAAACGTTGACGCCTCCCTGGCCCAGGTCGCCCTCCAAGCCACCAATGCGGTCCAGGAACTCGTCGGCGCAGGCCACGCGACAGGCGGCGAGAAGCTCCTCGTCGCTCGCCTCGGCGCGGCCCCAGCGCAGGTTGTCGCGCACGGTGCCCGAGAAGAGCACGTTGGTCTGCAACACGATGCCCACCGCGTCGCGCAACGCGGTCAGGTCGTAGTCGCGCACGTCTCGCCCGCCTACCAGGACCTGCCCCGCGCTCGCGTCGTAAAGGCGCGCGATCAGCTGCACCAGCGTCGTCTTTCCGCTGCCGGTGCCGCCCAGGATGCCCACCGTCGAACCGGCATCAAAGCGCAGGTCAATGCCCTCGAGCACGTTCTTCTCGGCGTCGGCGCTGTACTTGAAGTCCACGCCGCGAAACTCCACGGCACCGTCTGCGACCTGGCGCACAGCCACGTCTGCTGCGGGCGAGACGATGGCCGGGACCTCGTCTTCCACCTCGCGGATGCGCTCGATGCTGGTCAAGGCGCGGGCCAGCAGCAAGAAGACGTTCGAGATCATCATCAGCGAGTTCATGACCAAAAGCACGTAGCTCATGAAGCCCGTGAGCGTGCCCACCTGCAGCTCGCCAGCCATAATCATCTGGCCGCCAAACCACAAAAGCGCCGTGGCCGAGACGTACATCGAAAGCTGGAAGATAGGCGTGTTGAGTACGGCCCCTTTGAAGGTACGCGTGGCCGTGGCGGCAAGCTCGCCGTTGACAGCCGAGAAGCGCTTAGAGACGTAGCCCTCACGCACGTAGGCGCGGATGGCGCGGATTCCCACCAGGTCCTCTTGCAGGGTGTCGTTGAGGGCGTCCATCGTGTGCTGCAGCACGCGGTAGAGCGGGCCCACGTGGCGCACGATCAACCACAGGGCCACGGCCAAGAACGGCAGGACAACAAAGAAGACAACCGCCAGGCGCGCCGACATAAGGCAGCTCATAACCAGGCCCATGACCAACATGATGGGCCCTCGCATCATGGGGCGAAAACCGTTGACCATGGCGTTTTGGATCACCGTGACGTCGGTCGTCATGCGCGTGACCAGCGACGACGCGTCAAAGTGGTCAAGGTTCTCAAAGGCATAGGCCTGCACGCGGGCAAACTCCTCGCGGCGAATGTTTGCTCCTAAGCCGGTAGCCGCGCGGGCCGCGAAGCGCGCAAAGCCCTGCCCCAGCACAAGCGAGGCCACCGAGCAGGCCAGCATCGCCGCACCGCAGCGCCAGACCACGGCCACGTTGCCCGCAAGCACGCCGTCGTCGATCACGACGGACATCAACACGGGGATCAAAAGCTCGAGGCTCGTCTCGACAAAGATGCAGACGGCGGCGAGAAGAACGTCCTTGCGGTACGGGCCAAAGCTCTTGGCCACCCATTGGATGTCAGTCATCGAGGCCCACCGCCTCGTGGCCGTATGCGGCGCGCGCCAGGTTCTGGTACCCGCGGCGCAGGTAGGAGCGAAACTGCTCGCGTTCCTCGGGCGAGAAGCCCTCGAGAAGCACGGACTGCTGCTCATCGCAGCAGGCGTCCCAGGCGGCGGCCACCTGCTTGCCGCGCGGGGTGGCCACGTACTCCTTCTTGCGGCGGTCGGCGCCGGAGCGGCTTTGGACCAGGCCCTCGCGCTCAAGGGACTCGAGCATGCGGCAAGCCGTGGCCGGGTCAAGCTCAAAGAAGTCGGCTATCTGGCGCTGGGTGGCCTGCCCGTGAAGGGCCACATAGACCACAAGCTTGGGCTGGCCAGGACCCATGCCTAGGCCGGTGATGCGCGGGCGCAAGTAGGCGCGCTGCGCCTGAAAGAGCCGGTAGATGACCATGTGGAAGTCGTAGAGCGACCGGCCGCGCCGCTTTTGCTGATTGTCCTGGGGCATTCAAAACTCCTTGCGATGCCAATAATTGCCAACGCAAGAGACTACGCCGATTCATTGGCATGTCAAGGGTTTTCTCGTCGCCGCCAAAGGCCGTGCTTACCGCCAAGCCAAGCCACGCCCGCACCACAAAAAACCGCCCCGGCAAAACCGGGGCGGCCACAGGCGCAACGTTGTACTAAAACCCTACAGCAGGCGCAGCGAGACTTCCTTGAGCTGCTTCATGCTGACCTCAGAAGGCGCGTCGCTCATCATGTCAGAGCCCGACGACGTCTTGGGGAACGCCATGACCTCGCGGATCGAGTCGCTGCCGGTAAGCAGCATGCACACGCGGTCCAGGCCCAGGGCAAAGCCGCCCATCGGGGGCGCGCCAAAGGCCAGGGCGTCCAGCAAGAAGCCAAACTGCTCGCGCGCGCCCTCCTCGGTAAAGCCCAGCATCTTGAGGATAGCCATCTGCATCTCGGCGTTGTGGATACGCATACCGCCGCCGCCGGCCTCGAAGCCGTCCATGACAAAGTCGTAGGTGTAGGAACCCACGGCAAGAGGATCGGCCATGATCTTCTCGGGGTCGGTCTCGGTGGGCAGGGTGAAGGGCTGGTGCTCGGCCTGGTAGCTCTTGGTGTCCTCGTCCCAGTGGAA
>CAVEMP010000238.1:0-2767 GCA_963616835.1 uncultured Oscillospiraceae bacterium | reverse complement strand
GTGGGGTTCTCTGTACAGAGAACGGGGCAGATTACGGAATTGGCACAGAGAACAGCGCATTTTGCGGGACGGGCGCCCTCCCCGGGTGACAAACAGAAAACGCGACAAGTGTGTCAACGAAACGGGACAAGCCGGGTAGACGCCCAAATCGGGAAAGAAAAACCGCAGGTCGGAGGGCCTGCGGTTTTCTCGCTACTCGGTATGTCCGAATTCGTTGGCACACATGTCGCGTTTCTGGCTCGCGGCGACCCCGCGAGCGCCCTACGCTACACCCTCTCGGCCAGGTCGCGGACCAAAGCCGCGGTCTTCTCCCAACCAATGCACGCGTCGGTGATCGACTTGCCGTAGACGCCGCCGTCCACCGGCTGGTTTCCGTCCTCGATGTAGGACTCGACCATGAAGCCCTTGACCATGCGCTTGATGTCGGCGTTGCGGCGGCACGAGTCCAGGACCTCCTTGCAAATGCGCGGCTGCTCAAGCGGCCTTTTGCCGGAGTTGTCGTGGTTGCAGTCCACCACCACGCTGGGGTTCTCGAAATCGGCGTCAAGGTAGCGGCCGGCCAAGCGCTCCAGGTGCTCGTAGTGGTAGTTGGGGTAGTTGCGACCGTCCAGGCCAATGTAGCCGCGCAGCACGGCGTGGGCCAGCGGGTTGCCGTCGCACTCGACCTCCCAGCCGCGGTAGATGAAGCTCTGCTTGGCCTGCGCGGCGTAGATGGAATTCAGCATAACCGTGGTCGAGCCCGCGGTGGGGTTCTTCATACCCACGGGCACGTCGATGCCGGCAGACACCAGGCGGTGCTCCTGATTCTCGACCGAGCGCGCGCCCACCGCAACGTAAGACAGCAGGTCAACCAGGTACTGGTAGTTGGTGGGGTACAGCATCTCGTCTGCTGTGAAGAAACCGGTCTCTTCGATCACACGCAGGTGCATGTGGCGCACGGCCTTGACGCCCTCGAGCAGGTCGGCGGGAGCCTCGGGGTCGGGGTTGTGGAGAAGACCCTTGTAGCCGGTGCCCTTGGTGCGGGGCTTGTTGGTGTAGACGCGCGGGATGATGATCAGCTTGTCCTTGACCTCGGCGGCCACGCCGGCCAGGCGGGTCATGTAATCCAGGACCGAATCCTCGCGGTCGGCCGAGCAGGGGCCAATGATCAGCAGGCGACGCGGGTCCTCGCCGCGCATGACGGCTGCGACCTGGGCGTCGAAGGCGGCCTTCTTCTCCACGAGGTCTGCCGAGAGGGGCATCTCTTCGCGGATCTCTTTTGCCATGGGCAGGCGGCGCTTGAAGTTGATGGACATAGAGACTCCTATGGTTCATAGCTCGAAAAACACAAGACGTTTATTATCCAATGCGCGCCGCGCAGAAGCAACGCGAACGACTAACATTAGCCGTGATATGTAACAAACTTGGATTGGAGCCAAGAAATGTCCTGCACAACCATCCTGGTGGGAAAGAAGGCCAGCTACGACGGGTCGACCATCATCGCTCGCAACGAGGACTGCCCCAGCGGCGAGTTTTGCGAGAAGCGCTTTGCGGTGAGCAACGCCGCCGGCAAGACCACGTACAAGTCGGTCATTGGCCACCGCGAGATCGCCCTGCCCCAGGGCGGCGGGCGCTACACCTGCATGCCCAACGCAGACCTTAAAGAGGGCCTGTGGGAGGCCGCCGGCGTAAATGAGCACAACGTCGCCATGACCGCGACCGAGACCCTGACCAACAACGAGCGCGTGCTGGCCGCAGACCCCTTGGTCCCCTACCGCGCCGCTAAGGGCACCCCGGGCGAGGAAGGCTTTGAGCCCGAGGTCGCGGGCGGTATTGGCGAGGAGGACATGGTCACCCTCGTGCTGCCCTACGCCACGAGCGCCCGCGACGGCGTGCTGCGCCTGGGCGCCCTTCTCGCCGAGCACGGAACCTACGAGATCAACGGCATCGCCTTTGCCGACGTCGACGAGATCTGGTGGCTTGAGACCGTGGGCGGCCACCACTGGATCGCTCGCCGCGTGCCCGACGACTGCTACGTCACCATGCCCAACCAGCTGGGTCTGGACTCGTTTGACCTGGACGATGCCCTTGGCGAGGGGCGCGAACACCTGTGCGGCGCAGACCTGCGCGAGTTTATCGAGAAGAACCACCTGGACCTCAGCCTCGACGGGCGACTTAACCCGCGCGACGCCTTTGGCACGCACTCGGACTCGGACCACGTGTACAACACGCCGCGCGCCTGGGATATTCAGCGCTTCCTTAACCCCTCGGCCGGCCCCTGGGAGACCGCCGCGGCCCACGAGCCCTTTGGCCCCGAGTCCGACACCCTGCCCTGGGCGCGCGTGCCCGAGCGCAAGGTGACCATCGAGGACGTCAAGTACGCGCTTTCGCTGCACTACCAGGGCACGCTTTACGACCCCTATGGCCACATTGGGACGCCCGCGACGCGCGGCCTGTACCGCCCCATCGGCATCAACCGCAACTGCCAGCTGGCCGTGCTGCAGATCCGCCCCCACGCAGACGACGCCCACCGCGCGCTGCAGTGGATCGCGCTGGGCAGCAACGCCTTCAACGCGCTAGTGCCCTTCTACACGCAGGTCGACGACGTGCCCGCCTATGTTCGCGAGACGCCCAAGAAGCCCTCGACCGAGAGTTTCTACTGGGCAAATCGCCTGGTGGCGGCCATGGCAGACGCCAGCTACGGCAGCTGCCTGCCGCACGTCGAGCGCTACCAGGAAAAGCTCCAGTCCCGCGCGCTTGGGCTGGTCCTGGCGGCCGACGAGGCCGG
>CAVEMP010000237.1:40494-60119 GCA_963616835.1 uncultured Oscillospiraceae bacterium | reverse complement strand
CCCTCGACAACCTCGCCGTCGATCTCGATGGGCACGGGCTTGGACGCCTCGACCTTGATGTGGTGCCCACTAAAGCTCTCCAGCTTGGGCCGACCAATCGCGTTACCGGATGGGTCTACCAGCCCAAAGATCAGCGGCCGCAAAAGCTGTGCGGCGCGGTCGGTCTCGACCACGATCACGTCAAGGCGCCCGTCGTCCATCCGGCAGTTGGGAACAATTTGGATATCGCCCTGCATCATGGCGTTGTTTGCCACCATGCAGGTGATGCCCTCGCGCTCGTATACCTGTCCGTCGACGGTGATCTTGAACTGGATCACGTCGGGGTGGGTGTTCTCTAACACCGCGGCAAAGTAGGCGGCCTGGCCCATGGACGCCTTGTTGGGAAGCGCCGCCTGCATGAGCTGCGCATCAAAGCCGGTGCCGCTCATTAGCGAGAAGCCCGCGCAGTGCTTCTCGCCGTTCTCGTCCACCCAGCGCATCTCGCCCATGTCGAGGTCGGCGTAGGTGTTTTGGCGGCATGCACGTGCCAAGGCCGCGGGCTCGGCCCCGTTGCCGATGTTTGCGCACAGCAGGTTGGCCGTACCAGAGGGAAAGACGCAGGTAGGGATCTTGCGCCCGCGCAGGTCGTACAGCAAGGACGCCACTGTCCCGTCGCCGCCCGAGACCACGATCACGTCGAAGCTCTCGGCGTCGGCCAAGATTTTCTCGCTATTGTCGCCGGGTGACAGCACGCGCAGGACGCACTCGTCGCCCGCGTGCACCAGAGCGCGCTCGAACTGGAAGACCGCGTCTGAGCCAAAGCCGGACTTTGGGTTATGAACAATAAGCGTGCGCATACGTGACCTTTCTCACGCCAGATACGCCTGGGCGCCTAATCCCATATCATGTACAGGGCGTTTTGGCGCCAAGCGAAACAAGCTATGTCATACGATGGTACCCAACCCAGGACACGACAGAATCGAGAGCAGTGTACATTTGCGATTCCAGTGAGCTTTTAGCCTATTGCCAGAAGGCCGCCCAAGCCAAAGTGGTGGCGGTCGACACCGAGTTTATACGCGAGAAGACCTATTTTCCCAAGCTGTGCCTTATTCAGGTAAACGCCGGCGGAGAAATCGCCGCGATCGACCCGCTGGCCATCGACGACCTATCTCCCTTGGCCAAGATCTTTGCCAATCCCCAGGTCACCAAGGTGTTCCACGCCTGCGGTCAGGACCTCGAGGTCATCTATGAGCACATGAGCGTCGACTGCACCCCCGTTTTTGACACACAAGTGGCGGCGGCTTTTTTGGGCATGCGCCAGCAGCTGAGCTACGGCAGCCTGGTCGAGACCTACTGCGACGTCCACCTGCCCAAGGCCGAGTCCTTGACCGACTGGTCGCGTCGCCCCCTTGACCAAGACCAGCTTAAGTACGCCGAGGACGACGTGCGCTACCTGCCCGGCATCTACGACAAGATGATGGACGAGCTTACCCGTGCCGACCGCCTGGCCTGGGTCCTGCCCGAAATGGACGAGGTCTCGGACCCCTCGCACTTTCACCGCAACTCACGCGAGGCCTACCTGCGCCTCAAGAAGTCCGGCTCGCTCACCAGAAAGCAGCTGGCCGTCGCGCGCGAGGTATGCGCCTGGCGAGAAGACTTGGCCTCTTCGCGCGATATTCCGCGCAAGTGGCTGTGCTCAGACGAGGTCGTCGTCGAGATCTGCAGGCGCGCTCCGGCCACGGTCGAGCGCCTGCGCCGCATCCGCGGGACCGAGGGCTTCAACGACTCCGACGCCCGCGGCGTGGTTGCGGCCGTGCGTGCCGGCTTGGCCTGCGCCCCTGCCGATTACCCCCGCGCGCAGAAGCACGCCCGTTCTTCTGCCGAGACCGACGGCGTCTGCGACCTCATGTACGCCATGCTGCGCGTTATCTCCGAGAAGTCCGGCGTGGCGCCGCAGCTCATCGCCACAAAAGACGACCTTCTCGACTTCATTTCCAACCGCGAGAAGAGCCGCCTGTCGCGCGGCTGGCGCTGGGAGCTGGCGGGCAAGAGCTTGTCTCGCCTGTTGTCTGGCGAAGTGGGCTTGACGGTTGTGAACGGGCACATCGAGCTTTTGTAGGCTCGCGGCGGGCAATTAATGTCCGGTGCCTTGGGTTTAAGAGAACGCACGCGTTAAGGGTGGCGCCTTGCTGCGCCGCATTAGGGATTGGAGACCCGTCATGGGTTACGTATATTACGGTTACGGCTACGGGATGGACATGGGCTACCTTATTGCCCTGCTTCTCTCGGCTGTTATTGGCTTTGCTGCCCAGGCTTACATCAAGAGCACCTACCGCAAGTGGTCTGGTGTCTCGGCTTCCATCAACGGCACGGGTCGCGACGTCGCCCGCCGTATGCTTGACGAGGGCGGCGCGTCCAACATTGGCATCACGCGTGTGGGCGGTACCTTGACCGACTACTTTGACCCCAGGGACGAGATGCTGCATCTGTCCGACGACAACTACCGCGGCGCCTCTGTGGCCTCGCTTGCCGTTGCTTGCCACGAGGCTGGCCATGCCGTCCAGCGCGCCAAGGGTTACGGCATGTACAAGGTGCGCACGGCCCTGGTCCCGGTCGTCAACTTTGCGCAGAACTACTGGACGCTCGTGCTTATCGCCGGGCTTTTCCTCAACACGTTTGGCCTGGTACAGCTGGCTATTGGTCTCTATGCTGCCACGGTTGTCTTCTCGCTGGTGACGCTTCCGGTAGAGATCGACGCGTCTCGCCGTGGCATCGCCTATCTTAAGGCGCATGGCAGCGATTTGGACTACTCGGGCGCCAAGAGCGTGCTTATCGCCGCGGCGCTTACGTACGTGGCGGGCGCCCTTTCTTCCATTATCCAGCTGGTCTACCTGCTGCTTCGCTATGGCGGCAACAGGGACAACAGGTAGGGGAGCGTTATGGCAGATCAAGAGGCGCTGGCGCTTTCTGTCAGCGACGCGCTCTCGGTTGTGGACGCCAAGGTCAAGAGCCTGCCCAGGAACATCTGCGTTCTGGGCGAGATCAGTGGCTTTCGCGGTCAAAACGCGCGCAGCGGCCATTGCTATTTCCAGCTCAAAGACGAGCACTCGTCCATGGAGGTCATGGTCCCCAAGGGCGTCTACGAGCCGCTAAAGCGCGAGGGCATCACCTTTAGGGACGGCCTGCAAATCCTGCTCTTTGGCTACTTTGACCTGTGGAAGACTTCGGGCAAGCTGTCCTTCAAGGGCATGCACATCGAGCTCTACGGCGAGGGTTACCTGCGTCAGCAGGTGGCCGAGCTGGCCCGTCGCCTTGAGGCCGAGGGCCTGATGGACCCCGCCCGCAAGCGCCCGATTCCCGCCTTCTGCACCCGCGTCTGCGTGGTGACCTCGCTTTCTGGCAGCGTCATCGAGGACGTCAAGCGTACGCTGGCCAGAAGAAACCCGCTGGTAGAGATTGACGTTGTGGGTTGCGGTGTGCAGGGCAAGCAGGCCCCGCCCACGATTGTGCGCGCCCTTGCCGTGGCCGCTTCTGCTCGCCCCGACGCTATTCTGCTGGTGCGAGGCGGCGGCTCGTTCGAGGACCTCATGTGCTTCAACGACGAGTCGGTGGCCCGCGCCATCGTGGCAAGCCCCGTGCCCGTGATCACCGGCATTGGCCACGAGCCCGATACCTCGATCGCCGACATGGTGGCAGACCGCAGGACCTCGACGCCTACGGCCGCGGCCGAGTCTGTGGCGCCGGGAATCGACGACATCCAACGCCAGATGATCCAGAGGCAGCGCCGGCTGGGACAGGCTATGCAGACCACGCTTGACTCGGCATCCGCACAGCTTGACGGGTACGGGCGTCGTGCCGATGCAAGCATGGGATCTACGTTGTCGCGTCTTGAGGTGCTGGTCTCGGGATACGCCTCGCGTAACTGCCTGCAGGATCCCACGGCGCCTCTCAAAACCAGGCGCGCCGACCTGGACCAGCTGTCGCAGCGTTTCTCGGCGGCACTTCCAAAGACATTGGCACGACAGGCAGAGAACTGCGACCGCTATGCGTCTCGCCTGGCTAACCTTGGCGAGCACCTTACCGATAAGGGCGCAGCTCAGCTTTCTCGCTATGCGGCCTCGCTCGATGCCTTGAGCCCCTTGAAGGTCCTCTCGCGCGGTTATGCCATTGCCAAGGACGAGGCCGGCCACGTTGTGAAGAGCGCTCGGGACGTGGCGCCAGGCCAAGACCTCACGGTGCAGCTGGGCGAGGGCTCGGTGCATGCCAAGGTCGTTTCGACCAGCGCGCGATAGCCTGCTTACCAGCAGTTTTTCTCTGTAACCAATTTCCTAGGAAAGGAATCCCATGGCAGATAAAGCAATCGACCAGATGACGTTTAAAGAGGCCTCCGTCGAGCTCGAGCTGATCGTGCGCGCGCTTGAGGCCGGCGACCTTGAGCTCGAGGAGTCGCTAGAGAAGTACGCCCGTGGCGTCGAGCTGCTAAAGAGTCTGCGCGAGCGCCTGGCCGCCGCCGACCAGAAGGTTCGCGTGCTTATGGACGCCGCCGATGAGAACAGTGCCGTTGCCGACACCACGTCGGCCCCCTCTACGGCTTATATTGATGAGTAGCACGCGGCAACGCGACATCGCATAAAAGGAGAGGAAACCATGTCCGACTGCATTTTCTGCAAGATCGCCAACGGCGAGATTCCCAGCGACTTTGTCTATGAGGACGACAACGTCGTGGCCTTCAAGGACCTGAACCCCCAGACCCCGGTCCACGTGCTTGTTGTGCCCAAGAAGCACTACGCCAACATCATCGACGGTGTGCCTGCCGCAACCCTTGAGTCCATGACCAAGGCTGCGCGCGCCATTGCTCAGGCCAACGGCTTGGACCAGAGCGGTTTTCGCTGCATCATGAACACCGGCGCCGACGCCGGCCAGACGGTCATGCACTTGCACATGCATGTCCTGGGCGGCGCCAAGCTCGGCGAGGGTCTTCTCCCTAAGGAGGCGTAAAAGGCCGTGGAATCTCGCGTTAACGACTGCGCCGCGCGTCACGCCCGCGGCTTCAACTGTGCCCAGGCCATCGCCTGCACCTACGCCGACCTGGTCGGCATTGATGAGAAGACCGCCTTTGCGGCTACCGAGGGCCTGGGCCTTGGCATGGGTGGCACGAAGGGCACCTGCGGCGCGCTCTCGGGCGCCTGCGTGCTGGCGGGCCTGGCCGGCAGTTGCGCCGACCTGGATGCTCCCAACAGCAAGGCGGCTACCTATAAGGTCTCGCGCGAGCTGGTCTCTCGCTTCGAGGAGATGTCGGGCGCCACGCGCTGCTCCGACCTTAAGGGTATTGAGACGGGCCAGGTTCTTTGCAGCTGCCCGCAGTGCATCGAGAATGCCGCCCGCCTGGTCGAGGAAGTCTTGTTCGCCGACCGCTAGGCCGCGCACCCGTCGCTCTTCTCTGCAACGTTTTATTGGCTCGTGTGCCTGCATGAAATCGATTAATGAATTACCTGTGATAGCCCCGGTTGGGGCTATCCTTGTCTAGCTGTAAATTTTTGTCGCAAAGGGATGGTCCCTTGCGCATGAGAGGAGAGAAATGAACGTCCTGGTCATCAATGCCGGCAGCTCTTCGCTGAAGTATCAGCTGCTCGACGTCGACACCCGCGAGGTCTACGCCAAGGGCAACTGCGAGCGCATTGGCATCGACGGCTCCTTTATTGGCCACGAGGAGAACGGCTCTGGCAAGCAGAAGCTCGAGGTCGCGCTTCCCGATCACAAGACCGCTGTGAGCCACGTCTTCGAGATCTTGAAGAACGTCCCCCAGCAGGTCGACGGCATTGGTCACCGCGTGGTCCAGGGCGGCTGGTACTTCCCCGAGTCTGCCGTTGTCGATGACGACGTCCTGGCCAAGATTCGCGAGGTCGCTCCTCTCGCCCCGCTGCACAACTACCCCGAGGCCGACGTCGTCGAGATTTGCCGCGACATGTTCCCCGAGCTTGGCAACGTCATTGTCCCCGACACCGCCTTCCACTACAACATGCCCGAGCACGCTTGGCGCTACGCCCTTCCCCGCGACGTCGTCGAGAAGCTCCACATTCGCAAGTACGGCGCCCACGGCACCTCTCACCGTTACATCTGGCGCGCGACCAAGCAGTTCCTGGGCGACGAGTGCCACAAGCTCGTGAGCCTGCACCTGGGCTCCGGCGCGTCCCTGTGCGCCATCGAGGACGGCCGCTCCATGGACACCACCATGGGCCTCACCCCGCTTGACGGCCTGGTCATGGGCACCCGCTGCGGCACCATCGACCCCGCTACCGTCTTCTTCCTCTATCGTGAGGGCGGCTACTCGATCGATGAGATCGACAACATGATGAACAAGCAGTCCGGTCTTCTCGCCGTCTCGGCCAAGTCCAACGACTCCCGCGACGTGGAGGAGGGCGCCAACGCCGGCGACGAGAAGTGCCAGATGGCCCTCGACATGTTCTATTACCGCACCGCCCAGCTCACTGCCGAGATGGTGTGCTCGATGGAGGGCGTTGACACCATGGCCTTCACCGCTGGCATCGGCGAGAACTCCGCGACCATGCGCCAGGGCGTGGCCGACCGCCTGGCCTGGATGGGCGTCAAGCTCGATCCCGAGCTCAACGCCATCCGCTCCGACGACCCCCGCGTGATCTCGACCGCCGATTCCAAGGTCAAGGTCCTTGTGGTCCCCACCAACGAGGAGTACATGATTGCCCTCGACGTTGCCGAGCTTCTTGGCAAGTAAGGCGTTTTCTTCTCGCATTTCGCGATAACACGCAGCTAGAAGGCCCTGTTCATATGAGCGGGGCCTTTTTTATGTGAATGTTTTATTTCATACCTGGTTGGTGGGATTTTAAGACTTGCTTTAGTTGGGTACAGTAAAATGCACGTCCCGTCCAGACATCAGGGGACAAAGTAGGGGAGAAAGGAAACCATCCCAATGCAGAAGTTCATGCTCGATCGTCGCCAGGCCGTGGGTCTTGGCCTTTCCGCCGTTGCTACGCTGGGCCTTGCTGCCTGTTCTGACGGCCCTTCTTCGTCTGACTCTAGCTCCAGCTCCTCCGAGAGCCAGAAGTCAGAAGCCACCGAGACCAACACCGACATCGATAAGGACGCCTTCGACAAGCTTGTCGCCTCTGTCGAGAAGGCCGACGACGCCACCATCGAGGCCAACGCGTGGGCCAAGGCCATCAAGGAGGCCGGTACCTTCCGTCTGGGCGCCACCCGCACCTCTGTGCTGTTCTCGCAGCTCAACGAGCAGGACGGCGTAGCGCGTG
This sequence comes from uncultured Oscillospiraceae bacterium, assembly GCA_963616835.1. Lineage (GTDB taxonomy): Bacteria > Actinomycetota > Coriobacteriia > Coriobacteriales > Atopobiaceae > Paratractidigestivibacter. Next base: position 52,857 of record CAVEMP010000237.1, on the reverse strand, counting down.
GCTTTGACGCCGGCGTCTACCTTTCGCTCATTCGCTACATCTTGGGCGACGAGACCAAATACGAGTACACCCAGGTGACCTCTGACACCCGCGAGTCTGTCCTTCAAAACGACAACGTTGACGCCGTCTTTGCGACCTACTCCATTACCGAGAAGCGCAAGGCCGTCATCTCGTTCGCAGGCCCGTACTTCTCCACCCAGCAGGGCATTCTTGTTGCCGCAAGCAACACCGACATCAATTCTGTCGATAACCTCAAGGGCAAGAAGGTTGCTGTCCAGTCCGGCTCTACCGGACCCACCGTCTTGGCCGAGTACGCCCCCGAGGCCCAGGCCCAGGAGTTCACCAAAGATGACGAGTGCCGTGCCGCCCTTGAGCAGGGCCGTGTCGACGCTTACGTTGTCGATATGACCCTCCACATGGGCAACGTCGTCAAGAACCCCGGCAAGTACCGCATTGCTGGCGAGGCCTTTGGCCCCGAGGACAACTACGGCATTGGCATCAAGCTGGGCTCCGACGGCGTCGACTTTGTCAACGACTTCCTTAAGAAGTTCGAGGACGATGGCAAGTGGGCCGAGCTCTACAAGATTGCTATCGCAGACCGCACCGGCGTTTCTGCAGTTGCTGAGCCTCCTGCAATCGGCGCTTAGTTACAGGATTTATGCACAACCGTGTAACATCGGCGTAATGGGCATCTCTTAAGATGGGGTCTTTCGTATGGCATTGCGCCGCGGAAGACCCTTTTTTTATCGGCAAAGGAGGCAATATGGGGCTCCCTGAGCTTCTCTCTACTTACGGGCAGAACTACCTGACTGCCCTTTTCACCACGTGGCGCATCACGTTTATCTCGTTTGCGCTGGTCATGGTGCTTTCGGTCTTGATTACTGTTTTGCGCGTCTGCCCGTTCAAGCCGTTGCGCTTGTTTGGCGACCTGTACGTCCAGGTCTTCCGCAACATCCCGGGCGCGGTGTTTCTTCTCATCGTAGTTTATGCATTGCCGCTGTTGGGCCTGGTCTTGGACTACGAGCCCAGCGTCGTGGTTGTCACGGTGATGCTGGGGTCTGCCTTTGGTTCCGAGAACTTCATGAGCGGGATCAACACCATCGGCGTGGGCCAGATTGAGGCTGCGCGCTCCATCGGCTTGTCGTTTACGCAGATTCTGCGCAAGATCGTGATTCCGCAGGCCCTGCGCTCGACGGTGCTTCCCATGACCAACCTTTTCATCGCGGTCATGCTCACCACGGCCTTGGGCTCGCAGGTGCCTATGAGCCCGCAGGAGCTCACGGGCGTGGTCTCGTATATCAACACGCGCGAGTCGGCGGGCATCCTTACCTTTGCCCTTTCTGCCTGTGGCTACATTGGCACGGCCCTTGTCGCTGGGTTTATTGGTAACAAGATTGATGAGAAGGTCAGGGTGGTTCGATGAGCGCTCACGTCACTTCCATGCGCGACGCCCTCTACGAGGCGCCCGGTCCCAAGACCAAGAAGAAGATGCTGGTTGGCACTATTGTCTCTCTTTTGGCCGTCGTCGCGCTGTTTGCTTGGGTCCTCTACCGTTTTTGGGTGAAGGGCCAGCTGTCCTACCGATATTGGAAGGTCTTTAGCTGGAGGACCACCTGGGCCTACCTGGGGCAGGGTCTTGTGGGTACCTTCGAGGTCGCCCTTACCGCCGGCGTCATTGCGCTGGTGCTTGGCATGATTTTGATGCTGGGGCGCATTTCTCGGTTCAAGGTCCTTCGCGGGATCTGCGCCGTGATCACCAACTTCTTCCGCGGCGTCCCCAGCCTTTTGTTCATCTATGCGTTCTTCTTCGTTATTCCCTCGATGGGCCTTAAGATGAGCTCGTTTTGGATGCTGACGGTGCCTATCGCCCTTGCTGCCAGCGGCGTTTTGGCCGAGGTCTTTCGCGCTGGTGTGAACGCCGTGCCCAAGGGCCAGACCGAGGCGGGGCTTTCTATTGGCCTGTCTTCTTGGAAGGTCAAGAAGAAGATCGTGTTGCCGCAGGCCATCCGCTTTGTCATTCCGTCACTGATCAGCCAGCTGGTCGTTGTGGTGAAAGATACCGCGCTGGCGTACGTGGTCACCTATCCCGACCTTATGCAAAACGCCCAGGTTCTGCGCACCAACTATGATGCGCTTATCCCCACTTACCTGGTGGTGGCCGTGATCTACATCTTGATCAATTACGCGATCAACAAGATTTCGGTCTACGTCTCGCACCGCACTGGTGCCAAGATCATCCGCTAACCCGCGCAACCCTTTGATTGGAGAACCATGAGCGACGAAACCGCTTCTACCTCTACCGACGCCAAGGCCATCATCGAGCTGCGCCACGTCGACAAGCACTACGGCGACCTGCACGTGCTTAAGGACATCAACCTCTCTGTGGGCCGTGGCGAGGTCGTGGTCGTGATTGGGCCTTCTGGCTCGGGCAAGTCTACCATGTGCCGCACCATTAATCGCCTTGAGACCATCGACTCGGGCCAGATCTTGATTGAGGGCCAGCCGCTGCCCCAGGAGGGTGCCGAGCTTACCCGCATGCGCGCCGAGCTGGGCATGGTCTTCCAGAGTTTCAATCTCTTTGCCCACCTTACTATCCTCGAGAACGTGACGTTGGGTCCCATCGAGGTCCTGGGCATGAAAAAGGCAGAGGCCGAGAAAATCGCGATGGACCTTCTTGCCCGCGTTGGCGTGGCCGAGCAGGCCAAGAAGGTGCCGGCGCAGCTCTCGGGCGGTCAGCAGCAGCGCGTAGCCATTGCCCGCTCGCTTGCCATGAACCCCAAGGCGATGCTCTTCGACGAGCCTACGAGTGCCCTTGACCCCGAGATGATCAATGAGGTCCTGGACGTCATGGTGAGCCTGGCCAAGAACGGCATGACCATGATCGTGGTCACGCACGAGATGAACTTTGCCCGTCGTGTGGCCGACCGCGTGATTTTCATGGCCGACGGCCAGATCGTCGAGACCGGCACTCCCGACGAGTTCTTCGACAACCCCAAGACCGACCGCGCCCGCGACTTCCTGAACTCCATCAAGGGTCATTAGTGGTATAACTGGTTCGCTTTTTTATCTGTTATGCCTTGAGGAGTTGCCCGATTTATGCCACATGCTTGTACTGACCGGCCACTGATTTTTGTCGCCCCGCGCTTTGAGCCGGGCAAGATTTACCGAGACGAGCAACTCTCGCCTAATGAGGCCACCACTAAGTGCTACGTTGATGCCATTCTGGCCGCCGGTGGTCTGCCGGTGATGATGAACCTTTCGCAAGACCCCGAGGTCATCCGCGACTACGTCATGCGTGCTGACGGCATTTGCCTGCCCGGCGGCCCCGACGTTAACCCCACCTGTTGGGGCGACGAGAGCTTCCACGAGGGTTGCGCCTTCTGCCCCGAGCGCGATGCCTTTGAGCTGCCTCTTCTTCGTTTTGCGGTAGAGCTGGACAAGCCTCTTCTCACCATCTGTCGCGGCACGCAGGCACTTAACGTGGCTATGGGCGGCACCCTTAACATGGACGTGCCTTCGATTCCCAGGACACCAGGTGCTGTTGAGCACGACCACGCCAACTCGCTGCACGAGGTGAGCCACTCGATCGACGTTGAACCGGGTTCCCTTCTGGCCAAGGCCTGCGGGGGAGTCCTGCACTACGACGTCAACTCGGCGCACCACTGCTGTGTTGAGAAGCTGGCACCGGGCTTTGTTTTGACGGCGCACTCTGACGACGGGATCCCCGAGTGCATCGAGCGCCCGGGTTCGCGCTTCTTGCTGGGCCTGCAGTGGCACCCGGAGTACACTTGGTACTACTCCGAGCCCGATATGAGCATCTGGCGCGCCTTTGTCGATGCTTGCCGGTAGGTGTTTCGCGGTAAAAGACGATATTGGGAAGCCAAAACGCTATTTAACGCGCTGACGGCAGCTCGAGAGAACAAAAGCCCAGGTCGCAAAAATGCGACCCGGGCTTTATACGTTTCAAATCAAACTCGGCTTCCCAATTTCGTCTGTTTTGTTTAGCCCACGGCCTAAAACGCGCCTTGGCGCCATCTAGAACGGGCGCATGCTAAACGTGTAGGTGCACTTCTCGCCGGGGGCAAGGACGATGGTGTCACGCTTCTGCTCAAAGACGCCGGACTCGTCCAGGCAGTCGGCGCAGCCATGCCAGGGCTCGATGGCCACAAACGGGGCCTCGGACGACGCAGTCCAGACGCCCAGGTAGTCGAACCCGGGGAAGGTTACCTCGACGCCGTGACCGCTCTTGGTGCCCACAAGCGTCACCGTATCGCCCGGCACATCCTTCATCACGATGGTGAGAAGCTCGTCGATCTTCTGGTGCGAAAGCGTCCAGCGGTCCGCACCTTCAAACAGGGTGTGCATCTTAGCGAAGTCGTGCAGGCCGTTTTCTAGCACGGTGGGCACAACGGCGGTCCAGGGCTGTTCAAAGCGCAGCTCGTAGTCGCCGTAAGCCTCGTCGCTGCCGCAGAGCGGCACGTTAAAGGCGGGGTGCGCGCCAAAGGTGAAGGGCAGGTCCACCTCGCCGGTGTTGGTCACGGTGTAGCTCTGGTAAAGGGCACCCTCGCGCACCTCATAACCCATGTTCAAACGAAAGTCGTACGGGTACGCTTCGCGGGTCTTCTCGTTTGCGTCCAGCTCAAAGAGCACGTGCGAGTCGTCCTGCTCAACAATGCTGTGCTCAAAGTCGCGCGCGCAGCCGTGGCGGGGGAGAACAACCTCACCTTGCGCACTGGTGGCGTGCCCGTCGCGCAGTACGCCCACGATGGGGAAGAGCACTGGCGAGCGGCGGTTCCAAAACGCAGGGTCGCCCTGCCACAGATACTCGTTGCCGTCCAGACCCAGGTTCATGAGCTGGGCGCCCATCGGGTCGATGCTCGCGCTTACCTTGCCGTCGGTGATATTGACGAGTTCTGCCATGTGCTTCTCCGTTCATAACGCGCCGTTTTGGCTGGCTCCATGCCACTTGAGTACTGGTTAACACCACTTGCGGACGCGAGCGGGCGTTTTGCGCACGCCAGCGGTACCGTATTCATTGTGGGTCTTGAGTACCCCTTTACTCTAGCGCTTGGCACGCCTGTCGCCCCTCCAAATCAGGCGAGAGGCACCAGACGCGGCCCATGCGTTCTAACCGCGCGTATTAATGCCGCCAACAGGAGGTTTCGCATGATCATCGAGGAACTCGCGCACTACGGGATTGCACACACCGACGACATGACCTGGATCGACGTTTCACCTGCCGTGCTAATCGAGAAGGCCGTCGACCGTGGCGAGGGCACTCTTGCCAGCACCGGCGCCCTGTGCGTCACCACCGGCCAGTACACGGGCCGCTCGCCCAAGGACCGCTTTGTGGTCGACACCCCCGAGGTCCACGATAAGATCGCTTGGGGCGAGGTCAACGTTCCCATGTCGCCTGACGACTATGCCCGCATCAAGTCCGAGGTCATTGCGCACTTCTCGGAGAGGCGCCTGTTTGTGGTCCACGGCATTGCCGGAGCCGACCGCCGCTACTCCCGCAAGTTCTGCGTCATCACCGAGCTTGCCAGCCAGGCCCTCTTTGCCCACCAGATGCTGGTGCGCCCCACCGATGAGGAGCTTGCCAACTACGGCTTGGCAGATTTCGTGGTTATGGCCGCGCCCAAGCTCAAGCTCGATCCGGCCGTCCATCACACGCACTCCGAGGCGGCCGTCGTCATCAACTTCACCGAGAAGGTCATCCTTGTTGTGGGTACCCAGTACTCCGGCGAGATCAAGAAGGCGATTTTCTCGACCATGAACTACCTGCTGCCCGTTGAGGACGGCGTTCTTCCCATGCACTGCTCGTGCAACATGAACCCGGCCTCGCACGGCACCACGGTTTTCTTTGGCCTTTCTGGTACCGGCAAGACCACGCTGTCTGCCGCCGACAACCGCAAGCTCATCGGCGACGACGAGCACGGCTGGGCCGAGGATTCCGTCTTCAACATCGAGGGCGGCTGCTACGCCAAGACCATCAACATCACCGAGGAGACCGAGCCCCAGATCTGGAACGCCATTCGCTTTGGCTCCATTTGCGAGAACGTGGTTATCGACCCCAAGAGCCGCGAGGCCGACTACTTTGACGTCTCCCTTACCGAGAACGGCCGCGTGGCCTACCCCGTCGAGTTTATCGACAACGCTGTGCTCAAGGGCAGCGCCAAGCGCACCCCCGACGTCGTGATCTTCCTCACCGCCGACGCCTTTGGCGTCTTGCCCCCGATCTCTAAGCTGGACAAGAACGCCGCCATGTATCACTTCATGACCGGCTTCACCAGCAAGGTCGCCGGCACCGAGCGCGGCGTCAAGGAGCCCCAACCCACCTTCTCGAGCCTCTTTGGCGAGCCCTTCATGCCGCTTGACCCCATGGTCTACGGACAGATGCTTGGCGAGAAGATCGAGCACGGCGGCACCCGCGTCTACCTGATCAACACCGGCTGGACCGGCGGCCCCTACGGCGTGGGCTCGCGCATCAAGCTCAAGTACACTCGCAAGATGGTTGAGGCCGCGCAATCTGGCATCATCGACGACTGCGAGTTTGTCCACGACGAGCGCTTTAACCTGGACGTCCCCACTGCCTGCCCCGACGTTCCCAGCGAGCTTCTGAACCCCAAGAGCACCTGGGCCAGCGCCGAGGACTACGACGTGTGCGCCGAGAGCCTAGCCGCGATGTTTGTCGACAACGCCCAGAAGCGCCTGCAGTCTATGTCCGATGAGGTCCGCGCCGCTGGCCCTCACCCGCTTGGTAAATAAACCGCAGGTAAACAGGCTGTTCTTAATGCGACACAGTGTTTATTGCGCCATTGGGGCGCTTAGATAACAATAGGTCTTGTAAGGCAGCCCCCCCAACGATAAAGGAGAACTACCATGGCTGACGAGAAGATGCAGGAGCTGAGCCTTGAGGATCTGGAGTCTGTCGGCGGCGGCGCCCAGTTCCCCCCTTGCGACAAGAAGAAAAAGATCACTGCGGTTGTTAATGGCGACAAGCATCTCGTAAGTGCTGAGGCTGATGTCTCCGAGATCGAGACCGCGGGCCTCCGCGTTGCCAAACAGATTTGGTAACAATGCTTGTTACCTCATAAGACGGCCTTAGGCTTTGGCTTACAGCTTTCTCTTAGCGGCCCGGACAGGTTCCGGGCCGTTTTTCTTTGAAATTCTTCGACTAAATTTCAAATAAACCACTGGTAGAGAGCCTGTGTTAATGCGACACGATGTTTATTGCGCTTGCAGAGGACTCGCGGCAAAATAGGTCTTGTAAGGCAGCCCCCCAACGATAAAGGAGAACTACCATGGCTGATGAGAAGATGCAGGAGCTGAGCCTCGAGGATCTGGAGTCTGTTGGCGGCGGTGTGATTGTTGACCGCCCTAAGAAGAAGAGCTCGGTTGACGCGACCGACGAGGACTCTAACCTTAGGGTCGCAGACATCAGGGGCGACAGCAGCAGCCACACCATCATCTAGCTTTTTGTTTTGATTCATCTTGGCATTAATAATTGCCGGTCCGGATAACCTCCGGGCCGGTTTTTATGTTTAGAGGCGACAGGCGACTATTCCCGGTAGGGGCTTGGGCGTGAACCAGGTGGTCTTGGGTGGCATGAGCTTGTCTTGGTTGGCCATCTGGTAAATAAGATCCAAGTCGGCGGGGTGAAGGCGGAAGGGCACGCCGTTGTCTTGAGCTATGGTCTCAAGCTCTCGGGGGTCTTCGCAGGCCGGCAGACAGGTGAGGCGCGAGTCTGTCGTGGGGTCTGCGATCCCAAGGACGCAAGAGAAGACCCTGTCCTGCAGCAGGCGAGAATCGCTTGTGAGGCGCGGCGCGTCACCTAACGCGATGTCGTGCCAGGCACGGCCGTCCCAGAGCTTGGCGTGGCGGGGTGCAGGCGTCTTGCCATCTGAAGGTGCGATCGCCAGCCCCAAGCTGCGGAGCTTGCAGGCAAGACAGTCGCGGTCTTGCACGTTGGTCACAAGGCGCTCACAGGCGCCGACGCTAAAGTCCTTCTCGGCAAATAGGGCAACAAGCATCGACTCACAGCTACTGGCCGTTGCCTTTGCTCGGTGGTGGCCGTCGACAATTAGCGGGGTTTGGGCGGCGGCGAGAAGGGCTTGGACTCTGGCGGCGCAGTGGGGGCTCAACGCCCATAGGGTATCCAGGCGCTCCTCGCTTGTAAAATGAGCGATCGGGCCTGTGACCTGTGCTTCGCTACGCGCGAGGTCCAAGGCGCCGTTTATCGCCTCTCCCTTTCCCGCCAGAAGAACCGGTCCTGTTTGCGTCTTGGTTTTGAGAAGATGCGCGCGTCTTACCCGGACGGTTTCGACGAGGGTCTCTTCGTGGGGCAAGATGTTGCGGCTATTGTAATCCAAGGAGGCTGTCATTCCAATGAGGCCCCACGCGTCTGCATGGCCCTCTCGTTGAATGCAATAGGCGAGAAGTGCGGGTGCACCCAGTGTCTTGAGAAAGCCAAAGCCCGCCGCGGTGTTGCCTGCCGAGGGCCAGTCAAGGCGAGCGAGTTTCTTGGCATCTTGCGCGTCGGCCGGGTACAAGACGCAAAACGGTTCTAAGCGCACCTCTCGCCTCCTTCTGGCTCCGTCGATTTCTTCTTGATTATGTCACAGGGAATGTGCAGCGCCGTGCTTGTGGCTCTTCTCTTGTCTCCTTGCGACATAGCAAAAAAGTACCCTCTTGCGGCAACGCGCGTTTAATAGGGGTTCAATTTAGTTGCTAGAATGCTTGAGGAACGAGTACTTTACGGCCACCTTTGAGGGCCGAAACCTATCAATTTTTGCGATTTTAAGGGGCGCTCATGGTCAATTTTGTAGGGGCGGGATCTGGGGCACCGGACCTCATTACCGTGCGCGGCCAGCGACTTCTCTCGCAGGCAGACGTTGTTATCTGGGCCGGTAGCCTTGTCAATCCGCAGCTTCTTGACGTGTGCAAGGAGGGCTGCCAGATCCATGACTCGGCACACATGACGCTCGAGGATGTTATCGAGGTCGTAAAGGCGGCGGACGCGGCCGGCAAGCAGGTCGTGCGCCTGCACACCGGTGACCCTTCCATCTACGGCGCTATCCGCGAGCAGATGGATGCCCTGGACGAGCTTGGTATTGCCTATGACGTGTGTCCTGGGGTCTCGAGCTTCTGCGGGGCGGCTGCCGCCCTTCGCGCGGAGCTCACGCTGCCGGCTGTGAGCCAGTCGGTCATCTTGACGCGCCTTGAGGGCAGAACGCCAAAGCCTGCGGGCGAGGCCACGCGCGACCTGGCGGCCCATGGGGCCACGATGGTCATTTTCCTCTCGGCCGGTATGCTGCCCAAGCTGCAGGAAGAGCTTCTCGCCGGCGGCGCTTACACGGCCGATACCCCTGCGGCCATTGTCTATAAGGCCACCTGGCCCGACGAGCGCGTCATGCGCTGCACCGTAGGGACCTTGGCCCAGACGGGCGAGGAGAACGACATCCACTTGACGGCGCTGGTCTTTGTTGGCGGGGTCCTGGCCGGGCCGTACGACCGCTCCAAGCTCTATGACCCAACCTTCGAGACGCTGTTTCGCGCGGCCACCGGGTCTTCTCATTCGGAGGGCTGACGCCGGTGGCTCTAGAGCACTATGTGACAACGGGAACAAAGCGTTTGCGCTGCGGCTACACCACCGGCAGCTGTGCTGCTATGGCGGCCGGTGCCGCGACGACGGGGCTTTTGTGCGGCAGCGTGCCCGCGCGCGCCACGATCAAGACGCCCGCGGGAATCGCTGTTGATGCCGACGTCCTAGAGGGCATCGTGCTCGATGGCGGCACACGTGCCGTGGCGGCCGTTCGCAAGGACGGCGGAGACGACGTTGACGCGACCGACGGCCTTCTCATATACGCCCAGGTAAAACGTGCGGACGCCCCCGCCGGAACTATCCTCATCGACGGCGGCGAGGGCATTGGCCACGTAACCAAGCCGGGGCTTGACCAACCGGTGGGCGCCGCCGCCATCAACTCGACCCCGCGGCAGATGATTGCCGAGCAGGTCGAGAAGGCCCGTACTCAAGCTGGCGAGACCTGCGCACTGTCTGTGACGGTTTATGCTCCCGAAGGCGCCCGCGTTGGTGCCAAGACCTTCAACCCGCACCTGGGCATCGAGGGCGGCATTTCCATTTTGGGCACGACCGGCATCGTGTGGCCGCGCTCGGTCAGCGCGCTGATCGACTCTATCAAGCTCGAGATTCGCCAGAAGGCGGCGCTGGGTTTTCGAGACCTTGTGCTGGTGCCGGGTAACTACGGCACCGGTTTTGCCCAGACCCTGCCCGAGCTTAATGGCCTTGAGCGCGTGGAGTTTGCCAACTACTTGGGCGAGGCCCTGGACGCCTGTGCGACCGAGGGCTTTGAGCGCGTTTTGGTGGTTGGCCACTCCGGCAAGCTCGTGAAGGTGGCGGCCGGCGTGATGGACACGCACTCGCGCACGGCCGATTGCCGTCGCGAGGCCATTTGCGCCCACGCTGCCTGCGCGGGATGTTCGCGCGAGGTTGCCCGCGAGCTCATGGCGTGCTCGACGACCGATGCCTGTCTTGACGTTCTTGAACGAGAAGGCCTTTTGCGCGAGGTCTGCGCCTCGCTAGTTGACGCCGTGGGTGACCACGTCTCGCGCCGCGCAGCCGGGGCCTTTGAGGCCGAGGCCATTATGTTTAGCAAGCAGCACGGCGAGCTGGGCCGTACGGCAGGGGCAGGCGCCCTTATCGACAAGATGCGTGAATCATGCGGTTTACCTGAGCTTTATTAACAAGAGGGGAATCAGGGATGGAACAGAAGGCTAACGGTTGCGAAGCTTTGCGCGGCACTCTCTACGGTGTGGGTGTGGGTCCCGGTGATCCAGACCTCATGACCCTCAAGGCCGTGCAGGTGTTGGAGGCTTGCCCCGTTGTGGCGGTTCCGGTCAACGCTGCGGGGGCTACGACGGCCTTCGACATCGCGGATGCCCGCGTGGACTTCTCTGGCAAGACGGTTGTGCGCCTTGAGTTCGCCATGAGTAAGGACCCGGCGGAGCTTGATCGCACGCACCGCGCCGCTGCCCAAAAGATCGCCGAAGAGCTTGACCTGGGCCTCGACGTCGCTATGCCCAACCTGGGCGACGTGAGCATCTTCTCGACCTTCTCGTACATGATGGATATCCTTGGCGAGAAGGGCTACGAGTGCCAGATGATTCCCGGCGTGCCGAGCTTTTGTGCTGTGGCTGCGCGCCTAAAGACAACACTCACGCCATCGATGACCTCGCCTTTTACTGTTGTTCCCTCGGGCTACGGTGAGCTTGTCGACGCCATGGGCCTGCCGGGCACAAAGGTCATCATGAAGGCCGGCAAGTCTCTGCCGCGCCTTAGGCAAGAGCTTCGCGAGGCCGGGGCGTACGAGAAGACCTCGCTCGTGCAGGACTGCGGCATGGACACCGAGGTCGTTGCCCAGAACCTTGACGACGCGCCTGAGAAGGGCGGTTATTTCACGACGCTGGTGGTGCGCGCATGACGTACCCCCCGATATTCGATTGGTCGCGGCCGCGACCGCGCAGCTGCGCCCTGATTGCCTTCACTGAGCAGGGCCTTCTCCTTGTTAATAAGATCGCCGAATCTTTGTGCGCCGGCGGCGATGAGCCTTGGCAGGCGGACGTCACTGCGTGTTTTGGCCCTTCGCACGTCTCGCTTGCCGATTGGGTCGTGACGCACTTCTCGGCAGATGACGCCCTGGTCATCGTGGGTTCCTGCGGCATCGCCGTGCGTGCCATCGCGCCGCACGTGGCCTCTAAGACAAGCGACCCGGCTGTGGTTGTTGTGGACGAGGGCGGCCACTGGTGCATCCCGGTGCTCTCGGGCCACATCGGTGGGGCCAACCGCCTTGCTGCGCGCGTGGCCCAGGTTGTGGGTGCCACGTTGGTCCTCACGACCGCGACCGACGGTCGCGGTGTGTGGGCGGTCGACACCTGGGCTGCCGAGCGCGGGCTTGCCATCGACAACCCGCACGCAATAAAGCATGTGAGCAGCAAGCTGCTGGCGGGGGAGACGGTCAAGCTCTTCTCGGACGTGCCTTTAGAGGACAAGTGGCCCGCTGGGGTCACGCGATGCTACGAGATCGACGAGGCCGACGTGGTTATCTCGCCCTTGAGGCGCGTTGGCGTTAGCGAGAAGGCCCTTTGGCTTATACCGCGTTGCGTTAACGTAGGTGTTGGCTGCAAGCGCGACAAGTCCGCAGAGGATATCGAAGCCGCCTGGCAGGCTGCCCTCGAAGGGCTTTCTGAGATTGGCATTGTTTTGGACCCCAGGTCCGTCGCACAGGTCCGCTCTCATTACCTCAAGGCCGATGAGCAGGGCCTTATTGAGTTTTGCGAGAACCA
>CAVEMP010000237.1:35170-40239 GCA_963616835.1 uncultured Oscillospiraceae bacterium | reverse complement strand
GGCCCGGACAGGAGGACCAAATGAAGAGACTTACCGTTGTTGGCATGGGTGCCGGCGGCGAGCAGAACATGACCCTCGAGGCCCATGCGGCCATCGAGCGCGCCCAGCTTATCGTGGGCTATACCACCTACGTGAACCTCGTCTCGCCGATGTTTCCCGGCAAGGAGACCCTAGCCACGCCGATGCTTCGCGAGGTTGAGCGCTGCCGCGAGGCCCTTGAGCGCGCGAACGCGGGCGTCGACACCGTGATGGTCTGCTCGGGCGACGCGGGGGTCTACGGCATGGCAAGCCCCGTGCTCGAGCTTGCCGAGGACTACCCCGAGGTTGAGGTTGAGGTCGTGGCGGGAGTCACCGCCGCGCAGAGCGGAAGCGCCGTTTTGGGCGCGGCCCTCTCGCACGACTTTGCCTGCGTGAGCCTCTCGGATCTTCTCACCCCCTGGGAGCTTATCGAACGCCGTTTGGCGGCCGTCGCCTCGGCCGACTTCTGCGTTGCCCTGTACAACCCGCGCAGCAAGCGCCGCGCCGACCACCTTTCTCGCGCCGCACAGATCATGATGGTTGCCGGCAAGCCCGCGGCTACTGTTTGTGGTTGGGTGCGCAACATCGGCCGCGAGGGGCAAGAAAGCGGCCTAACTACGCTCGAGGGTCTTCTCACCTTTGAGGCAGACATGTTTACCACGGTTTACGTGGGCAATGCCCGCACGCGCGTGGTGCGCGGCAAGATGGTGACCCCGCGCGGCTATCGCCAGATCGAGGACTAGGGGCAGGTTATGGCACGCACCGTAAGCATCGTGGGCATGGGGCCGGGCAACTCGGCGCTTATGACGCATGGGGCGCAGGAGGCCTTGCAACAGGCGGACCTGGTGGTGGGCGCCCGGCGCCTGCTCGAGTCCCTGCCGGCCAATAATGCCCGGCTGGCAGTTGCGGTGCTAAGCGCGGACGTGCTTGCGGCCCTTGAGGGCGGCTCGTGGGAGCACGCCGTTGTTGCTATGAGCGGCGACGTTGGCATGTTCAGCGGCGCCCGTGGTCTGGCCGCAAAGATTCGCGAGACCCTGGGCGACGTCCAGGTCGTGACGCTTCCCGGCATAAGCTCTATGCAGTGCTTGGCCGCGGCCCTGGAGCGACCCTGGCAGGACTGGCGTTTTGTCTCGGCGCACGGGGTGGCCTGCGACCTTGTGGGCATGGCCCGCGCTAACCCTGAGCTTTTTCTTGTGACAGGCGGCGAGAATACCGTGGGCGCCCTGTGCGAGCGCCTGGCAAAGGCCGGTCTGGGCGATGCCCGCGTGAGCGTTGGGGAGCGCCTTGGCTATCCTGAGCAACGCGTCGTTGTGTCGACCGCGGCCGAGCTTGCGGGCGCGGACTTCGACCAGCTGAGCGTCATGCTGGTCGAGGCCGCAGAATGCGGCGAGAAGCCCGAGGTCGACTGGCCCTGGGCTACGCCCGGTATTCCTGATGATCAATTTGAGCGTGCCCGCGTTCCCATGACCAAGCAGGAGATCCGCGCCGTCGCCCTCTCTAAGCTGCGCCTTGCCGCCACCGATACCATTTGGGACGTGGGCGCGGGCACGGGCTCGGTAAGCGTCGAGTTCGCGCTTTTGGCCCGCGCGGGCCAGGTCTTTGCCGTCGAGCGCAAGGCCGAGGCCGTGGAGCTTGCGCGTCGCAATGCGCAGCGCTTTGGTTTAAATAACCTGCAGGTCATTGAGGGCAAGGCTCCCGATGCCCTTCTCGACCTGCCTGCTCCCCAAGCCGTCTTTATCGGAGGCTCTGCGGGCACCTTGGCGCAGGTCCTGGACCTTGCACTTGAGAAGAACCCGCAGGTGCGGGTGTGTGTCTCGGCTGTCACGCTAGAGACCTTGGCTGCGGCCACGTCTCTTCTCGCTGCAGATGCCTGGGAGGGATTTGAGGCCGTGCAGGTTCAGGCCACCCGTGCAGAGACCGTTGCCGGCTACAACATGATGCGGGCGCAGAACCCGGTCTTTATCGTGAGCGCGAGGGGGCGTGCGTGATGGCTCGTGTTCCCAGGATAATGATCGCCGCCCCGGCCTCTGGTACGGGTAAGACCACGTTGGTCTGTGGGTTACTTCGTATTTGGGCAAAACGTGGCCGGACCTGCGGCGCGTTTAAAGTGGGCCCCGATTACCTTGACCCCACGTTCCACCGCACGCTGGCCGGCGCAAAGACGGGCAACCTCGACTTGTTCTTTTGCGATAAGGAACGCGTGCGCTCGCTGTTGGTCGCGGGTGCCCAGGGCTGTGACGTGAGCATCCTCGAAGGTGTCATGGGCTACTACGACGGCATTCTGGGCCAGGGCACCATGGGGTCGAGCTACGACGTGGCCCGCGTCACGCAGACGCCCACGGTTCTGGTTGTGAATGCCCGCGGCTCTTCTGTCTCTATCGCGGCGCAGCTCTTGGGGTTCGTAAAGTTTCGCGAGGATTCCAACGTTCGCGGCGTGATTCTCAACCAGTGCTCTGAGGCCCTGTGCAAGATGATCGCTCCCGTGATCGAGCAAGAGTGCGGCGTGCACGTCTACGGCTGCGTGCCGCGTGACCCGTCCTTTGCGCTCGAGAGTCGCCATCTGGGTCTTGTTGAGGCCGGTCAAGTCGCGGGCCTTGAGGCAAAGCTCGACGCGCTGGCTAGCACTATGGAGAAGACCGTCGACATTATGGGCCTGCTCAAGCTCGCGAAGTCTGCGCCCGAGCTCGAAGCCGAGCCTTGGGCTCCGGTGGCAATTACGCGGTCGCGCCCGCGCATTGCCGTGGCACACGACGCAGCCTTCTCGTTTTACTACAGCGAGAACCTGCGTCTTCTTAAGCAGCTGGGTGCCGAGCTGGTTGAGTTCAGCCCGTTAAAAGACAAGGTGTTGCCGAGCGATTCCTGCGGCTTGTACCTGGGCGGCGGCTACCCCGAGGTCTATGCAAAAGAATTAGCCGGCAACAAAGATATGCTAGATTGCGTACGGAAGGCCCTGCGTGCGGGATTGCCCTGTGTCGCCGAGTGCGGTGGTTTCATGTACCTGCAGCACTCCTTGGCTGATGCTGCGGGAAGTGTCTATCCCATGGCGTCAATCCTTCCTGGAGATGCCCAAAACGAAGGTAAGCTCAGGCATTTTGGCTACATCCAGAT
Source organism: uncultured Oscillospiraceae bacterium (assembly GCA_963616835.1). Classification (GTDB taxonomy): domain Bacteria; phylum Actinomycetota; class Coriobacteriia; order Coriobacteriales; family Atopobiaceae; genus Paratractidigestivibacter. The sequence continues at coordinate 37,113 of CAVEMP010000237.1, read as the reverse complement.
GACGGCACAAAGCGATGGTCTTCTCGCTGATAAGGGCTATGAGCTGCGCGCCCACGAGTTTCATTACTGGCACTCGGCCGATGAAGGCGAGTCGTTTGCCGCAAAGAAACCCGGGCGCGAGACGGGTTGGCGGGCGGCATATCACTCGCCGTCCCTCTACGCTGGCTTCCCACACCTGTACTGGCCGGGCGACCCCATGCCCGCCCAGCGCTTTGTGCTTGCCTGCGCCGATTGGGCCGAGAAGCGCGGAGGGCTGCAATGACGCATGTCACGGCCATCTTCCTGGGCTTTCTTCTTGACCTGGTCTTTGGCGACCCGCGCTGGCTCCCGCACCCGGTGGTTGGCATGGGCCGCACCATCACGTGGGCCGAGAAACGTCTGCGCGCGTCCTTCCCCGATACGCCGCAGGGCCGGCGCCGCGCGGGGGCGGTGCTTGCGGCGTCGCTTCCTTTGGTGACCTTAGCTTTGTCCTGCGGTGTCCTTTGGATTGCTGGCTTGGTTGCCTGGCAGCTACGACTGGTGCTTGAAACTTTGATGTGCTACCAGGCGCTGGCGACCTGCGAGCTGCGCCGACAGACCCTGGTCGTGGGCCAGAGGCTTGAGGAAGGCGACTTGCCGGCGGCACGCACGGCCGTCTCGATGGTCGTCGGGCGTGACACGGCATGTTTGGATGAGGCCGGCGTCACCCGTGCCGCGGTCGAGACCGTGGCCGAGAACGCGGCCGACGGTGTGATCGCCCCGCTCTTCTACATGGCGCTGGGCGGCGGCCCCTTGGCCCTGGCGTATAAGGCCGTGAACACCATGGACTCGATGATCGGCTATAAAAACGATAAGTACCTGGACTTTGGCCGCGCCGCAGCTCGGCTGGACGACGTGTGCAACTTTGTGCCGTCGCGCCTTGCGGCGCTTCTTATGGTCTGCGTTTGCCCGCTCTTGGGTTTTGACGCGAGCGGTGCCTGGCGCATTTGGCGTCGCGACTGGAGCCTAAGCACCAGCCCCAATTCTGGCCAGACCGAGGCGGCCTGCGCCGGTGCCCTGGGCCTGCGGCTTTTGGGTGACGCTTTTTACTTTGGCAAGCTGGTTCATAAGCCTGCCGTGGGCGACAATACGCGCGCGATCGAGATCGCAGACATCCCCCGCGCCAATCGTCTTATGCTTGCGGCGTCTTTAGCCATGCTCTTGCTAACCTGCGCCGTTAGGTGGACGATTCTTGCAGTCTTGGGGGTGGCGTGATGTCACAGCCTTCGATGCCGTACACGCGTCACGGCGGTTGTCGCGAGGACTACCGCGAGCGTTTTGGAGACGAGCCTCTGGACTTCTCGGCAAACGTGAACCCGTACGGTATGTCGCCGGCTGCTCGCGCGGCTGCGATTGCCGCCGTTGACCAGGCGATTTATTATCCCGACCCAAAGAGTCGGCGACTTGCATCGGCCATCGCGGCGCATGACGGTGTTTCTTCCCGTTGCGTCTGTGTGGGTAACGGCGCCGCCGACTTGATAATCCGCCTGGCCGCCGCGATTGCGCCGCGCCGGGCCCTGGTTCTTGCGCCCACGTTCTCTGAGTACGAGGACGCGCTTGTTCAAACTGGCTGCCAAGTACAACGTTGTACTCTTACCGAGAAGGACGGCTTTCTCCCCACGCCGGCTTTGCTCGACGCGGTCGTCGACGGCATCGACGCTGTTTTTGTCTGCGAGCCCAACAACCCCACGGGCCTTTGCATGGGCCGCGAGTTGCTGCTTGCTCTTCTCGTCAAGTGCCGCCAGGTGGGCGCCCGCTTGATTGTGGACGAGTGCTTCAACGGCTTTTTGCCCAACCCTGCCGCCTCTTCTATAAAAGACCAGGTGGAAGGCGAGAAAAACCTTGTGGTCCTAAGGGCGTTCACCAAGCTCTACGGCATGGCCGGCCTGCGTTTGGGCTATCTGTTGTGCTCTGATGCGGAGCTT
>CAVEMP010000237.1:2540-34845 GCA_963616835.1 uncultured Oscillospiraceae bacterium | reverse complement strand
ATCTTCTCGTCAAAGCAATCGGCGACGTGCTTGGGCACGCCGCCCAAGAGAAAGGCCAAAGATGACAGCGCGCCCCATCATGGTCCAGGGAACCATGTCAAACGTCGGCAAGTCCATCCTGTGCGCGGGCCTGTGCCGCATCTTTGCCCAGGACGGCCTGCGCGTGCGGCCCTTCAAGAGCCAGAACATGGCCTTGAACAGCGCCGTCACGGCAGACGGTCTTGAGCTTGGTCGTGCCCAGGCAATGCAGGCCGAGGCTTGCGGCGCGCCTGCCGATGTTCGTATGAACCCGGTGCTGCTAAAGCCACAGACCGATCGCGGCAGCCAGGTGATCGTGCGCGGCCTTCCGCGGGCCACCATGCAGGCGGCGGATTACTTTGCCTTTAAGCACGAGCTGGTAGACGAGGTGCGCGCCTCCTATGATGAGCTTGCCGCAGAGTCCGATGTCATTGTGATCGAGGGCGCTGGCAGTCCCGCCGAGATCAACCTTCGTCACGACGACTTTGTGAACATGGGGATGGCCCATATGGTGGGCGCCCCTGTCCTTCTCGCCGGCGACATCGACCCCGGCGGCGTTTTTGCGCAGCTCTACGGCACGCTACAACTGTTTGATCAGTCCGATCGCTCGATGGTGAAGGGCCTCGTGGTCAACAAGTTCCGCGGCGACGTGGATATTTTGCGCCCCGGGTTGGCTCAGCTCGAAGAGCTGTGCGGCCTTCCCGTTCTGGGCGTCGTGCCCATGATGGGCCTGGACTTGGACGACGAGGACTCGCTGTCCAGCCGCCTGGCCGCGCGTGGGCAGGGGAGCGGCGTGCTTGACGTTGCGGTTATTCGCCTGCCTCGCCTCTCCAACTTCACCGACTTCAACGAGCTTGACCGTCACCCTTTGGTTGGTGTTCGCTACGTGAGCGAGGCGGCAGAGCTTGGACGTCCAGACCTGGTGATCCTTCCCGGTACCAAGTCCACCCTCGCCGACCTGGCTTTTATTCGCGAGAAGGGCCTGGATACCTGCATCTGTCAGCTGGCCGACCAGGGCACCCTTGTCATGGGCGTCTGCGGAGGCTACCAGATGCTTGGCCGCACCCTGAGCGACCCTCTTGGGGTCGAGGGCGGCGGTGAGGCGAAGGGCCTGGGTCTTCTCCCCATCCAGACGACCTTTGCAGGCGAGAAGTCCCTGGTCGCGGGTTCGGGCCGTCTTTATGTGCGCGGCTGCAGCGACTATTTTCCTATCGACGGTCTGCGCCTTGAGGGATATGAGATCCACATGGGTGAGTCCACCCTTGTCCGCGGTGTGGCCGATGAGGGGTACGTCGCGACGGCCGATGGCCGCTATGTGGGCTGTGTTTACGGCAACGTTCTGGGCACCTACCTGCATGGCTTCTTCGACGCGCCCGGCGTGGTCGAGGCCTTTGTGAGTATGCTCATGCGCCGTCGCGGCCTTGAGTACACGCCCGACGCCGCAGAGCCGCGCGACGTCTACCGCCAACGACAGTACGACCTTCTGGCCGAGGGGCTCAGGCAGGCCCTGGACATAGGGAAAATCTACGAGATCTTGGAGGCGGGCGCATGATCCACGTCTATCACGGCGAGGGCAAGGGCAAGACTACAGCCTCGATGGGCCTGGCCCTGCGCGCTGCGGCAAACGGCAAGCGCGTGATTGTCTGCCAGTTTATGAAGGACGGGTCGAGCGGCGAGATTTCCCTGCTAAAAGAGTTGGGCGGCGTCCGCGTCCTTCACGATGAGCCCCCGGTCAAGTTCAGCTTTCGTATGAACGACAAGGAACGCGCGTCGGCGTGTGCGCAGCACGACCACAACCTTGCCGCCTGCATAAAGGCTATGGAAGCCGCTGAGGCCGACCTTGTGGTCCTTGACGAGGCCTTGGGTGCCCTGACCTGTGGCCTTCTCGACGAAACTCTGGTTAAGCAAGCCTTGGACCTAGCTGCGGGTAAGGCCGACGGCCCCGAGTTGGTCCTTACCGGCCGCAACCCGCCGCAGTTTGTCCTTGATGCGGCCGACTATATCACCCAGATGGCGTGCGAGCGTCACCCCTTTGCGCAGGGCGTCCGTGCCCGGCGGGGTATCGAGTTCTAAGGAAGTATGAAACCCATGAACCAAACAAACAAAGACCAGGTCATCGACCTTAAAAGCACCGTTGCCGGCACGCCGAGCGACATCGAGACCCGCTCGATGGCCACCATCACGGCAGAGCTGGGCGAGAAGGTCGATGAGCTCGACCCCCGCACTCTCGCCATCGTTAAGCGCGTTATCCACACGACGGCGGATTTCTCCTTCGCCGATTCCTTGACCTTCTCACCGGGACCCGAGGTCGTCGACGCTGCCCGCGCGGCCCTGGCCGCTGGCGGCGTCACTATCGTGACCGATACCAACATGGCCCGCTCGGGCATCTCGCGCCCGGCGCTGGCCAAGCTCGGCTGTTCCTGCGTGTGCTACATGGCAGACGACGACGTGGCCGCCGCGGCCCGCGAGCACGGCACCACCCGAGCTGTCGCAAGCGTCGAGAAGGCCGCGCAGCTTGAAGGCCCGGTGATCTTTGCCGTGGGCAACGCCCCTACAGCCCTGTTTCGCATCAAGGAGCTTGCCGAAGAGGGCCGCATAAGCCCGCTGCTGGTATTGGGCGTTCCGGTGGGCTTCGTGAACGTCGTCGAGGCCAAGGAAGCCCTTCTCGACAGCGATATCGCGGCGATCGTCGCCCGGGGCCGCAAGGGCGGTTCGACCGTTGCCGCGGCCATCATGAATGCCTTGCTCTATAGCATCACGCGCACTTCCGAGGGCTCGGGGGCCAAGGCGTGACGGAGAAGATCGCGGTTTTTGCGGGCACCCATGAGGGCCGTGAGCTCTGCTCGCGCCTAGCGGCTGTGGGCGTCAAGGCGACGTGCTTTGTGGCCACCGAGTACGGGGCGCAGCTGGTCGAGGGACTTTGCGGTATCGAGGTGCGGCAGGGCCGGTTGGACGCCGCTGCCATGGAGCGCGAGCTTGTGGGCGCGACCCTGGTCGTCGACGCCACGCACCCTTACGCCGTCGAGGTGAGCGCTAACGTGAGAACGGCAACTCAGGCGCTTGGCATCGACTATCTTCGACTTTTGCGCCCCTCGGGTGACGCCGCCCAAGATGGTCCGGCTTTTGACGGCGAGACGCGGGTTCTGCTTGCCAAAGACACCGCAGAAGCCGCCGCCCTTCTCGCCACCTTGCCCGGCCGGGTTCTGATTACCACTGGGGCCAAGGATCTTGCGGCCTACACCTGCGTTCCTGGCTTTGAAGAACGTCTTGTTGTACGCGTCTTGCCTGCCGTTGACAGCCTTACGCGCGCACTTGACCTTGGCTTTCTTGCCAAGAACGTCATCTGTATGCAGGGGCCCTTCTCGCAAGAGCTTAACTGCGCCACCCTCAAGCAGGTTGGCGCCTCGTGGTTGGTCACCAAGGACACGGGGGCTCCCGGTGGGCTTCCGCAAAAACTCGCCGCCGCTCGCGAAGCAAATTGCGGCGTCGTCTTGATTTCTCGGCCCAATATCGACGAGCAAGGTCTCTTGCTAGAGGACGTTTTTGCCGCCTGCATTTCACGGTAAAGCAAGGACTCGCACATATTTGTCCATATACTCAATGCTCTAGGCAAGAAATTATCCCTTGACGTAGCAATGAAGTATTATATTGAGGCTAACGCCTTGGACTTAGGGCAAAAAAATACCTGCGTATATATGACATCTATACGCAGGTATTTGCAGGTGTAAAGGACGTTTCAATCAGGTTAAGGGAACGTCAAAGAAACAAGGGAAGGGATTTTAAGAATGGACAGCAAGGTTAGCAGGAGGAACTTCATCGCGGCCGCCGCTGGTTTGGCCACTGTGGGCCTGGCCGCCTGCTCCAACAACGCCAGCAGCTCCTCTGCCTCGACCGAGAGCGCCGAGACTAAGGCCGCGGCGCCTAAGCCCGTCATCCTGGTCACCAGCTTTGGCACGAGCTACAACGACTCTCGCCACATCACCATTGGCGCCATCGAGGACGCTATCCGCGAGAAGTACGGCCACGACTACGACGTGCGTCGCGCCTTCACCGCCCAGATCATCATCGACAAGCTCAAGAAGCGCGACAACATCTCGATCGACAACATGACCGAGGCCCTGGACCGCTGCGTCGCCGACGGCGTGACCCAGGTCGTCGTCCAGCCCACCCACCTTATGGACGGCCTTGAGTACAACGACGTTAAGGACGAGCTGGAGAAGTACAAGGACAAGTTCGAGAAGACCTCCCTGGGCGAGCCGCTGCTGGCTTCTGACGACGACTACTCCAAGGTCGCCGATGCCATCAAGGACGCTATGGCCGCCTACGACGACGGCAAGACCGCCATCTGCCTCATGGGCCACGGCACCGAGGCCGAGTCCAATAAGGACTACGCCACCATGCAGGACAAGTTCACCGAGAAGGGCTACACCCAGTTCTTCGTGGGCACCGTCGAGGCCGAGCCCACCTGCGATGACGTTATCGCCGCTGCCCAGGCCGCGGGCTACGCCAAGGCCGTCCTGGCCCCGTTGATGGTCGTCGCCGGCGACCACGCCAACAACGACATGGCCGATGCCACCGACCCCGAAAGCTGGGCCGCCAAGTTCATCGCCGCGGGCTTCGAGGTCGAGTGCGTCCTTAAGGGCCTGGGTCAGTACGACACCATCGACGACATCTACGTGGAGCACGCCACCGCTGCCGTTGAGGCCCTCGCCTAAACCCTTATCAGCACCGCGGGCCCCGCGTCCTTCTCCTCGCGCGGGGCCCTTCTCGATTGAATGGATCTTAAAACCATGAAGAAGAACGTCCTCACCCTGGCCGTCGCCTGCGCCCTTGCCCTGACGACCTTCGCCGGCTGCTCTGGCTCGCAGTCCAGCTCCTCGACCGATACCAGCTCTTCCACTACTCAGGAGCAGACGACCGAGTCTGAGAAGAGCGACGAGAAGTCCGACGAGAAGTCCGATGGCTCTGCCGAGAAGACCGAGTCCACTGGCGCCGGCATCACCGCCGATAAGCTCAACGAGGGCACCTACGATATTGAGGTGACGTCTAGCTCCAACATGTTCAAGGTTGTCAAGGCCCAGCTTACCGTGGCCGATGGCGGCATGAGCTGCGTCCTGACCCTTTCTGGCACCGGCTACGGCAAGCTCTTCATGGGCACCGGCGAGGCCGCTGCAGCCGCAACCGAGGAAGAGTACATCCCTTATGTCGAGGATGCCGAGGGCAAGTACACCTACACCGTGCCTGTCGAGGCTTTGGACAAAGACACCGACTGCGCCGCGTGGAGCATCAAGAAGGAGCAGTGGTACGACCGCGTGCTCGTCTTCGAGTCTTCCAGCCTGCCTGCGGGGGCGCTGAAGTAGCATGACTCAGACAAGGACGCGCATAAGGGCTGCGTACGCCCTCTCTATCCTGGTGTTTCTCGCAATCCTCTTCCCATTTCTTGCGGGGTGCGCACAAGACAAGAACGCTGCGTCCTTGACCGAGTACTACCTTATTGAGGTCGAGCTTAAGGGAGGGTCGGGGCGTGCGAGCCTCGTCTCTCCCTGCTCGCTCAAAAAAGAGGGCGAGGCCTATACGGCGACGCTTGTGTGGTCAAGCTCAAACTATGACAAGATGACGGTCGGCGGGGTGGACTACAAACCTACGACCACCGACCCTGGCTCTACTTTCGAGGTCCCCGTGACCCTCGATACCGACATGTCTGTCTCGGCAGAGACTTTGGCCATGTCAGAGGCCCACATCATCGACTACACGATTCGCTTCGACTCGTCCACGATGGTCACGGCAGATTCTTCCAATACGGCATCCGATAGCTCAACGGACGCGAACGCCTCGCCATCTGCGGCGACGGTCGAGAACTTCCATAACACCGACATTGGCTGCGACCTGCAGCTTACGGCCTCCGTTGAGCTCTCGTATGCAACTCACTTCACCATTGATGAGTACCAGGGCGGCTACAAGCTGATCTGCGTTTCTAACGGCGAGCGCTATCTCACGGTGCCCGAGGGGGCTCAGGTACCCGATGGTCTGTCTGCAGACATCGCGCCCATTTACCTGCCCGCCAACAAGACCTATCTTGTCTCGTCGTCGACGATGTGCCTGGTAGACGCTTTGGGCGCCATAGGCAACGTGTCTATGACGTCGCTCAAGGCGCAAGACTGCTCGGTCCAAGGATTTGCCGATGCCCTTAATGCGGGTACTGTGGTCTATGGCGGCAAGTACAGCGCTCCCGACTACGAGCGCATTGCGCAAAGCGGCATAACCCTGGCCATCGAGAACAACATGATCAACCACACGCCCGACGTGAAGGAGAAGCTCCAGGACCTGGGCGTCGTCGTCCTCACTGAGCAATCGAGCCTCGAGGCCACGGTCCTTGGGCGAATCGAGTGGATCAAGCTCTACGGTGTCCTTTTTGGTTGCGAGGACAAGGCCAACCAGGTCTTCGACGAGCAGCGCACCCAGATCGAGACGATTGCTGCCCAAAGCGAGAAGAGCGCATCCGACGTTAAGGTCGCCTATTTCTACATCAACTCCAACGGCGCGGCCGTGACCAGGAGAAGCGGCGACTACGTGGCACAGATGATCCGTCTTGCCGGCGGCACCTACGCTTTGGACGATACGCCTGCCGATACGTCGTCATCTGGCAGCAGCGCCTCGGTTACCCTTGAGATGGAGCAGTTCTTTGCCCTTGCCCGCGATGCCGACGTGATCGTCTACAGCTCTTCCATCGACGACTCGGTCCACTCGCTCGACGATCTTGTGGGCAAAAACAGCCTCCTGTCTCAGTTCAAGGCCGTCCAAAACGGCAACGTCTGGCTCACTGGCACCAATATCTACCAGCAGATGACCTCGAGCGCTCAAATTATCACCGAGCTCTCGCAGGTCATCAAGGGAAGCGACGGCCAGGGCTTCACGCAGCTCACGAGGCTCAAGTAGGAACAGCGGGGGAGAAGTTCATGGCCGCCAAGCTCACGATGTCATACGCCGAGGGAGGCCGAGCCTCCCGCGCGGTCGCGGTGACCGCTGCCTTATGCGTTGCCCTCTTGTTGCTGTGCGCGACCAGTCTTTGCCTGGGAAGCATCGCTATTCCTTTGGGTGATATTTCGGCGGCCCTTCTGGGCGGTAATTCAGGCGACCCCACCAACTACGAGATTATCTGGAGCATCCGTCTGCCGCGCCTGCTCGAGGCCGCGCTTCTGGGAGGCGCCCTGGCACTTTCTGGCTACTTGCTGCAGACCTTCTTCAACAACCCCATAGCCGACCCTTTTATCTTGGGCGTCTCGTCGGGCGCCAAGTTTGTCTTGGCGCTGGTCATGATTGTCCTTTTAGGTGCGAGTCAGACCATGTCATCGCAGGTCATGGTGGTCGCGGCCTTTGTAGGCTCGCTTCTCACCATTGGCTTTGTGCTGGTGATCGCCCGGCGCGTTGGCTCGATGTCGATGCTCATTGTGGCGGGTGTCATGGTGGGCTACATCTGCTCGGCGGCCACCAATTTTCTTATCGCCTTTGCCGATGACCAGTCCATCGTCAACCTCCACAACTGGTCGCAGGGCAGCTTCTCGGGCTCTAACTGGAACGACGTCGCCATCACGGCGGCGGTTGTGCTCACGGCCTCGGTCGCGACGTTTTGCGTCTCTAAGCCGCTGTCGGCCTTCCAGCTGGGTGAGGCCTATGCGCAAAGCGTGGGCGTCAACGTGCGTCGTTTTCGCGTGGTGCTGGTGCTTCTCGCCAGCTTGCTCTCTGCGAGCGTCGCGGCCTTTGCGGGACCTGTCTCTTTTGTGGGTATCGCGGTGCCGCACCTCATTCGCTCGGCGATAAAGTCGTCTCGTCCGTTGCGCGTTATACCTGCGTGTTTCTTGGGCGGCGCCGTTTTTTGCGTGGGCTGCGATTTAATCGCGCGCACGGTCTTCGCTCCCGTCGAGCTGTCGCTCAGCTCGGTCACGGCATTCTTTGGCGCACCGGTGGTCATTGCCATCATGCTTCGAAAGCGGGTGAGGTAGATGGCCGAGAAGCCCGAGCTGCCCCTGCGTATCACGGGGCTGGACATTGGCTACGGCTCCCGTTGCGTGGCCAGCGGCATTAATCTTGAGGTTCACGAGGGCGAGTTTCTCGCTCTTGTTGGCGCAAACGGCTGCGGCAAGTCGACGTTGCTTAAGACCTTGTGCGGCGAGCTTTTGCCGCTGGCAGGAACGATTGAGGTTGGCGGCCGCGCTTTGGACGCCTGGCCGCGCGCCGAGCTTGCTCGCTATCTTGCGGTCATGCTCACCGCCCGGCCCTCGACCGAGCTTCTCACCTGCAAAGACATCATCGAGACGGGTCGCATTCCTTTCACCGGCCGCTTGGGAATCCTTTCGAAAGAAGACCACGAGCGCGTTGATGAGGCCATGAGAATCGCCCATGTGAGCGAGCTTGCCGATTGTGACTTCATGCACATCAGCGACGGGCAGCGTCAGCGTGTCCTTCTCGCCCGCGCTATTGCCCAGCGCCCCCGTCTGCTAGTGTTGGACGAGCCCACGGCCTATCTCGACATGAAATACCAGCTTGACCTGCTGCGCATCCTTCGTGACCTGGCTAGCCGCGAGGGGGTGGCCATAGTGGCTTCTCTTCACGAGGTGGAGCTGGCCATGAAGGCCGCCGACTCTGTGATGTGCATCAAGGACGGCGAGGTCTTCGCCTGTGGGGCTCCCGACCAAGTTCTTACCACGCAAAACGTCTCGACTCTCTACGGGCTTGATGCGGGGTCGTTCAACTCGCTCTTTGGCAACGTGGAGCTTGGCCGTCCGGCAGGAGAGGCCCGTACCTTTGTGATCGCCGGTGCGGGTAGCGGTGCTGCCACCTTCCGACGTCTTGCGCGCGAGGGCACGCCGTTTTACGCCGGTGTTCTTCATCAGGGCGACATCGACGCCCTTCTCGCCGTCGACCTTTCCTCCGAGGTCGTCCTAGAGGCGCCGTTTGCCGCTATATCCGAGAAGAGCCTCGCGCAGGCAAAGGACCTTTTGCGCCGCTGCGACCGCCTTATCGTGTGCTGCGACGACTTCTGTGGCCTCAATGCCCCAAACCGCGAGCTCTTGGATTATGCCAACGAGCGGGGTCTTACCGTTGAAAGGTGCGGGTAATTTCTTGCCATCGCTTTAGCAAGAAGGGTGAGTGGTCGATTTTTGAGGCCCAAATGCGGCAAATTTTAAAAAATCACCCGCATTTCCCCTGGTTTTCGGAGGGAATGCAAAAAAATCACCCTTCGAAGCAAAAATGTTGCTCTACTCAACCGCAATTTCTCGCACCATGGGATATATATTTGCCAAAGTTTTTGGGGGTTATTTTCACATGGGGGACGACAAGACCGGTACCACCGGCGGAAAGAGCATTGTCGATTTCATTGACATCGATAGGCTCCAGGAGATTCAAGACGCCTGTTCGAAGGCTCTGGGCGTTGCCCTCATTGTGGCGGACTACCGCGGCGTCCCCATCACCAAGATGAGCGGATTCACTCGCCACTGCATTTTATGCCGAGAGAAGAAAGAGCTCTGCGTCATGTGCGAGCGCTGTGACGCCTTTGGCGGCATTCGCGCGGCCACGAGCGGCGAGCCTTGCATCTATCGTTGCCATGCTGGCCTGGTTGATTTTGCCGTGCCGCTGGTTGTTGACGGCAATTACCTCGGCGCCGTTTTGGGCGGCCAGGTTAAGCTCAAAGACGATGCGCCCAAGTTAGAGGATGTCGTATCGCGAGACGCGTCGATTGTCTCCTCGCCCGAGATGTTGGCCGCGCGCGACGCCATCGCGCCGGTCGAGTACGACCGTCTTCTGGCCGCCGCCGAGACCGTCGGCTATCTCATGGGCTATGTTTTGGGCGGCTCGGTGGGTTCGCCCGACCGTCTCTCGCAGATGATCAAGGACCGCGACTCCGAGCTCGTGGTCCTGCAGGCCGCCTTGGACGAGCAGCAGCGCGAGGCACGCAAACGCGCCAAGCAGTCCCGGCGTCTTGAAGAGGTCTTCCGTTGCTTCTTCCCCGTGATGAACGAGCTTCACTCCCTGGCCAGCACCGAGGGCGCTTCGCAGACTGACGAGCTCATTCTCGACTTTGTCGATGTCTCGCGCTATGTCATGGAGACTACCTGCCGTTTTGTTTCGCTTGGCGAGGAAATCACCCACGCGAACGCCCTTTTGCGCGTTCTCTCCGCGCGTTATCCCGGCGCCATTGAGTACTCCATCAAGGTCCCCGAGCGCCTTTACGCTACGCCGTGCCCCTTCATGGTCTTGCGCCCGATCATCCTTGCGGCCCTGCAGGACCCTTGGGGGGCCGCCCCCGAGGAGGGCTGCCACATAGAGATTGGCGTCGACGAGTTTGATGACTCTCTGGTTGTCGTTGTAAGCCAGACCTGCGTGGAGTTGGCGCAGATGCGTGAGGCCGTGGCCGATCACGGCGACGGCTCTTCCTACAACATCCGCGACGCCAGCCGCCGCCTGGCCGCCATGGACGACGGCAACCCTGGTGTTGAGGCAAGTGCCCGCAGCGACGGCAAGCCCGGTTGCCTTTTGAAGTTCAGCCTGCCTTTTGGCGAGGCCGCCCACGATGTGTCGAGTAGGGGATAGCATGAGCCGGATCATCCTTTTGGAACAGTCCCTGCGTGAGCGCAACTTTACGGGCGACCTTCTCGCCAAGAACTTCCCCGAGGTCGAGGTCGTCGTGGCCTCCAATTTCGAGGATGCGCTCAACAAAATCAAAGCCGGCTCGTGCGACCTTCTCATAGCAAACGTGCCGCGCTTCACCTATGCCTACTCGTCGTTTCTCTCTCGCGCCAACGCCTACATGGGCGGCTCTCCCATCTTGGTTCTCTCAACAGCCCCAAACATTGAGGTCTCGAGCAACGTCTGGCGCCTAGGCGTGACTGATTACCTCCTGAAGCCCTTCCGTCCCAACTGGCTTGTCTCGGCGGTTCACGCCCTTGTCGACACCTCGGACGAGACACAGTCCTTGAAGCTCGACTGGCGTCGCAAGCATTATGTGAAGAGCCTTGGCGAGTACCTGCAGCAGTACAAGTTCAAGGAGTGCGTCCAGGTATCCCGCGAGTACGTGGACTATCTCTACGACACTTTGGATAACTCGACCGAGATCGGCCAGGCCCTTGTCGCCTTCGCCGAGGCCGCCGTGTCCTTCTCGGGCGGCTACGGCTCTTCTTGCCGCAGCAACGCCGAGAATTTCTTGGGCCAGCTGCGCGTGCGTCTTGAGCGCTCACGCACCCGCTTTGACGCCTACGTTCAGTACGAGAAGCTCGTTTGCCGCCTCTTTGACCTGCGTGACCGCGAGGGTGTGCAGGTGGTGAGCCCCATTCAACGTATCCTGACCCACATAGACCGCAACGTGCGCGAGGAGCTCACCCTCTTTGACATGGCCAAGTTCGCAAGCATGTCGCCCAGCTACTTCTCCAAATACTTCAAGCGCGAGACGGGCCACAATTTTGTGAGTTACGTCACCGACAGCAAGATGGAGTACGCCTGTCTCATGCTGCTTGAAAGCGATATGTCGATCATCCAAATCGCCAACGAGCTTGCCTACAACGGGGCCAACTACTTTAGCAAGACCTTCAAGAAGCGCATGGGGGTCACGCCCACCGAGTACCGTGAGCAGGGCGGCGTCGTCTGCGTCCCCGCGCCTTTACCAGAAGAGTAGGCCTCTTCAATCACGTATCCGTTTGCGCCCGCCCGTCCTGTTCGTTGGACTTCGGCGGGCGCTCTTGTTTTCTCGGCAGACGCAAGATATCGCGTTTTTTGTCCTGTGTAGGGGCGAAATCTAGCACCTGCAAATCAAAAAAGCCCGTTCTTTACTCCGCATACTTTTAGGGGAAAGACCCATGCGCCGCGGTGGCGCACGGGAGCTGTTGGGTGTGTGCCATACAACAAGGAGGTAAGCACATGCAGAGCGAAGCTTTGGGCATGGTTGAGACCAAGGGTCTCGTCGGTGCCATCGAGGCGGCTGACGCCATGGTCAAGTCCGCCAACGTCTCGTTGGTCGGCTACGAGAAGATCGGCTCCGGCCTCGTGACCGTCATGGTCCGTGGCGACGTGGGCGCGGTCAAGGCATCCGTCGACGCCGGCGCCGCTTCCGCCGAGAAGGTCGGCCAGGTTGTCTCGGTCCACGTCATCCCGCGTCCTCACACCGACGTGGAGAAGATCATTCCCCACGGTCTCGACTAACCGTAGACGCATCGCGCGTTCACATACGTTGTAAAGAAGGGATTCAGCATGAATGATGAGCTGGTCAACAAGGTAATGGCCGAGGTCGCCAAGACCCTTGCCACCAACACCGCCAGCAGCTCCACCGTTGCCGCGACCCACGTCGTGCCCAACAACGGCTGCAACCTTACCGAGTACGTCGGCACCGCCATCGGCCACACCGTGGGCCTGGTCATCGCCAACGTCGACCGTCAGATGCACGAGAAGTTCGGTCTTCCCGAGAAGTACCGTTCCATCGGCATCGTCGGCGACCGTACCGGCGCCGGCCCCCAGATCTTCGCCGCCGATGAGGCTGTGAAGGCCACCAACACCGAGATCTTGAAGATCGAGACCCCTCGTGATACCGAGGGCGGCGCTGGTCACGGCTGTCTGATCGTCTTTGGTGCCGAGGACGTCTCTGACGCCCGTCGCGCCGTCGAGGTCACCCTGGCCGAGACCGAGAACCACTTTGGCGACGTCTATGGCAACTCCGCCGGTCACCTGGAGTTCCAGTACACCGCCCGCGCCTCTTACGCCTGCAACAAGGCTTGGGGTGCCCCCATCGGCAAGGCCTTTGGCCTGACCGTCGGCGGCCCCGCCGCCATCGGCGTCCTTCTTGGCGATACCGCCGTCAAGGCTGCCACCGTCGACGTCCTCGACGTCGCCAGCCCCGCCAAGGGCACCAGCTTCTCCAACGAGGTCATCACCACCTTCACCGGCGACTCCGGCGCCGTCAAGCAGGCCATCATCGCTGCCCGCGAGGTTGGTATGCAGGTCCTCGGCTCGATGGAGCCCTCCGAGGAGCTCAAGTCCACCACGACTCCGTACATCATCTAGGAAGGAGTCGTAAATGCCTAAGTCCAAGCGCTTTGAGGCCCTTGCGGAGCGTCCCGTCCACAAGGACGGTTTCGTAACCGAGTGGCCTGAGGTCGGCTTCGTCGCCACCGAGAGCCCCAACGATCCTGTGCCCAGCATCAAGATCGAGAACGGCGTCATCGTTGAGATGGACGGCAAGACCCGCGATGAGTTCGACATGATCGACGTCTTCATCGCCGACACCGCCATCCGCCTTGACAACGCCGAGAAGGCCATGGCCACCCCGTCCCTCGACATTGCCCGCATGATGGTCGACATCAACGTCTCCCGCGAGGAAGTCCTGGACTACACCCTGTCCTGCACCCCCGCTAAGCTGACCGAGATCTGCAACCAGCTCAACATCGTCGAGATCATGATGGCCGTCCAGAAGATGCGCGCCCGTGCGTATCCTTCCAACCAGTGCCACACCACCAACGTCCGCGACAACCCCGTCCTTCTCGCCGCCGACGCGGCCGAGGGCGCCCTTCGCGGCTTCGATGAGCAGGAGACCACCGTCGCGGTTACCCGCTACGCCCCCTTCAACGCCATCGCTATTCTCGTCGGCACCCAGTCCGCACGCCCCGGTATCTTGACCCAGTGCTCCCTCGAGGAGGCCACCGAGCTCCAGATGGGTATGCGTGGATTTACCGCCTACGCCGAGACCATCTCTGTCTACGGCACCGAGAACGTCTTCATGGACGGCGACGACACGCCTTACTCCAAGGCCTTCCTCGCCTCCTGCTACGCTTCGCGCGGCATGAAGATGCGCTTCACCTCTGGTACCGGCTCTGAGGTGCAGATGGGCTTTGCCGAGGGCAAGTCCATGCTTTACCTTGAGGCCCGCTGCCTGGCCATCACCAAGGGCGCTGGCGTCCAGGGCACCCAGAACGGCTCGGTCTCCTGCATCGGCGTTCCCGCTGCCGTCCCCGGTGGCCTTCGCGTCGTCGCGGCCGAGAACCTGCTGTCCATGATGCTCGACCTGGAGTCCACCACCTCCAACGACCAGACCTTCACTCACTCCGACCTGCGTCGTTCCGTGCGCTCCATGCCTCAGTTCCTCCCCGGCACCGACTTCATCTGCTCTGGTTACGCCAACCAGCCCAACTACGACAACATGTTCGCCGGTTCCAACTGGGACGCCCACGACTTCGATGACTGGTGCGTTATCCAGCGCGACATGAAGGTCGACGCCGGCCTTCGCCCCGTCAAGGAAGAAGAGGTCGTCAAGGCCCGCAACTACGCGGCCCGCGCCATCCAGGGCCTGTTCCGCGAGCTTGGCCTGCCCCCGATCACCGACGAGGAGGTCGAGGCCGCGACCTACGCCGACGGCTCTCTCGACGTCCCCGAGCGCAACGTCAACGAGGACCTCAAGGCAGTCGAGGAGATGATGAACCGCGGCACCAACGCCGTCGACCTCATCCGTGCCCTCGACAAGGCCGGCTTCAAGCCCGTCGCCGAGGCCATCTTCGGAATGATGAAGCAGCGCGTCTCTGGCGACTACCTGCACACCTCTTCCTTGGTCACCAAGGAGTGGAAGGTCGAGTCCGCCGTCAACAAGCCCAACACCTATCAGGGCCCGCAGACCGGTTACCAGATGTCTGACGAGCGCTGGAACGAGATCAAGGCCATTCCTTGGGCCGTCGATCCCAAGACCATCTAAGAGAGGGGGTACACACCGTGAACATTGATGAGGCAACTCTTCGCAGCATCGTCGAGCAGGCGGTCGCGAGCGTCATGGCTGGCCAGCAGGCCGCAGCCCCCGTCGTTGAGTCCGGCGAGGTCACCAAGAGCAAAGAGGGCGGTTTTGCCCAGGTTCCTGGTACCGCCACCGCTACCACCGGCACCCAGGAGGGCATGACCTTGACCGAGACGGGCGAGGCGCCCAAGGGCACCGATCCCAACGAGGTCGTCGTCGGCATCGCAGCCGCTTTTGGCAAGTACCAGCACGAGAACATCGTGCACGTTCCCCACACCCAGATCCTTCGCGAGGTTCTGGCCGGCATCGAGGAGGAGGGCTGCAAGTGGCGCGTCGTGCGCGTCTACCGCACCTCCGACGTCTCGTTCGTCGCCCACGACGCCGCTGAGTGGTCCGGCTCGGGCATCGGCATCGGCATCCAGTCCAAGGGCACCACGGTCATTCACCAGAAGGACCTGCCGCCTCTGAACAACCTCGAGCTGTTCCCGCAGTGCCCGCTTATCGACCTCGAGACCTATCGCCAGATCGGTAAGAACGCCGCCATGTACGCCAAGGGCCAAAGCCCCACACCCGTCCCCATGAAGAACGACCAGATGGCTCGTCCCGCGTTCCAGGCCGTGAGCTGCCTTCTCCACATCAAGGAGACCGAGCACACCGACCGTAACCGCAAGCCGCAGTCCGTCGACGTCAAGTTCGCGTAAGGGGAGGAGGAAATACAATGGATCAAGAAACCCTCATGAAGGAAGTCGTCGCCCAGGTGCTCCAGGCCATGGGCAACCAGGCTCCCGCCACCCCCGCTCCCAGCACCCAGTGCTGCGAGAAGGTCACCAAGGATCAGTACCCCCTCGGCGAGAAGATCCCCGAGAGGATCAAGACCCCCTCTGGTGTCCCCCTGACCGAGCTCAAGTATGACGACGTCATCAGCGGCAAGCTCAACTTCAAGGACTTTGGCATCACCCGTGAGACCCTTGAGATGCAGGCCCAGGTCGCAGAGTCCGTGCGTCGTGACCCCTTCGCGGGCAACATGCGCCGTGCCGGTGAGCTCATCGCCATTCCCGATGAGCGCCTGCTCGAGATGTACAACGCGCTTCGTCCGTACCGCTCCACCAAGCAGGAGCTTCTCGACATCGCCGAGGAGCTCGAGAGCAAGTACGACGCCAAGGTCTGCGCCAAGCTCGTTCGCGACGCCGCCGACATCTACGAGAAGCGCGACCGTCTTAAGAAGAACTAAATCTACCTTTCTGTCGAGGGAAGACCGATGAAACTTGTAGCTGGAATCGACATCGGAAATGCCACGACGGAGACTGCCCTCGCCCGTATCACCGATACGGGCGAGGCCCAGTTTTTGTCGAGCGCCACGGTGGCCACCACGGGCATCAAGGGCACTCTCCAAAACATCAACGGCATCTTCCATTCCCTGACGGTCGCTGCCGAGAAGGCGGGCCTGGAGGTCAATGACGTCCAGGAAATCCTGCTTAACGAGGCGGCCCCCGTTATTGGTGACGTCGCTATGGAGACCGTCACCGAGACCATCATCACCGAGTCGACCATGATCGGCCACAACCCGGCCACGCCCGGCGGCGTGGGCGTGGGCGTCGGCGAGACGATCGAGATCGAAGAACTCGTCGCGGCTAGCGCCGACAAGGACTACATCGTCGTCGTCCCTCCCGCGGTCGACTTCGAGCGCGCGGCCCGTCTTATCAACGAGGCGCAGGCCGCAGGTAAAAGCGTCACCGCCGCCATCGTCAAGAAGGACGACGGCGTTCTTATCAACAACCGCTTGAACAAGAAGATTCCCATCGTCGACGAGGTCAGGCTCATCGAGAAGGTGCCCTTGGGCATGCGATGCGCCGTCGAGGTAGCGGGCGTGGGCGAGGTCGTTCAGACTTTGTCTAATCCCTTTGGAATCGCCACGGTCTTTGGTTTGGACTCCGAGGAAGTCAAGCAGGTTGTTCCGATCTCTCGTGCCTTGATTGGCAACCGCTCTGCCGTGGTCATCAAGACGCCCGAGGGCGACGTCAAGGAGCGTCGTATCCCGGCCGGCAAAATCGAGTTCGAGGGCGCCAACGGCCACGTCGAGCGCATCGACGTCGATGCTGGTGCCGATAAGATAATGGACGCCGAGGGCAAGTGCGGCGAGATCGTGGACGTTCGCGGCGAGGCCGGCACCAATGCCGGTGGCATGCTCGAGAACGTTCGTCTTGTCATGTCTCGCCTGACCAATAAGCACCCCAAAGAGATCAAGATTCAAGATCTTCTCGCCGTGGACACGTTCACGCCGCAGGAGGTAAAGGGCGGTCTTGCCAACGAGTTCTCGCAGGAGAACGCCGTTGGCGTCGCCGCGATGGTGCAGGCCGACAGGCTTGCCATGCAGTCCATCGCCGACGATTTTGCCCGTCAGGTCGATATCCCCGTTAAGGTAGGCGGCGTTGAGGCCGACATGGCCATTCGCGGCGCCCTCACCACGCCTGGCACCACCAAGCCCATCGCCATCCTTGACATGGGCGCCGGCTCCACCGACGCCTCGATCATCAACAAGGAGGGCAAGATTCACTTCATCCACCTCGCGGGCGCGGGCAATATGGTCACCATGCTGATCCAGTCCGAGATGGGCCTCGATAGCTTCGAGGTCGCCGAGGATGTGAAGAAGTACCCTCTGGCCAAGGTCGAGAGCCTTTTCCACATTCGTCACGAGAACGGCACGGTCGAGTTTTTCACCGAGCCGCTTGACCCCTCGGTTTTTGCCAGGGTCGTCGTCCTTAAAGAGGGCGGCCTTGTGCCGATCGAAACCGATCTCACCATGGAGCAGATTCGCCTTATTCGCCGCGAGGCAAAGCGCAAGGTCTTTGTGACCGACGCGTTGCGCGCACTTAAGCGCGTGAGCCCCACCGGCGAGGTTCGCGACATCGGCTTTGTCGTCATGGTCGGCGGCTCTTCGCTTGACTTCGAGGTTCCCACGATGATCACGGACGCCTTGTCCCACTACAAGATCGTCGCCGGCCGCGGCAATATCCGCGGTACCGAGGGGCCGAGAAACGCCGTGGCCACCGGCCTTGTGCTGTCCATGACCGCCGGCGGGGGTGTGTAGGTCATGCCCGCCCTTAACCCGGCCAAGCCCGATATTTGCGTCAAGTGCGCCCCAAATCACTCGCCGCAGGTCCTGCGCACGGTTCTTCTTGGCATGGAGGAGGAAGGTATTCCTTTTCATCTTTGCGACACAGAGCAAAAAGATGCCATGGCCCTTGCGTGGGACGCTGCCGAGGAGTCCAGATTGGACGTTGGAGTAGGGGTCGACGACAAGAATGTCGTTTTGGGCTTCGCTAAGCTTAAACCTGATAAACCGCTGTTCAGTGTTGCTGTTTTAGCTGGTGAAGAGAAGATTCGCGACATCGGCGCAAACGCAGCCAGGCTTGTTAAGCGCATGCCTTTCAAGATGTAGATCTTCTCGCTGTCGAAATTTTACGTGGAGGTGAATCGATATGAAACAAAGTCTGGGACTGATCGAGACCTACGGCCTGGCCGCGGGCATCGAGGCCGCCGATGCGGCCGTCAAGTCTGCCAACGTCACCCTCATTGGCTATGAGCTTGCCATGGGCGACGGCATGACGACCATCAAGATCGCGGGCGACGTGGGTGCCGTTAAGGCCGCCGTCGACTCTGCTAAGGCCGCCGCCAGCAAGGTGGGCACCGTTGCGAGCGCGCATGTCATCGCGCGTCCTGCCGAGAACCTCGACGCCATGGTGGTCAACAAGCGCACCCTGGGATCCATGCCGGGCGCGCGCGCAGACGTCAAGGGCAACTCTCCGCTCTCCGCTTCTTATGTTCCGCCCGAGCCCAAGGTCGAGACCAAGCCTGAGCCTGCTCCCGCACCCGAGGCAAAGTCCGAGCCGGAACCCGAGAAGGCCAGCGAGCCCGCCCCGGAGCCCGAGGCGGTCGTTGAGCCCGAGGCTAAGCCCGAGCCCGAGAAGGCGCCCGAGGCGCCCGCCGAGAAGAGCGCGCCTAAGGCTCAGTCCAAGCCTTCTCCCAAGCCCTCTGCTAGGAACCGCAGGTCTTCCGGCGGCTCCTCCAAGAAGTAATTGTCTTTCTCGCTATTGAAACGAGGTTTGTTATGAACGAAGCACTCGGCATGATCGAGACCAAGGGTCTCGTTGGCGCCATTGAGGCTGCCGATGCCATGACCAAGTCCGCCAACGTGCAGCTCACCGGTTACGAGAAGATCGGCTCCGGCCTTGTGACCGTCATGGTCCGTGGCGACGTGGGCGCCGTTAAGGCTGCCGTCGACGCGGGTGCCGCCGCCGCGTCCAACGTGGGCCAGGTTGTTTCCCAGCACGTCATCCCGCGTCCTCACACGGACGTCGAGAAGATCATCCCCAAGACGCTCTAATCACCTAAGAGGTATTTCCCATGGACCTGACAACTACCGACAACGCGAGTCTTGTGGCCTTGGTCACCAAGCTCGTCATGGACGAGCTGGCCAAGTACCAGACGGCTTCTCGCCAGGTCAAGGTCGGTGTCTCCAACCGGCACATCCACTTGGACCGCAAGGCCATGGACGTGCTGTTTGGCAAGGACAGCGAGCTTCACCCCAAAAAGGAGCTCGGGCAGCCTGGCCAGTATGCGGCCGAGGAAACCGTGACCCTCAAGGGGCCTCGCGGCGAGCTCAAGCGCGTACGTGTTCTTGGTCCCTTGCGCGCCCAGACTCAGGTCGAGATCTCGGTCACCGATGGTTTTGCCGTGGGCGTGAAGCCTCCGGTACGTGAGTCCGGTCAGCTTGAGGGCACGCCGGGCATCGAGGTCATTGGCCCCAAGGGTAGCGTTGTCCTGGACGAGGGCGTCATCGTAGCCCTTCGTCACATCCACATGCACACCAGCGACGCCGAGCGTTTTGGTGTCAAGAACGGCCAGATTGTGCAGGTCAAGGTGGGCGGCGACCGCGGCGGTGTTCTCGACAACGTCGTCGTTCGCGTGAGCCCTAAGTTTGACCTTGAGATGCACATCGACGTGGATGAGGCTAACGGCCTCGGCATCGCCACCGGCGACTTTGTCGAGGTTCTCGATTCGAATTGTGAGGCGTAAGGAAAGATGAGCGACGAGCTGGCTAACGCAAACCAGACTCTTAAGGAGTTCGAGCACCTGGTAGAGACGGGCGAGACCTGCCAGTATTGCGGCCAGCTTCGCTGCGGCGTCGACCTTGGCACCGCTAATATCGTCCTTGCCGTCGTGGACGAGAACAACACCCCGATCGCTGGTGCGTCGTATCCGTCCAAAGTCGTGCGCGACGGCGTCGTTGTCGATTACATCGGCGCCGTCCGCGTCGTCTCTCGCCTCAAGGCCCAGCTTGAGGCTGCGTTGGGCACCACCCTCGAGGTTGGGGCCTGCGCGATTCCCCCGGGCGTTGCCGAGGGCAGCACTAAGGCTCTTGGCAACGTTGTGGAGGGCGCTGGCTTTAGGCTTGCCGGCATTATGGACGAGCCCTCTGCGGCGGCGCTTGTTCTGGGCATCGACGACGGTGCTGTCGTTGATGTTGGCGGTGGTACGACCGGCATCAGTGTGCTTCATGGCGGAGAAGTGACCTTTACCGCCGATGAGCCCACTGGTGGCGGCCATATGACCCTGGTTCTTTCTGGGGCTTACGGCATCGACACCGACGAGGCCGAGGTCATGAAGCGTGACCCTGCCCACGAGCGTGACGTCTTTGCCGTGGTCAAGCCTACGGTCGAGAAGATGGCCGCGATCGTCAAGAAGTACGTCGATCAAAATCCCGTCGACGTCATCTACGTCGTGGGGGGCGCCTGCAGCTTCACTGATTTCGAAGCCACGTTCGAGAAGTACATCGGTGTGCCCGTTGTCAAGCCTTATGCGCCCCTTCTCGTCACCCCGCTCGGTATTGCCTACGGCTGTGGCCAGTAGGTTTTAACTGTCCGTATTGATGCACACATAAGGGAGGTTTTTGTGGACATGCACGATAGCCTTAACGTCGCCATCGAAAAAGCCGTGCGAAGCGTTGTGCGCGGCTATGTCGAGAGCGTGCGCGCCCGCCAGCTTAACCTTCTTGTTGTATTTACCGGCGCAAAGCTCGGCTGCGCGGACGCCGTCGCGTCCTTGGCCACCCTCAGGGACAAGGGCTATACGTTCAACGTCCTTATGAGTGAGAAAGCAGCATCTATCCTGGACGTCGAGGTCATCGACCGCGAGCTTCTCCCCAAGGACATCTGGATAGGCGAGCCGCCCACCCACGCCGAGTCGATCGCGCGCGATGCCGATACCATCGTGGTTCCTACTTTGTCCGCCAGCTCTTGTGCCCACGTGGCGGCCATCATGACCGACACCCCCGCACAGGCTTGCATCACCGAGGGCCTGATGCTTGGTAAGTCCGTCGTCTGCGCTGTTGACGGTTGCTGCCCGGACAATCCGCTGCGCGCTAAGGGCGGTTTCAAGTTCACCCCTGCGATGGCCCAGCGCATGCGCGACAACCGTGACACAGTGCGCGATTACGGCGCGGTTTTCTGCGCGGCCGATCATTTGGCCGAGAAGGTCCTTAAGGTGCAGGAAGAAAGCCTTAAGGAAAGGCTCGGCCTTGCGCTTGGCGGCCTTGCCCAGGCTCCGGCGTCTGGTTCTTCGCGTCCCGATACCGCCGTTTCCGGCGTTGTCACGTTTTCCGGCGGCAAGGTTCTGGACGCTGGCTTTATCCGCTCGCTTTCAAGCGGGGCGCAGGTCATCGTGCCTGCCGGAACCCTTGTAACGCAGTTGGCCCGCGACCTCGCGCGCGCCAACGGTATCTCTTTGATTTCTTAGGAAGGTAGGCGAAGTCTCATGCATCTTGGCAAGGTCATCGGAACCGTGGTGTCCACCAGCAAGTGCACCCAGCTTATCGGCTTTAAGCTTTTGATCGTCGAGCCCTTGGACGAGCACCTTCAGCGCAATGGCAACGCCGAGATCGCGGTCGATGCCGTGGGCGCCGGCAACGGCGAGATCGTCTTTGTCGTCGACGGCTCTTCTGCCCGTCATCTCTTCCAGGATGAGAAACCCGATTCGACCCCTATCGACGCGGCCATTATCGGCATCGTGGACTCCGTCGAGGTGATGTAGCCCATGCCAAACATCTACACAAGGGGTGGCGACAAGGGCACGACCTCGCTTGTAGGTGGGTCGCGTGTGGCCAAATCCGACCTTAAGGTCGAGTGCTACGGCACCGTTGACGAGGCGATCAGCGCGCTGGGTTTTGCTCGCACGCAGTGCTCTTCTCAGCTGGTGCTTGATGTTCTGGTCAAGGTCGAGACGCGTCTTTTTGCCGTGGGCGCAGAGCTTGCGGCAGACGAGAAGGGTCTGAAGAAGCTTCAGGGCCTCAAGACCACCGGCGACCCCAGCGAGCTTTCGTTTGTTCCCGTGACTGATGAGGACATCGCTTACCTTGAGGGCGTTATCGATAACATCGTGGCCATTGTCGGGAAGCAGCACGAGTTTGTGGTCCCCGGCGTCAATGCCTCGAGCGCGTCTTTGCATGTTGCGCGCACCATCGTACGCAAGGCCGAGCGACGTGTCGTTGAGCTTTCGTCTGAGGAAAGCGTGCGGCCGGAGGTCCAGAAATATCTCAACCGTCTTTCTGATCTTGTTTTTGCCCTGGCACGTTACGAGGAGGAGGCGCCTGCCCGCGAGGAGCTGTGCGATCGTGTGGTTGCCGCCGTTAAGGAGTCGCTTGGTATGACCACGCCCGAGCAAAAGCAGTTCGACCTCAAGACCTTGCAGTCCATGGCGCTTCGCGCGCAGGAAAAGGCTACGCAGCTTGGTGTTCCCTGCGTCTTTGCGGCCGTCGATGAGGGCGGAAACCTCGTGATGTTCCAGCGCATGGAAGGCGCGCTTCTAATAAGCAACGACGTTGCCCCCGGCAA
Organism: uncultured Oscillospiraceae bacterium; assembly: GCA_963616835.1. Lineage (GTDB taxonomy): Bacteria > Actinomycetota > Coriobacteriia > Coriobacteriales > Atopobiaceae > Paratractidigestivibacter. Next base: position 12,177 of record CAVEMP010000237.1, on the reverse strand, counting down.
AGCCTTCACGGCTATGTCCATGAAGATGCCTACCCACGAGGTCGGCGCGCTTTGTCAGCCGGGGCAGCCGTTTTACGGGCTCGAGAACAGCAAGCCCGGCAAATTCGTGTTGTTTGGCGGTGGCTTCCCATTTGTCGTCGACGGCAAGGTCGTCGGCGGAATCGGAATCTCGGGCGGCACCGCCGAGCAGGATATGGAAATTGCCCGCTACGCCATGGCGTAGGGGGAGAAATGAGAAAGGGGAATTTGGGATGAACATCGATTCCAAGACCGTTGAGCAGATCGTCGGCCAGGTGTTGAGCCAGATCAACACCGCTTCTGCGGAGGTTGCACCTGCACCCTGCGCCGGTCCCGAGTGCGGCGACTGGGGCGTCTTCGAGACCATGGACGCTGCCATCGAGGCTTCCGACAAGGCCTGGCACGAGTACATGAACCACTCTATGGCAGACCGCGACAAGTATGTCACCGCCATCCGTGAGATCTTCACCGAGCCCGAGATGCTTGAGCACCTCTCCTACGAGGCTGTTAAGCAGTCCGGCATGGGCAAAGTCGCCGACAAGATTACCAAGAACCGTCTGGCCGCTCTTAAGTCCCCGGGCGTCGAGGACCTCACCACCGAGGCCATCTCGGGCGACGACGGCCTGACCCTCATCGAGTACTCGCCCTTCGGCGTCATCGGTGCCATCACGCCCACGACCAACCCCTCCGAGACCATCATCTGCAACTCCATCGGCATGCTCGCCGGCGGCAACACCGTTGTCTTCTCGCCGCACCCCCGTGCCAAGGCCCTCTCGGTCGAGATGGTCCAGCTTATTAACCGCACGCTGGTGAACCTGGGTGCCCCGGCCAACCTCGTCGCCATGGTGCGCGAGCCTTCCATCGAGGCAACCAACGCTATGATGGCTCACCCTAAGGTCCGCATGCTCGTTGCTACCGGTGGCCCCGGCATTGTCAAGGCCGTTCTTTCCAGCGGCAAGAAGGCCATCGGCGCCGGTCCCGGCAACCCTCCCGCCGTCGTTGACGAGACGGCCGACCTCGAGCAGGCCGCCTGCGACATCATCAACGGCCACTGCTTTGACAACAACCTTCCCTGCATCGCCGAGAAGGAGGTCATCGTCGTTGACGCCGTCGCAGACATGCTTATTCACAACATGAAGAAGAACGGCGCGTACCTGGTCAAGAACCAGCAAACCATCGACAACCTGGTGAACCTCGTGGTCAAGGACGGCAAGCCCGTCACCGAGTTCGTGGGCAAGTCTGCCAAGTACATCTTCTCTAAGATTGGCGTCGAGGTCGACGACTCCGTGCGCACCATCATGATCGAGGCCACCGAGGACCACCCCTTTGTCCAGGTCGAGCTCATGATGCCCATCCTTCCTGTTGTTCGCGTCGACAACGTCGACGACGCCATCGAGATGGCCGTTCGCGTCGAGCACGGCAACCGCCACTCCGCGATGATGCACTCCAAGAACGTCGACAAGCTCTCTAAGATGGCCAAGCTCATCCAGACCACGATCTTTGTCAAGAACGGCCCCTCCTACGCTGGTCTTGGTGCCGGTGGCATGGGTATCGCCACCTTCACTATCGCCGGCCCCACCGGCGAGGGCCTGACCTCCGCGAAGTCTTTCTGCCGTAAGCGTAAGTGCGTGCTTGTGGGCGGGCTCGACGTCCGCTAAAAAGCACTGTTTCTGTAGGTTCGATTAGATACGGAGAGAAGAAATGTCCATCCTTCCCATCATCGCGGGCTTTGGTGGAGGTGTCATCGGCGCGTACATGGGCGCGCTTCCCGCCTTCATCATGACCGGCTTCTTTGCCCTTGTCGGTGGCCTTATGCAGGCTGCAGGCGTCACCGGCGACGTTGCCCTGCTCCAGATCGCCTTCGCGTCGTTCATCGGTCCCCACACGGCCTTTGCCGGCGGCGTCGCTGCTGCGGCCTATGCGGGTAGCAAGAAGAAGCTCGACTCCGGCGCTGACATCTGCAGCGGTCTGTTTGGCCTTGCCTCTGCCGACGTTATCCTTGTGGGCGGCGTCTTTGGCCTTATCGGTGCGGCACTTCTTCAGGTCATCTCGATGATTCCTGTCTTTGGCGTCATCACCGACGGTCCTGGTACCGTTGTCTTTATCCTTGCCCTTGTCTGCCGTTTCTGCTTTGGCAAGTCCGGCTTGACCGGTGCTTTTGAGGGCGAGAAGCACAACTACTTCTCGCAGGGCGGGGCCTTTGGTGCCAACGTCATGACTGGCCTGGGCGTGGGCATCGCCGTCTCGACCTTTGCCGCCATCTTCTTTGAGGCCGGCAACACCGCCGCTCTCTCTATGTGGCCGTTCATCTGCTTTGGCTTCTCGGCCATCACCTTGGTCTTCACGCAGACTGGCTTTGCCGTTCCTGCCACGCACCACATGACGCTCATCGGCGCCTATGCCTCCGTCATTGGCGTGACCGCTTTTGGCACCGTCGGCGGCATCTGCATGGGTACCCTGTTCGCGGTCATCGCCGCTATCGTTGGCGACTGGGCTGCCTGCACCCTCAACACCAAGGTCGACTCCCACATCGACCCGCCTGCGACCACCATCTGGATTCTTGCCTGCGTCGTCCACCTTATTGGTGCCGCCCTGGGCGCTCCTCTCGGCGGAATCATCGTCGGCTAAATCTTATCGGCACGCGCTTAGCTGCGACCGACGGTTTGCGCCGTCGGTCGCTTACGGCTAAAGAAAGGTCCCTATTATGGCCACTACAGTGGGTCTCATTGAGTTCGCGAGCATCCCGGCGGGTTACGAGGCGGTCGACACTATGCTTAAGGCCGCAAACGTCGAGCTTCTGCGCGCCAACACCGCCTGTCCTGGCAAATACCTGGCCATTATTGGCGGAAACGTTGGCTCGGTAAACACTGCTTGCGCGGCCGCCCGCAACAGCGCCGGCAGGAAAGCCGTGCTGTGCGAGGCAATCGACAGCCTAGACGACACTGTGGCAGAGGCCCTTCGTGAGCGCCCGCGTGACGTCAAGGTGCGCTCTTTGGGCTGTGTGGAGACGCGCAGCGCGCTTGGCGCGATTATGGCCGCGGACATCCTGGTTAAGGCCGGCCGCATCGAGCTTTTGGGTATCCGTATCGCCCAGGGGCTCGGTGGCAAGGGCTACGTCAACTTCACCGGCGAGATCGCTGCGGTGAAGACGGCTATCGCCGCCTGCGAGGCCAAGTGCCAAGACCCCAAGATCATCATGGGGACCTGTGCAATCGCGACACCGCACCCGGATTTAGTGGCACGTCTTCGATAAATAAGTGCGGGTCTCAGTTCTTATCTTTAAGAAGAAGCAATTCTCAGAGGAGGTTTTATGTCTGAAGGTCTCAACCTCAACGACATCGGCGTGATGCAGGATGGTAAGCTCCGCATCATCCAAGAGTCTGTTCCCGGCAAGCAGGTTACGTTGGCCCATGTCATCGCCAGTCCCGACGAGATCATCTTCAACAAGCTTGGCCTTGATCCCACAGTTGACTATGATCAGGCAGCCATTGGCATTCTTTCGATGACACCCTCCGAGATCGCCGTTATCGCAGCCGACGTGGCCAACAAGTCCTCTAAGGTCGAGATGGGCTTCATCGATCGTTTTAGCGGCACCTTGATCATCACGGGGCGCATCTCCAATGTCCAAGCCGCCATCATGAGCATCCTCACGTACCTTAAAACCCACCTGGGCTTCACCGTATGTGAGATTACCCGCACGTAATCAGACGGGTCGCGGTCTCAATGAAGAAGATTTTGCTTGTTGGGCGCAGCGAGGCAGGCAAGACAACGCTCACCCAGGCTTTAAACGGCGGCGTTCTTGACTACAAGAAGACCCAGTACATGGGCTACGGAAACGTCGTCATCGATTCACCCGGCGAGTATGCCGAGACCAATACCCTTGCGCGTGCCTTGGCCCTCTACACCTACGAGGCCGATTGCGTGGGTCTTCTCATCAATGCCACCGAGTCCTACTCGCTGTATCCACCGGGAGTCACTAGCTCCTGCAACCGTCCGGTCATTGGCATCATCACCAAGATCGATTCGCCCGACGCCAATGTACCCATGTGCCGCCACTGGCTTGAGCTTGCCGGTTGCAAGGACATTTTCCCGGTAAGTGCGTACTCGGGCGAGGGTATCTGGCAGGTCCTTAACTACCTACGTGAACCCGGAGACGAGCTTCCCTTTGCCAACGAGGAAGAAGCAAACAAGCCTCGTTTGGTTCTCTCCGATAAATACGGCGAGATTGGCAAAGTGGGCGCAAGTGCTCGCCGGTACAGCTGGACCGAGGAGTACGCAAGAAAAGACGGTGAGGAACTTGCCGGCGACGAGCCTGCCAAAGACGAGTCTGTTTGAACCGATAGTTTTGGAGATAGTCTCCCATGAAGAAGATCGCCCTTATGGGAAGAAGCGAGTCCGGGAAAACCACTCTTATTCAGGCGCTTCGTGGTGGCGTTATTGATTACAAAAAGACCCAATACGCCTATCACGAGGACGTGGTCATCGATACGCCGGGGGAGTGGAGCGAGCGAGCGCTTTCCAAGGCGATGTCCCTTTACACCTACGAGGCGCAGGTCGTTGGCCTTGTCATGAGTGCCACCGAGCAGACTTATCGTTTTCGGCCCGGCGTTGCCACGATGTGCAACCGCCCGGTTATCGGAATTATCACAAAGACCGATTCGCCCGACGCCAACGTTGTGCGTGCAACCGAGTGGCTCAAGGTGGCGGGCGTCTACCAGATTTTCCCGGTGAGCTCGTATACCGGCGAGGGCCTGTGGCAGATTCTGGAATATCTCAAGGAGCCCGGCGACGTCTTGCCGTGGGAGACCGAGGAAGAGGCCGAAGCACCCCGTCTGGTTAAATCCGATAAATACGGCGAGGTCAATAAGATCGGGGCCGAGGCAAATCGCTATAGCTGGGCCGAGTACCACGCCGATAAGGAAGCCCGCCAGTCTCAAAACGACTAAGGCTTTACATAAACAACTAAATCACTTTTAGAAAGAGGCATCAATGAAGGTTCTTGCCGTGAACGCTGGTAGCTCTTCGCTTAAGTACCAGCTCATCGACTCCGAGACCTCCGAGGTCCTTGCAAAGGGCCTTTGTGAGCGCATTGGCATCGATGGCCACCTCGTTGCTAAGCGTGGGACCGATACGTACGACCACGACACCCCTATGCCCACTCACAAAGAGGCTATCGAGGCGGTCTTTGCCAGCCTTACTTCTCCCGAGGAGGGTGTGGTCTCGAGCCTGGCCAACATCGACGCCTGCGGCCACCGTGTGGCGCATGGCGGTTCTTTTAAGACATCTGTCCTGGTCACCCCAGAGACCATGGCGCAGATGGAGAGCCTGATTGAGCTGGCACCCCTGCACAACGGGCCCGAGATTGCCTGCATCAAGTCTTGCCAGGAGCTCATGGGTTCCGATAAGCCCCAGGTTGCCGTCTTTGACACGTCGTTTCACCAGACGATGCCGGCCGAGGCCTACACCTACGCCGTACCTGCCGAGTACGCCCAGCAGGACAAGGTTCGTCGCTACGGCTTCCACGGCACCTCACACCGTTTTGTCGCAGCTCGCGCGGCCCAGATGATGGGCAAGCCGCTTGAAGACCTCAAGATCGTCACGTGCCACCTGGGCAACGGTTCCTCTGTGACCGCCGTCGACGCCGGAAAGTCCGTGGATACCTCGATGGGCTTCACTCCTGGCGCTGGCCTTCCTATGGGCACCCGCTGTGGCGATATCGACCCCTTTATCGTCACCTTCCTTATGAACAAGCACGGTTTGACGGCGCAGCAGGCCGATGACCTTCTCAACAAGAAATCGGGCATGCTGGGTGTCTCTGGGATTTCCAGCGACTTCCGCGACATCGAGGCCGAGGCCGACAAGGGTAACGCGGATTGCAAACTGGCGCTCGACCTGTTTGCCTATGGCGTTAAGAAACTGATCGGTGCCTATGCTGCGGCGATGGGCGGCCTTGATGGCATCGTCTTCACCGCGGGTGTTGGTGAGAACGACGCCCGTGTTCGCGAGGCCGCGTGCAAGGGGCTTGAGTTCTTGGGCGTTGAGTTTGACGCCGAGGCCAATGCGGGCATCCACGGCAAGGAGGCTCTTGTCTCTGCAGCCAGCTCGCGCGTCAAGGTCATGGTCATCCCCACCAACGAGGAGCTTATGATCGTGAACGACACCGTGGCGCTGGCAACGGGCCAGGCACTCTAAGGCTCCAAAGTTTTCGTTCTTCCTCCATAGGCGGCTGCCCTTCTCGGCGGTCGCCTATTTTTATGCGTGGATTTATTTGCCATCGTGTCAGGGATTTAGCAGAGCATGGCATAAAAGTTTCCTTCTCGCTTTATGGCCTGTATTAGGATAGACGCCATGAAACACGAGTGTAGCGAGGTGCGCACAATGAACTTCGACGAGATAAACGCACGTATCTTGCCATATGACAAAGCGGCGGCCGAGCGTGCCGTAGCTCAATGGAACTCGATTGCCAAGCCCATCGGTAGCCTTGGCGAGCTTGAGGCTGACATCGTTCGTATCGCCGGAATCACGGGTAGCGAGAAGATCGACATCTCGCGCCGCGCTGTCCTTGCGATGTGCGCCGACAACGGCGTCGTGGCGCAAGGCGTCACCCAGACGGGGCAGGAGGTGACGGGCCTTGTTGCTTCCAACATGGTGCGCAACTGTTCGAGCGTTTGCCAGATGTCCAAGCCTGTGGGCGCGCGAGTCTTTCCAGTTGATGTGGGCATTGCTGCGTCGGTCGAGGGCATCATCGACAGAAACGTCATGCGTAGCACCCATGACATGACCCAGGGGCCTGCCATGAGTCGCGAACAAGCGACGCAGGCGGTTCAGGTGGGTATCGACATGGTTCACCAGCTGGTTTGCGACGGTTACGGAATAATCGTCACCGGCGAGATGGGTATCGGTAACACCACGACTTCTTCTGCCTTGACCTCGGTGTTTTTGGGTGTCGACCCCCAGGTCGTGACCGGCAAGGGCGCAGGATTGTCCGACGCGGGCCTGCAGCGCAAGGTGGGCGCGATTCGTCGGGCTATAGAGGTCAACCAACCCGACTCTGCCGATCCGCTGGGCACGCTTGCCAAGGTCGGAGGTCTTGACATCGCAGGCATGGCGGGCGTATTTATCGGCGGCGCCTTGAATCGCGTTCCTGTGGTCATCGATGGTTTCGTGAGCCTTGTGGCTGCCCTTGTTGCCGTGAGGCTTTGCCCTGCTTGCAGGCCATTTATGCTTGCAAGCCACGCATCGGCCGAGCCTGCCACGGCCATGCTGTTGAAGGAACTGAATCTAAACCCCGTTATCTGCGCGGGAATGCGCCTGGGCGAGGGCACCGGCGGTGTCTGCCTGCTGCCTCTTTTGGACATGGCTCTCATGCTATACAACGGTACCACCTTTGCTTCTACCGGCATGGATGCCTATGACGAGGAGCTTGTGTGAAAGTCCTTGTGACCGGTGGCTCTGCCAGCGGAAAGTCTGCTTTTGCCGAGAAGATCGCGTGCTCTTTTGTGGGCCCGCACATTTACTTTGCGACGATGCGCCCCTTTGGAGAAGACGGGCGTCGTCGCATCGCGCGCCACCGCGAGCTTCGCCGCGACCGCGATTTTCTCACCGTCGAATGTTACGAGCGCTATGAGGAGCTTTGCCTGAGCGAGGCCTTGGGGTTTGACGCGCCTGACTCGACCCTGTTGGTCGAGTGCGTGGGCAACATCGTCGCCAACGTCCAGTTTGGGGACGAGCTTTCTTCTGACGCCTTTACCTGCGGCGCATTTGAAACTGTCTTAGCAGAGAAGGTCGTGCGCGGCATCTTGTCGCTGGCCGATCAATGCCAAAACATCGTAGTGGTGACCAACGAAGTAGGTTGCGACGGCATCGAATATGCGCCCGAGACCCAGACTTACGTGCATGCCTTGGGTGCGGCAAACTGTAGGCTGGCCGCTGAGTTCGACGCCGTCTATGAAGTTGCGGCCGCCCGCCCGATTGCCCTAAAACTTCCCGATGGAGGCCTGCCGTGGGAGCCTTAAAGAGCCTTGGCCGCTCAGCCGTCATGTCCTTCTCGCTGTTTTCCAAGATTCCCATGCCGCGCGTGGAGTGGAAAGAAGAGAGCATGCGTTACGTCATGTGCTTCTTTCCGCTGGTAGGTGCTGTGGAAGGGGCGCTTCTTGCTCTGTGGTTATGGGCATCGTTCACGTTGTCTTTCTCGGCACCCTTATGTGCGGCGGGGCTTCTGGGGATTCCGGTGTTGGTCACCGGCGGCATTCACTTGGACGGCTTTTGCGATGTGTGCGACGCGTTATCGAGCCACGCTGAGCCTGCCCGTAAGCGTGAGATCTTAAAGGACCCACATGTGGGTGCCTTTGCGGTCATCTTTGTGGCGACGTATCTTCTTGTGTACTTTGGCATAGCCTGCGACCTGGGCTCCGTTGGTTTTCTTGGCGCATTTGACCGAGAGGTTGCCTGGGGTGTCGCGCTTATCCCGGTACTGTCGCGCTGCCTTTCTGGCATCGCGACGCTGTCGTTTCCCAAGAGCTCTTCGAAGGGGATGCTCTCTATGGAGGCCTCCTCGGACGCCAAGGGGCGAGCGCTCGGTGCGCTTGTCACCGTCTTTGCTGCGGCAGTTGTCCTGGCTGTTTTTACGACCGGCATCTTAGGCATCGCTCTGGTCGTCGTGGCTTTACTGTGCCTTTTGTGGCTGCGTCGCCTGGCCGATCGCGAGTTTGGCGGGATGAGCGGTGACCTTGCCGGCTGGTTTTTGCAGGTGGCAGAACTCGCAATGCTCGCGTGCTTGGTCCTTTGCGAAAGGATTCTTATCCTGGGGGTGTTCCTGTGATTTTGATAATCGGCGGCGTGACCTCTGGTAAGCGCACCTTCGCGCGCTCTCTTGGTTTTACCGAGAAGGACTTTGCAGATGCCGTTCTGGACGATCGCCCGGCCGTGTATAACGTGGAGCGGCTCGTAGCGCAGCTTGGCCCCGACGCCGATGTCTGCGCACTTGTAGAGGCGCTCGCGTCCAAGGACATCGTAATCTGTGACGAGGTAGGAAGCGGTGTTGTTCCTGCCGAGAAGGATGCGCGTCTCTTTCGCGAGAACGTCGGGCGGCTTTGCGAAGGGCTCTCTGGGCGAGCCGACGCCGTCGTTCGCTGTGTCTGCGGTATTCCGACGTGGCTTAAAGGTTCTCCCGACCAGGTAGGTCTCTCATGAGGGTCGTCCTGTTTCGTCATGCCCTGTGCGAGGGCAACCGCGAACACCGCTACGTTGGGTGCGGCACCGATGACCCCTTGTGTGAGGATGGCGTTGCCCAGGCCCAAGCCCGCGGCTTGCTCATAAAACCCGTCCTTGCCAGCGAAGGTATTTCTTCTCCCACGACCGTCTACGTGAGCCCCATGCGACGCGTGCGCCAAACAGCCGACTTACTCTTTCCCTTAGCAAACCAAATCGATGTCAACGACCTGCGTGAGATGGATTTCGGAGCATTTGAGGGGAGAAGCGCCCAAGAGATGGCCAACGATGCTGCTTATCGTGCGTGGGTCGACGGTATGTGCGAAGGCCCATGCCCCAACGGCGAGTCGCAGCGTCAGTTCATCTTGCGTACCTGCGGCGCACTCGAAACCCTGCTTTTCTCGGCGCG
>CAVEMP010000237.1:0-2271 GCA_963616835.1 uncultured Oscillospiraceae bacterium | reverse complement strand
CAAGATGTGTGTACTCAGGCTTTCGTTCTTCAAGGAGTGATCCGATGCAGAGCTGGGGCGTAAAGACGGACGTTTACTATGGTCAGGGTTCCCTGGACCGTCTGTCAGAAATTTCCAACAAGCATGTTCTTCTCGTCACCGATAACTTCATGGCGACTTCTGGCACCGCCGAGAAGGTCGCTTCTCATCTCACAAACTGCGAGGTGAAAATCTTCAGCGGCGTCGTTCCCGACCCGCCGATCGAGGTCGTCTCTGAGGGCGTGAAGGCCCTTTTGGACTTTGGGACCGAGGTCATCGTGGCCCTGGGCGGCGGCTCGTCCATCGACTCGGCCAAGGCCATTCGCGCGATCGCGCAGGAAAGCGTGGGCGCTAAGGCCTGCGACATCCCGTTGATCGCTGTTCCCACGACGTCGGGCACGGGCTCCGAGGTCACCAACTACGCCGTGATTTCCAACCCGGCCAAGGGCGCCAAGTACCCGCTCTCGGGCGACCACCTTCTTGCCTCCGAGGCCATTCTCGACCCCGAGCTCACGCTTTCTGTCCCTCCGGCAATCACGGCCGACACCGGCCTTGACGCCTTGACCCACGCCATCGAGGCATATGTCTCTACCGGGGCCGGCGACTTTACTGATGCGTGGTGCGAGAAGGCCGTGCAATTGATTTTCGAGTACCTGCCCGTGGCGTATCGCGGTGGCGACTCGCCAGAGGCTATTGAGGCCCGTGAAAAGATGAGCAACGCCGCCACGCTCGCAGGCCTTGCCTTCAACATTGCCGGTCTTGGCGTTAACCACGGCATCGCGCACGCAGTGGGCGCCCGTTTCCACCTGCCTCACGGCCGTGCCTGCCAGCTTCTTCTCGCCCCGGTCATGACCTTCAACGCGGATCTCGACAATGTTCGCTGCGGTGAGTACCCGCTGGCTGCTAAGAAATATGCCCATCTCGCAAAAATCTTGGGCTTTAGCTCGGCGAGCGTGCGTATTGGCGCCTCTAACTTGATTCGCGAGGTCGACCGTCTTTGCCGCACCGTGGGTGAGCCTGCCAACCTGCGCCAGTGCAAAGTCGAGACGGCCGAGGCCCGCGCGGCCCTGCCCGAGCTGGCAAAGGCTGCGGTGGCAGACCCCACCACCTCTACGAATCCGCGCCCCATCACAGAAGAGCAGGTCGTAGAGATTCTGCAGAAGCTCATCTAGCGCAAAGGAGCTACGCTTATGGGTCTCGATTTAGACCAGATCGGCGTCATGCAGGACGGCAAGCTTCGCGTTATCCAGGAGTACGTCCCCGGCAAGCAGGTTACGCTTGCGCATATCCTGGCCAGCCCAAACGAGGTCATCTTTACCAAGCTGGGGCTTGACCCCACCGTAGACTACGAGCAGGCTGCCATCGGCATTCTTTCGATGACGCCCTCTGAGATTGCGGTCATTGCCGCCGACGTGGCCGATAAGGCCGCCAAGGTCGACATGGGCTTCATCGACCGTTTTAGCGGCACGCTCATCATCACTGGGCGCATCTCCAACGTGAGGACCGCGATGACGAGCATCCTTGAGTATCTGCGTCGCAACCTGGGCTTCACCGTCTGCAACATCACCTCCACCTAGGTCCAAGGCCCCCTCCTTAGACCTCCACCCCCCCAAGAAAGGAGGCGCCCCCGAGAAACCCGGGAGCGCCTCCTTCTTGTTGGCTTTGCGTTATGCGAAGCGCGCGTTACTCGGCCGCGATCTGGGCCTGGGCAGCGGTGATGGCCACAACACCCACGATGTCGTCGGCAGAGCAGCCGCGCGACAGGTCGTTGACAGGGCGGGCAATACCCTGGAGCAGCGGGCCGTAGGCCTCGGCACCACCAAAGCGCTGGACCAGCTTGTAGCCAATGTTGCCGGCGGCAAGATCGGGGAACATCAAGATGTTTGCCTTGCCGGCGACGTTGGAACCGGGGGCCTTGGAAGCGGCGACCTCGGGGACGATGGCGGCGTCAAGCTGCAGCTCGCCGTCAACGGCAAGCTCGGGATCCTTCTCGTGAGCAAGCTCAGCGGCCAGCTTGGACTTGGCGGCCGAGTCGCCGCCGGCAGAGCCCTTGGAGGAGTAGGAGAGCATGGCCACGCGGGGCTCGCCGCCCACGAGGTTCTTGAACGACGCGGCAGAGGACAGGGCGATCTCGGCCATCTCGTCTGCGGTGGGGTCGATGTTCAGGCCCGAGTCGGCAAAGATCAAGGTGCCGTCCTCGCCGTACTGCGGGGTCTTGGTGCACATGATGAAGAAGGCCGAGACAAGCTTGGT
>CAVEMP010000236.1:0-13813 GCA_963616835.1 uncultured Oscillospiraceae bacterium | reverse complement strand
CAGAGAAAAAATTTTCAAATTCTCGCTTGTGCGCCAGCAGAGTTTTGCTATAGTAATCCCCGCACCAAGCACGGGGAATTAGCTCAGTTGGGAGAGCGCGTGACTGGCAGTCACGAGGTCAGGGGTTCGAACCCCCTATTCTCCACCATGTAATTTAGAGCGGCGGCTTCGGTCGTCGCTTTTTTCATACTAGGGCTCATGGCGCAACGGTTAGCGCAGGGGACTCATAATCCCTGGGTTGCAGGTTCGAATCCTGCTGGGCCCACCATAAAATCAACGCCCCCACGCATCGATTTGCGCGGGGGCGTATTTGTTTCAAAAGAATGGACTGTTCTCTGTGGGTCAAAAGGCCCAATCTTGCAAATAGCGCTGTTCTCGGTACAGAGAACAGCGCTGGATTCAGATTTGACACGGAGAACGGATGATTTTCAAGGAAGGCTTAGCGACGAGACTCGAAGAGCATATCGGGTGTGATGTCGGCAACGGTGCCGGCCCCGCACATCTCCATGGTGTCTGCAAGCTCGCGCTGGAGCTGCGCTAGATAGTCGGCGATGCCCTTCTCGCCGCCGCCAAAGGCCGCAACAACGAAAGGCCGGCACATAAGGACAGCCTTGGCGCCCAACGCGAGGGCGCGAAAAACGTCAAGACCGCTACGGATACCGCCATCTACTAGGACTTCGATCTTGTCACCCACGGCAGCGGCGATTCCAGGCAAGACGTCGGCCGTGGCAGGCACGCCGTCGAGGACGCGGCCACCGTGGTTAGAGACCACAATCGCATCGGCGCCAGCGCGTGCTGCAAGCTCGGCCGCGCGTGGGGTCATAACGCCCTTCAGGACAAGCGGAATCCTCTGTTCGTGGCAAGCGCTCGCGACCTCTGCGACTTGACCCTCATCCTTGGCGCCCGCAGGCGGATTCTGACCCTTAAGGAACGGCAGGCCGGCAGCGTCGATGTCCATGGCGACGGCGACCGGCCGAGCGTCAAGCGCCTGGGCAAGCTTGGCCTCGAGGGTCTTCTCGTCCCAGGGCTTCACCGTAACCACGCCAGCACCGCCAAGACCAGCAATAACCTCGCAGGACTTTGCCATAATCTGCGGGTCAAGGCCGTCTCCGGTCCAGGCCAGTGTTCCAAAGCTGTTTGCAGCCTCAAGAATGCAGCCGTTGTACGAAACCGTATCGTACTTCTGGCCATAGTGTCGCTGGACGTCGCCCACGGGACCAATCATGACAGGCAGCGTCAATTCGCGACCAATCACGCTGACGCCGGTCGAGGCCTCAAAATACGGGTGCAGCGTGTCCATGTTGAGAAGCACACGTTGCCAGGCCTCGTGGTTTCGTGTGGCCACGGTGCCCGAACCCTTGGCCCCCGGCCCCGGAATCTGGCCGCGGCAACCGCGCCCGTCGCAAACGGGGCACGCCTTGCAGTACGGCCCGATGTTTCCCCTGGCAGATGCTGCCAGTTCGCTGTAGTTCATATCTTCTCCCCTCAAAAGAAGTGCCCCGATCTCTCGGGGCACAAGCATAGCAATTGCGTTTTTCAAGCGCGTGTAGCGTCGAGAAAACCCTAGGCGCGCGCAGGCACGATCTTCTCGCTAAGCCAAGACGCGAGCTCGTCAAGCACCACATCAAAACGCTCGTCGGTGGCGCGGACCTTGACCTCGGCCTGGCCGTTTGCCACGCCGCGCTTGCCAAGGATGACCTGGTAAGGCAGGCCAATGAGGTCGGCGTCGGCGAACTTCACGCCCGGGCGCTCCTTGCGGTCGTCCAAAACAACCTCGAGGTCGGCGGCGGCAAGCTCCTCGGTCACCTTTTGGGCCACGGGCCACACCACGTCGTCGCCCACGTTCATGGCTATGACCTCGACCTCGTAGGGGGCGACGCACACAGGCCAGCAGATGCCGTTCTCGTCGTTGTGCTGCTCGACGATGGCGCTCACCATGCGAGAGACGCCGATGCCGTAGCAACCCATGAGGAAGGGCTTCTCGCGGCCGTCCTCGTCCATGAACGTGGCGCCCATCGACTCGGAGTACTTGGTGCCTAGTTGGAAGACCTGGGAGATCTCGATGCCGCGGGCGGTGTGGAGGGCGCAGCCGCACTTGGGGCAGGGGTCACCCTCGCGCACGGTAATGAGGTCGGCCCACTCGTTTGCCGTAAAGTCACGGCTGGGCTCGATGCCGGTGAAGTGGAAGCCGTCGACGTTGGCGCCGCAGGCCCAGCTGTGAACGTCGGCCAAAGACTCGTCGCACACAATGCGGATGCCCTGGGGCAGGTTCACGGGGCCGATGGAACCCTTGGGCAGGCCAAAGCCGTCAAGCTCCTCGTCGGTCATCATGCGGTATCCCAGGCCAAAGGCGTGCTCGGCCTTGCAGTCGTTGAGCTCGTGGTCGCCGGGGACCAGAACCAAGACGGGCTTCTCGTCTGCGTCGATAAGGCAAAGCGACTTAACGGTGGCGTTTTGCGGGATGCTAAGGAACGCGGCAAGGTCCTCGATGCTGTGGACGCCCGGGGTCTCGATACGGGTCAGCGTGCCCTCGCCGGGGCCGTCGACAACCGGGACCTTAGTGGTCGCGGCCTCGGTGTCGGCCGCAAAGCCGCAGTCGCACCACACGAGCTCGGCCTCGCCGGCATCTGCCAGGGCCATGAACTCGACCGAGGTGTCGCCGCCGATCTGACCAGAGTCGGCCACGACGGGCAGCGCCTTCAGGCCGCAGCGCTCGGCAATGCGGGCATAGGCGGCCTTCTCGTCGTCGTAGCACTGCTGCAGGGACTCCTGCGTGGCACTAAACGAGTAGGCGTCCTTCATGATGAACTCGCGGCCGCGCATAAGGCCAAAGCGGGGGCGCAGCTCGTCGCGAAACTTGTCTTGGATGTGATAGAGGGTGACGGGTAGCTGTTTGTAGCTGCGAAGCTCATTGCGCACCAGGTCAGTGTAGGTCTCCTCGTGAGTGGGCCCCAGGACAAAGTCACGGTCGTGGCGGTCCTTCAGGCGCATGAGCTCGGGACCATATGCGGCGTATCGGCCCGACTGCTCCCAAAGCTCGGCGGGCGTGACGATGGGGGTCAGCATCTCCTGGGCGCCAATACCCTCCATCTCGTCGCGAATGACGTCCTCAATCTTGCGAATGACGCGCCAACACAACGGAAGGTAGCTATAGAGACCGGCGGCGGTCTTACGGATCATACCGGCGCGAAGCAGCAGCTTGTGGCTCACAAGCTCGGCCTCGTTGGGGTCTTCCTTCAACGTAGGTGCATAGAGCTTGGACATCGTCTGGTAGCGTTTCAAACCAAACCAACCTTTCAGCGCGATTATTGCGCGTCTTTACCGAGAAAACCTTTACCGATTCTATTACATGCGCCTAAAGAAAGCGCTCTTGGATCTCTTGGAACAGCTCGTCGACCATCTGATCTTCTGGCACGCGGCGGATCGGCTCGCCCTTGGCAAAGAGCATCGCCTGACCCTGGCCGCTCGCCATGCCGATATCGGCATCCTTGGCCTCGCCGGGGCCGTTGACCGCGCAGCCCATGACGGCGACGCTGATCGGGGCAGCGATGCTTTGCAGGCGCCGAGAAACCTCCTCGGCAATAGGAATCATATTGACCTGGCAGCGGCCGCAGGTGGGGCAGCTCACCAGCTCGGGGCGCAGACGTCGCATGCCGAGGGCGCTTAAGAGATCCCAAGCAACGTAGACCTCTTCCACCGGGTCTGCCGTGAGGGAGAGACGCATCGTGTCGCCAATCCCCTGCTCAAGGAGGATGCCCACGCCGCAGGCGTTCTTGACGGTGCCCTGGCGCAGGGTGCCGGCCTCGGTCACACCAACGTGCAGCGGGTACTGCGGCAGACGCTGGGAGAGCATGCGATAGGTGGCAAGGGTCGTAGGCACGTCGTGCGCCTTGGCCGAGAGCACGATCTTGTCAAAGCCGCGGTTCTCAAAGTGATCGACAAAAGCCTCGCACGAGCTCACGAGCTTCTCGGGCTGGGAAAGCGTCTGGTCCTCGGCGATCGACTTGTCAAGAGAACCGGCGTTCACGCCAATGCGAATGGGAATGCCGACCTCCCCCGCCGCGTCAATGCAGGCATCCACGCGCGACCAGTCCCCAATGTTGCCGGGGTTGATGCGCATGGCCGCGGCGCCGCGCTGGGCAGCCTCGATGGCCAGCTTGTGGTCGAAGTGGATATCGGCAACCACGGGAAGCGGCGACTCGGCGCAAATCTGCGAGAAGCCGTCCAACACGCGCGCGTTGGGAATGGCTACGCGGATAATCTCGCAACCGGCGTCTGCCAGGCCGCGAATCTGGGCCAGGGTGGCCGCGGCATCGGCGGTGTTGGTCGTGCACATGGACTGGACGCTCACGGGAGCGCCGCCGCCCACCTGGACACCGCCTACCATAACGGGACGGGTGAGATTTCGCAGGGCGTGTCCGCAGGTCTTCTTGGTAATGTCGCTCATATGTGCAACACCTACCCAATCACGAAGTTAAGGATGTCGTTTCTCAGCGCAAAGACAAAGATAAAGAGGAAAAAGGCCAGGCCAACATAGGTAATAGCGTTCTGGACCTTGAGCGAAAGGTCGCGGCGAATCACAAGCTGGATGGCCTCGATCAAGATTTTGCCGCCATCCAGAGGCGGGATAGGTAGCAGGTTCATGAAGCCCAGCGACATCGAGATCGCAGCAATGTACTGGATTAGCGTGCTGGGACCCGTCGAGGCCGCCTGCGACGCCATCACCGAGATGCCCACGACAGAAGACGACTGGCTTAAGACTTCCATGGTCTGCGTGGGAACAATGAGCTTGAAGGCATAGGTCGCGACCTGCTTGCCATAGGCCAGGGCATAGTTGGCGGCCTCGGGGAAGCTGGGGTGGTAGACGTCGATGACGGCGGTGATGCCCAGGGCTTGGACGGCCTGGCCGTCGGGGAGGTCAACGGCAAGATCAAGCTCTTGCTCTCCCCTCTTCACGGTAAGCGAGAAGTCGCGGCCCTCTTGCAAGCAGGGCGATAAGGCACTGAGAAGCTCGGTCCAGGTAGAGACCTCTTGGCCGTCAACGGACGTGATGGTGTCGCCTGCTTGGAGACCCGTAGCCTCGGCGTAGGAGCCGGCCTCGACCGAAGCGATGGTCGAGACGTTCTTAACGTAAGAGACGCCGGTGTACATGATCGAGCCGGCCACGATGAAAAACGCGAGCAAGATGTTTACCGCAGGGCCCGCAAGCAGCATAAAGAGCCGGCCAAAGAAATTGGCACCTAGGTAGGTGTGGGAGCGCTCCTGCGCAAGGAACTTCTCGGCGTCCATAGCTATGGGGTGCGGCTCACCGGCGGCGGTGGAACCGGCAGTCGAAAAATCGTGGCCACGGTCATACTCGGTAAGAAGATTGGCATCGCGGGCCAAAGTCTCAAAGGCGGCGGGCCAATTCTTTTGGTTGGGCTCCTCGCCCAGGCTCGGGTCGTAGTACGGGCGGATGGAGCCCCAATCGGCCAAGCTCTCGAACAGGCGATACGCGCACTCAAGATCGCAACCAAGCTCGGCGGCCAAATCTTCGCCTGTTATACGGCCGCGGGCTTGAATGAGCTCAAGAGCCGGCGCGAGCAGCGGGTCATTAGTTCCCGACATACCGCAGATGCGATTATAGCCGCCCAACAAAAACGGGGTCACGCCGTACTCGGTGCCGAGTTTCTTGCTCTTGGCCGACAGGCGCCAGCGGCACGGCAGGCCCAAGAAGAACTCCGTCACGCGAACGCGAAGGACACGCGCCGCTAAGAAGTGGCCGCCCTCGTGGACAAAGACAAGCAGCGAAAGTACGAGAAGGCCCCAGAAAACAGCCGAAAGAACGCTTATGACAGTACTCACTGGGCGACCTCGGCAAGAAGGTCTGCGGCCAGGGCGCGGGCACGGGCATCGACCTCAACAAGCTGTTCGCACGACTCGACCTTCTCGGCGCTGCACTTGGCCATAACCTTAGAGACCAGCCTTTCGATGTCGAGAAAACCACAGGTACCGGACCTAAACGCAGCGTTTGCAACCTCGTTGGCCGCGTTCATGACGCAAGGCATCGTGCCGCCAATACGGCCGGCTTCTTTGGCCAAACCAAGGCAGCCAAAGACCTTCTCGTCTGCCTCTCCAAAGGTAAAGGGGTCCTGGTCGCACCAGTTAACCCGGGCGGCCGTAGCCTCCCAGCGCTGGGGGTAGCTTAAGGCATACTGTATGGGAGCTCGCATGTCCGAGCCGCCTAGCTGCGCCTTCACTACGCCGTCGCGAAACTCGACCATCGAGTGAATCTTGCTCTGGCGGTGTACCAGCACACAGATGTCATCGATGGCGACCTCAAAGAGCTGGCTTGCCTCAAGGACTTCCAGGCCCTTGTTCATGAGGGTCGCACTGTCGATGGTGATCTTGGCGCCCATGCGCCAAGTGGGGTGCGCCAGGGCCTGCGCAGAGGTGACCTGGGCCAGCTCGTCACGGGTCTTACCATAGAAGGGACCGCCCGAGCAGGTGAGCCAGATCTTCGAGACGTCGGCGGGGTTCTCACCAACGATGCACTGGAAGATGGCGCTGTGCTCGGAGTCAACGGGGATAAGCTTGCCCGGCTTGACAAGCGGCATAAGCAGATCGCCGCCACAGACGATGGACTCTTTGTTGGCGTAGGCCAGGGACTTTCCGCGAAGAAGCGCCTGGTAACCGGCGTGGATGCCAGCAAAGCCCACAAGGGCGTTGACCACGACGTCGACCTGGTCAAGGCCGGCCAGCTCGGTCACGGCCTTCTCGCCAAAAGAAACGCGGCAGCCGCTTGGCAGGTCCGCCAGGTTGGGGTCGTCCTTCATCGCGCCATCTGCCACAGCCACGTGCGCCACGTTGAACTCACGGGCGGCAGACGCCAGAAAGGCAGTCGAGGTATTGACCGACAAGGCCACAACCTGCAGCTTATCGGCATGGTGGCGGCACACGTCCAGGGTCTGCTGGCCAATGGAGCCAGAGCAACCAAGAATAGCGACCTTAATGGGGTAACAACGAGAAGCACCTTGGTTAAGGCTCTGCGCAAAAATACTCATACCAAGACACCCCCAACCAGTAAAAGAAAGTAAGCAGCCATACAACCAAAGAGAAGAGAATCAGAGCGGTCCAGAAGCCCGCCGTGGCCCGGCATGAGGTTGCCCGAGTCCTTGACGCCCACGCCACGCTTGATGCGAGACTCAAAGAGGTCTCCGATGACGCCAAAGAAACCGACGACTAAGCCCGAGAACAGTGCAAACGGAACCGAAATGTTCACAATGTCAAAAAGGCTCATTAAAAGCCAGATGAGAACCGACGCAAAAAGACCGCCGTAGAAGCCCTCCCAGCTCTTATTGGGAGAGATACGCGGCGCGAGCTTGTGAACGCCGATCTTAGAGCCAACAAAGTACGCGCACGCATCGTTTCCCCAGATAGAGAGCATGACGCCCAATGTGAGAAGAGCCCCGGGAATGCCCTTGTCGTATGCACGGATCAAGACGATGGTCGAGAAAGCAAGCGACGTGTAAAGGGGACCCAGCGCAGTTACCGCCACATCCGCGATATTGGCACGCGGCGTGAAAACGTACCAGCAGGCGATGCAGAAAAGCAAGAGGAACGTCACGATGACCAGGGCGACAAGGCCGCGGGCATAAGCTGTGAGCGGGAAAAGCAATGCCGCCGCAAGACCAATGGACTCGTTGGGCATACGCCCGCCCATGCGAGAGATGCGATAAAACTCCGAGCAGCACAACCATGCCATGCACATAATGAGCAAGGTCGTGGTAAAGCGGCCGCAAAAGAGGCAGATAAGGACGACCAGCGCATAAATCGCGCCCGAGGTCGTGCGCGTAAGAACCTTCTCGGTCTTAGAGCGCGCCTTTTGACCGGCAAGAGAACCGGCGGCACGCTTATCTTCCTTGGCGTTCCAGCGGTCCTCGAGCTTATCAATCTGCCTGTCAAGGCCGATGCTCTTGTTAGCAGCAGCCCCATTTACCTGGGGCTGCTTTGAAGTTGAAACGTCTTTGCTGTCTTGAGCCTGGCTCACGAAGCAACAACACCCCCGAAGCGACGGTTGCGGTTCTGGAAAGACCTTACGGCACGCAGGAACTCCCAGCGGGAGAAATCGGGCCAGTAGGTCTCGGTGACGTAAAACTCGGTGTAGGCCAGCTGCCACAGCAGATAGTTGGACAGGCGAAGCTCGCCCGAGGTCCTGATCAAAAGGTCCGGGTCGGGCAGGCCTTGCGTGTAAAGGCGATTGGCCACGGCGTCGGCGTCGATTGCCACTGGGTCCATCTCGCCGTCGACGCAGCTTTGCGCCAGGGAGCGGGCCGCGCGGGCAATCTCGGCGCGAGAGCCGTAGTTGACGGCCAGCGCAAAGGTCATGCCCGTGTGGTGGGCCGTCTCGTCCAGGCCCTGCTGAAAGACATCGCGAGTCTCCTTAGGAAGGGCGTCAAGGTCGCCAAAGAAGCGCAGCTTGACGTTTTCCTGGTGAAAGAGCGGCAGCTCGTGCAAGAGCGTTGTCGCAAAAAGATGCATGAGAAGATTGACCTCTTCTTGCGGCCTCTTCCAGTTCTCGGTCGAGAAGGCATAAACAGAAAGGACGTCCAAACCCAGACGAACGCTGGTGGTCACGGTCTCACGCAGCGACTCGACGCCCGCTACGTGGCCTTGGCTACGGTCGAGGCCACGCGCCTGTGCCCAGCGGCCGTTGCCGTCCATGATTATAGAGACGTGCGACGGGATTTTCTCCATGTCGACGTCGCCTAAGCAGATATCTTCTGGTGCCTGCGAGAAGTACTCGACCAGCTTTTCCTTATCGTAGACCACTAGATCTCCATGACCTCGGCGGTCTTAGCCTTGAGAAGCTCGTCGATCTGGGCCACAAAGGAATCGGTGACCTTCTGGACAGCCTTCTTCTCGCGGGCCTGCTCGTCCTCGGGCAGCTCCTCGTCGCGCTCAATCTTGGCGTTGGCGTCACGACGGACGTTGCGCACAGCTACGCGGGCCTCTTCGGCAAGCTTGTTGCACTCCTTTACCAGCTCGCGGCGGCGCTCCTCGGTGGGACGAGGGAACGGCAGGCGAATGCAAACGCCATCATTGGAGGGAGTAATGCCCAGGTCAGAGGTCTCGATGGCGTGCTCAATGGCACGAAGCGAGGACTTGTCCCAGGGCTCGACGACCAGGACAGAGGCCTCGGGGACCTTGACGGCGGCAAGCTGGGTGATGGGCGTGGGCTGACCGTAGTAGTCGACCTTAATAGGGTCAAGGATGTGCGGGTTGGCGCGGCCCGAGCGAACGCGAGTGAAGTTGGCCTTCAAGGAGTCGATGCACTTGTTCATCTTGTCCTTGGCAAAATCGGTGTGTTGGCTCATGATTAGTTCTCCTCCTCGTAAACGGTGGTGCCCACGTTCTCGCCGCACACAGCGCGCTCGAAGCCGCCATCTGCATTGATGTCAAAGACCATGATGGGCATCTGGTTGTCGCGGCAAAGGGCCGTGGCGGCAGCATCCATGACCTTGAGGTCACGGTTCAAGACCTCGCTGTAAGAAATGGAATCAAAGCGCTTGGCGTCGGGGTTCTTGCGCGGGTCGCTGTCGTAGATGCCGTCGACGTTGGTGGCCTTCATCAGAATCTCGGCGTTGATCTCGCAAGCGCGAAGGGCGGCGCCGGTATCGGTGGTAAAGAAGGGGTTGCCGGTGCCGGCGGCAAAAATGGTGATGCGGCCCTTCTCAAGGTGACGAATGGCGCGGCGGCGAATATAGGGCTCGGCAATCTGGCGCATCTCGATGGCGCTCATAACGCGAGAAGTCATGCCGGCCTGCTCAAAGGTGTCCTGCAGGGCAAGAGCGTTGATGACAGTGGCGAGCATACCCATGTTGTCGCCCTGGGCGCGGTCCATGCCGGCTGCGGCGCCAGAAACGCCACGGAAGATGTTGCCACCGCCCACAACCACGGCCACCTGGATGCCAGCCTCGTAGACTGGGCGAATCTCGCGCGCCAGGCGCTGGGGCACGGCAGGATCAATGCCAAAGGACTGAGAACCCATAAGGGCCTCGCCGGACAATTTAAGAAGAACGCGCTTGTACTTGTAGTCAGACACGCTAACCTCCACTCGGATGGGCACGCTAAATCAATCAAGCAACTAAACATACTGTTGTGTGATTCTATCAGAGCCTACAACGCCGCGCTTAGCTTTAAGGCGAGCGGGTACGCTCTTCACATAAAAGGAGCCGGTCACGTTAAGTAACCGGCTCCTTAAAAGGACTGGTTGAGCTACTTACTCGCCAAAGCGGTAAAGAACGAAGCTCTTGACCTTGATCTCGTCGCCGAGGTCCTTGGAGGTCTTCTTGGCAAGGCCATCGATGGTGACAGAGGAATCCTTGACGAACTCCTGCTCGCACAGGACGAACTCCTTGAAGTACTTCTCCAGACGGCCCTGAGCCATCTTCTCCTGAATAGCCTCGGGCTTGCCGGACTCAGCAGCCTGGGCCTTGTAGATGGAAAGCTCGTGCTCGACGGTCTCGGCAGGCACGTCGTCGCGGGAGGCGGCCACAGGAGCGGTCGCAGCAATCTGCATGGCAACGTCGTGAGCAAAGGACTTGAACTCGTCGGCAGCAGCGGTCTCGGGGTTAGAGAACTCGAAGACAGCGACGTTGGCGATCTTGCCACCCAGGTGGATGTAGCTGGCCAGGGCGCCGTTCTCGACGCAGAGACGCTGGAAGCGAAGGACCTTCATGTTCTCACCGATGACGTGGATCATCTCGGTGAGCTCGGCGTCAACCGTGGAGCCGTCCATCTCGCAGGCCTTGAGGGCCTCAACGTCGGCGGGATCGTTCTCGGCGACGACCTGAGCGAGTTTAGCGGCGAAGCCGGTGAACTTGGGGTTGGTGCCCACGAAGTCGGTCTCGCAAGAGAGCTCGAGGATAGCGCCGGTCTTGCCGTCCTCAGAGACATAGGTGGCGATGGTGCCCTCGTTGGTGTCGCGGCCAGCGCGCTTGACGGCCTTGGCGATACCCATGGTGCGCAGGACGTCGACAGCCTTCTCGAGGTCGCCATCGGCCTCGACGAGAGCCTTCTTGCATTCCATCATGGGGGAGTCGGTCATCTCACGGAGCTGCTTAACCAGTGCGGCGGTAATCTGAGCCATTCTTTCTCCTTAAATAAAAGCGGTCGGGAATTACTCGGCTGCGGGGGCCTCGGCGGCCTCGGTGCCGGCCATCTCCTCAGCGGTGATCTGCTCCTTGCCAGAGCCAGCCAGAACGGCGTCGGCCATGAGCTCGCACATCAGGGACACAGAACGGATGGCGTCGTCGTTGGCGGGAATGCCGTAGTCGATGACATCGGGATCGGAGTTGGTGTCGAGAAGGGACACGACGGGGATGTGCAGACGGTTGGCCTCGCGGATGGCAATCTCCTCGCGCTTAGAGTCAACGACGAAGATGGCCTGGGGAAGGGCGGTCATGTCGCGGACGCCGCCGAGGTTCTTCTGCAGCTTGTCGAGCTCCTTGCCCAGAACAGCCTGCTCCTTCTTGGGCAGGGTGGCCATGCGGCCGTCCTCGACCATAGCCTCGAGCTCCTCCATACGGTTGATGCGGGAGCGCATGGTCACGAAGTTGGTGAGCATGCCACCGAGCCAACGCTGGTTGATCCAAGGCATACCGCAGCGGGCGGCCTCAGTGGCCACGGGCTCCTGGGCCTGCTTCTTGGTGCCGACAAAGAGAACCTTGCCACCCTTAGAAGCGGTCTCCTTAAGGAAGGAGTAGGCCTTATCGGCGCCCAGGACGGTCTGCTTGAGGTCAAGAATGTAGATGCCGTTGCGCTCACCAAAGATGTAGGACTTCATCTTGGGGTTCCAGCGGCGGGTCTGGTGACCGTAGTGGACACCAGCGTCGAGCAGGGTCTGGATAGTGATCTTAGCCATAACTAAACCTCCTGTGGTTGCACCTCCGCATGATATCGTCCCCGACACACCACCCCTGACCTGGCTTTAGTCGATGGGGCACCACGATGCGCGAGTCGTCATGCGTGTGAAATGGATGCCGCGGGTACTCACGCGACACACTGCGCCCTTGCACAGCGATTGAATAGTATAACAAGCGTCGAGTTTCTTTGTCGAGAGAAAACTCGAGCAAGGTTTCAAGGCCGGGCGTCTCCATACAATGCCTACGACCTGGGGTGTGCGCTTCTCGCCGCCTCTTTTAGACGATCTATCGAGACGTGAGTGTAGATCTGGGTCGTAGAGAGGCTCGCGTGGCCTAGAAGCTCCTGGACGCTGCGCAGGTCGGCACCTCCGCCCAAAAGCTCGGTGGCAAAGGTGTGGCGCATGGCGTGCGGGGTCACGTCGCGGTCGAGCCCAGCTAGGGCAACGTGCTTCTCGAAGGCCTTTCTCAGCGAGTCGGCCGACATGCGTCTACCGCGGGTCGAGAGAAAAACGGCGTCCTCGGCTGCCGTGCCCTCTTTGCGTTTGGCGAGAAGGGCGGGGCGTGCTTCCCGCAGGTAACGCGAGAGTGTGTCCAGCGCCTCCGGGTAAAGAACAACCAGGCGCTCTTTGGAGCCCTTGCCCATAAGGCGAGCCGTTGCCTGGCTAAAGTCGACGTCGCCCATGTTAAGCGAAGAGACCTCGGAGATTCGGGCGCCGGTCGCGTACATGAACTCGATGAAGGCCAGATCGCGAAGACCCTTTTCGTCCGCCGTGTCGCAGGTCGAGAAGAGCTTGAGGACATCGGCGTCTTCCAGGGTCTTGGGCAGGCCCTTGGCCACCTTGGGGCTCGAGACAACGGCTGCCGCGTCTCCCGCGTCGACGCCGTGCTCTTCCATCCAACGATAGAGCCCCTTTAACGCAGAGAGGTGCCGGGCAACGGTGCGCGACGAATAGCCGGCGCGCGACAGCTCTCCCAGGTAGCTGCGCAGTTGCGCGTGCGTGAGGGCAAATGCGTCAAAGCCGGTGCGGTCAATCCAGGCCTCAAAGGCCTCGAGGTCGCAGCCGTATGCCCGCGCGGTGTTGGGAGACAAGCGGCGCTGCGCCCTCAAGGATTCCAGGTAGCCCAAAACGCAATCGTCCAAGGAAAGTTGGATATGTTGGCTCTTCCCCACCATGCCGGTGACTAGTTACCAAAGATGTCGGGGCGCGCAGCGACGTACGCCTGCATATCGGCAACGGCGCGCTGGGCCATGGCCTGACGGCGCTCTCCCTTGTTACGGGGCGGCGAGGGCAAGGGCTCGTACACGCCAAAGTTCACGTGCATGGGCTGGTAGTCCTTAGTAGCGGGGTCAGTCGCGTAGGCAACCAAAGAACCCAGCGATCCTGTCTTAGGAAGCTCCAGACGACCCAGGCCGCCAAGCTGCGCATAGGTGTTAAGAGCGGCCAAAAGACCCGAGGCAATGGCCTCGACGTAACCCTCGGTACCGGTGATCTGCCCGGCAAAACGTACCTGCGTCCCGGGGATGGCAAAGGTCTTATCCAGTACGTGCGGCGAGTCGATAAACGAGTTGCGATGCATGACGCCGTAACGCAAAAACTCGGCGTTCTCGAGTCCAGGAATCATGCTAAAGACGCGCTTTTGCTCGGGCCAGGTGAGATTGGTCTGAAACCCAACGAGGTTGTAGGCCTGCTTGGACTCGGTCTCGCTCCTCAACTGAACGGCGGCCCAGGGTCGGCGGCCGCTTCTGGGATCGACCAGGCCCACCGGCTTAAGCGCGCCAAATCGCGGGGCGTCCTTGCCCGTGCGAGCAATCTCCTCGACCGGCTGGCAGGCGCAAAACAGGTCCTTTTGTTCGAACTCCTTGGCGATGACCTTCTTGGCAGACAAAAGAGCGTCGATAAAGGCGT
>CAVEMP010000235.1:7018-8945 GCA_963616835.1 uncultured Oscillospiraceae bacterium | reverse complement strand
GAGATCAAGCTGCGCAACATCAACGAGGAGTACATCCTCAACCGCACCAAGGACATCGCCAAGCTCGAGGAAGAGATCGCCGAGCTCAAGGCCACGCTGGCCAGCGAGCAGAAGATCAAGGACGTCATCCGCGGCGAGCTTGCGGCCGTCAACAAGAAGTACGTGACGCCGCGCAAGACCGGGCTTGTCTCGCCGGCCGACGTCGTTGAGGTGAGCCTTGAGCCCGAGGTCGAGGAGTACCCGGTGACCATCATGGTCTCGCGCCACGGCTACTTGAAGAAGATGACCGAGCGCGTCTTGAGCCGCGCCGCCCAGCTTAAGTACAAGGACGGAGACGAGCCCTTCATCGAGTTCGCGTCGAACAATACGCACGACCTTCTCGTCTTCACCGATAAGTGCCAGGTCTACAAGACCAAGGTCTCGGCCTTCGAGGACACCAAGTCGGCTCAGCTGGGCTCGTTCTTGGCAACCGACCTGGACCTTGAGGCAGACGAGAACGTCACCTGGGTCATCGACCCCGAGGACTACACCGCCGACCTGCTGTTTGTCTTTGAGAACGGCCGCGTGGCGCGCGTTGCGCTTTCTGGCTACGCCACCAAGACCAACCGTAAGAAGCTCAAGAACGCCATCTATGGCGGGTCTAAGCTGCTGTACGCCACGGTGCTTAAAGAGGACCGCGACATCGCCTTGGTCTCCAATGACCAGCGCCTGATGAACTTCAACACGTCGCTGCTTAAGACTAAGACCACCAACAGCACCCAGGGCGTCCAGGTCTTTACCGCCAAGAAGGGCCGCATCGTGAGCTCGGTGGGCCAGATCGACGAGTTCCTGGGGCCGGATGCCTACGTCGAGAAGTTCTGCGCGGCCAAGGTGCCCTCGGCCGGTGCCTCGATCAAGGAAACCGACATGAAGAGCCTCTTCGACCTGGAAGGGTAGGGGCCGCGCGGGCCCCGGCGCTGCAATTCTCGGACTTGTCTGATGGTTTTAGGCCCTCGCAGCTGCAAATTTGGGACTTGTCTGATATATCGGCATTAAAAATCGGGCTTGTCTGATGTTCAAGTATCAGACAAGCCCGATTTTTGCAGGTGAGGTGCGGAGAAGGACGTGGTGCCCGCCCTCGCCCCTAAAGTTCCTTCTCCCAGAGGTTGGTCCAGCCGGGGAGAGGCAGGCCGGGGTAGGGCAGCCACACCGGTTTGTGGCGAGAAAAGCCCTCGCGCGCGTAGAGGTTGTTGGCGGCCACGTTGGCCACGCTCGTGTTGATGCGCACCACATGGGCGCCCAGCTCGCGGGCGCGCCGGGCTGCGGCAGCGAGAAGCGCTGCCGAGACGTGCCTGCCCTGCGCGGACGGGTCGACGGCAAACAGGTGATAGCAGGCGGCTTGCTCTGCGGGCAGCGGCTCCCAATCCGCGGCGCCCAGACCGCGGCCATGGCCGGGAAGCCAACCGTCGCTCATATTAGTATCGTGGTCGACAAAGACCATGCCAAGCGGGGCAGCGCCGGGCGCAGGTGCGCCGTTGCAGACGTCGGCGGCGTCGTAGGCCGCAAGCCCGATCTCGCGGCCCAGCAGCTCGTCCACCAGCCCGCGCGGAGGCCACAGGTCCTTGACCCAGCCACTCGTGCCGGGGTGGGCCACCACGTGGTCGTAGAGGGCGCCCGCCGCCTCGGCAATCTCGGGACCCACGGGCACGACGACGATGCCGTCCGGCACCGCGGTCGGCGCGGCCTGGTGGCGCACGTCGTTTTGCTC
This sequence comes from uncultured Oscillospiraceae bacterium, assembly GCA_963616835.1. Classification (GTDB taxonomy): domain Bacteria; phylum Actinomycetota; class Coriobacteriia; order Coriobacteriales; family Atopobiaceae; genus Paratractidigestivibacter. The sequence continues at coordinate 7,198 of CAVEMP010000235.1, read as the reverse complement.
GATGCTGTGCAGCACGCCCTCGGTCACGTCATTGGGAGCCACCTTGGGCAGCGTGTGCTCGGCACCCTCGACAAAGTAGCACTCGGCGCCCGGGATGGCGTTGGCAATGCGCCAGGTCTCCTCGGGCAAGATGCAGTCGAACTCGCCCGCCATGACGGTTACGGGGCACGAAATCGCACC
>CAVEMP010000235.1:0-6762 GCA_963616835.1 uncultured Oscillospiraceae bacterium | reverse complement strand
AACAGGCCCAGGATCGCCCCGTCCGAGAAGCCCAGCACGTGGCAGTCCCAAACGCCCAGCCGAGCCATGACCTCGCGCGCGTCGGCAGCCATCAGCTCGTAGCTCAACGGCGCCGTGCCCCGCGTCGATTCGCCCTGCGCGCGCGAGTCAACCGCCACGACGGCGCGGCCCGTCTGGACCACGGCGTCGATGGTGGGGCCAAAGATCCCGTGCTCTTCTCCGTTGCCATGAAGCATCAACACGGGAGGCAGCGCACCCGAGATACCAAACGGAGTCCCCGCGCAGTCGCGCACGCCGTGCGGCGCATAGACAAACGCGGCGATAAAGGCGCCGTCTTGCGTGGGTACGTCAACACGGCACACCAAATTGGCCCGCGGCCGCTCGTAAGGGCGCGGGATATGGACGGGCGGGAACTCGACAGACATAAAAACCCTAACTACTTCTTCTTAATCTGGCTGGGGTGCTTCTCAAAGAAGTCGAAGCGCGGCGGCAGGGCAACAATCGCGTGCTCGCAGGTCTTCTCGCCAGCCAGCTCGCACAGCTGGGCCGGGGTGGCTAGGGCATTTTCCCACGAGAAGAACGTGTTGGCGTCAAAGCCCATGTGCTCGCAGATCTTCTCGCATCCAGAAGGTACAGCCGGGTGCATGAGCAGGGTCACCGTGCGAAGGGCGCAGAAGGCGTCGGCCAGGGCCTGGGCGTAGGCCTCGTCGTCGCCCTTGGCGGCCTTGCTCGCGTCGTCCCAGCGCTTGTTCTCTTGGCGGCAAAGCTCCTCGGCGATGCCCAGAGCGCCGTGCGCGTCAAAGGCATAGGCCGCGGCCTCGAAGTCCAGGGTCGCGCGGCGGCAGGCCTCGACCACCTCGTCGTGCGGGGCGGCAGCGGGAAGCTTCGAGTCGCAGACGTTGGCCGCGCCGTAGAAGCAGCTGCGGGCCAGGCGGTTGAAGATGTTGGTGAGGAAGGCCGACTCCTTAAGGGCAGGGTCGACAATGCGCGGGTCGTCCTTGACCAGCACCTCCTCGCCGGTCTTCTTGTCCTTGTGCGAGACAGACGTGTCAAAAGGCTTGGGGTTGAAGCTCACGGCCTTCTGGTCCAGGCCCAGCGACAGCCAGTGGGCGCGCAGCTGCTCGGGCGTGTAGGCGTCCAGCAGCTCGGCGGCCATCGGCGGCTTGATCGCGCCGGAGCTCGAGGCCTTCTTGTTCATAAACAGGATGTGGTAGTTGGCGATGGGCGTGTCCTGGAACAGGCCCCAGTCCAGCGCCTCCCACATGGCCGGCTGGGCCACGCAGTAGAAGTAGATGTTGTCCTGGCCAATGAACTGGTAGACGCGGGCGTCATCGGCACACCACCAGTCGCGCCAGTCGTGCGACGAGTAGCGCGAGCCGTCCTTCTCGGCGTCTAAGGCAAGCGCCGTCTGCGTAAAGCTGATGGGCGCCCACAAGCTCTCGGGCCAGCACCACACGGTGAGGTCCTTGGTGCCGTCCAGCTCGGGCGCGGGCACGCCCCACTCGATGTTGCCGGTGATGCGGAAGGGCAGCAGGCACTTGCCGGTACGAAAACGCACGTCAGAGGCCTCAAGCACCTCGCGAGCGTGGTCACGGGCCTCCCAATCGGCAAAGGTTAGCGAGAAGGACTGCTGGTTGCCCTCGGCCTCGGTCAAGGTGTAGTCGCCCAGCTTGTCGGCGACCTTCTCGAAGTCTTCGCGGAACTTCGTCTGGATATAGATCACGGGGTCGACCAGGCTCTCGCGCACGGTTTTTGTCACGATGGCGCGCACCTGCGGGTCTGCGTCCCACTCGTCCATGAGCTTCTCAAGCTGCGGCCTAAAGGCGGGCAGGTTGAAGTACCAGTTGTCAACGGGGCGCAGCTCGGGCGTGGTGCCGGTAAGCTGCGAGACGGGCTTGATCAGCTCCTCGGGGTCAAACTGGTGGCCCAAGTCGCACTCGTCGGCGTAGGCCTTCTCGGACTTGCAGCCGCGCACGGGGCAGTGGCCAATGACCTGGCGGCCGTTCAAGAACGTCTGCGCCTGCGGGTCATAGAACTGGCGGGTCGAGCGCTTGACCAGGTAGCCCTTCTCGTACAGGCGGCGCAGCAGCTCGTCGGTAAAGGCGTGGTGGTGCGAGCGCGCGGGCTCCAGCCCCGAGCCCTCAAAGAGGTCAAGGCTGATCTCGTAGGCGTCAAGCGCGGCCTTCTGTGCGTCGTGATTGGTGCGCACGTAGTCGATGATCGTGCCCTCGTAGCCCTCGTTCTCGACCTTCTTGCGGTAGCCCTCCATGATCGGCGAGCCGTAGCAGTCGGTGCCCGAGACAAACAAGACGTTCTCTTTGCCAATGCGGTCGCGCAAGAAACGCGCAAAGAAATCGGCGGGGACAAAGACGCCGCCGATGTGGCCAAAGTGCAGGTTCTTGTTGCCGTACGGCATACCGCCGGTGATGACGGCGCGTTTGGGGAAGGTGGGGCGCTCGGAAGGCATCTGGTTTCTCCTTTGATGTTGCGAGACGTGCGTTGGCCCGCATGGCCGCGCGTGGCGGCTGTGGGCGCCGATGTTCAACCCTCACAGTATCCCACATTAGGTATATGCTGGCACAATGAGAAAACGAGCCGACATAGATGTGTTTCACGACGAGGCCCTGCGTAAGCAAATGGTTGCCTGGTCCGTCGTGATTTTCGCCGCGGGCGTGGCGTTGGCGGTGCTCACGCTGCTGGCCGACCCAGACGCCCACTTTGGAATCTTTGACTTTTTGTGGCTGGTGGGTCTCTCGGCCGCGGCGCTGCCCGTGCACGAGCTGATTCATGCCGCGGCCTACAAGCTGTTGGTCCCTGGCGTGCACGTAAGCTTTGGCTACAAGGACGGGTTTCTCTATACCGATGCCCATGGTGCGCTACTGAGAAGATCTGCCGCCCAGGTTGTGTTGTTGGCACCTGCAGTGGTCTTGACCTGTGCGTTCTTGGGTGTTGGCGGCGCTTTGGGGCAGCCGGTGCTTGCGATTTTGCTGGCCGCGGCGCATCTTTCGGGCTGCGTGGGCGATATCTTGATGGTGGCCCGGATCGCGCGCCACGCAAACGTCACGCACGTGCGCGACACCGATTTTGGCATCGAGCTTTGGGAGGACAGCTGATGCGCCCGTTATTGCTGCACGCCTGTTGCGGTCCTTGCTCGCTCGAGCCGGTGAAGCTTTTGCGCGAGCAGGGCTTTGAGCCCACGATTTGCTGGACCAATCCCAACATCCAGCCCGTGGCCGAGCACGAGCTGCGGCTTTCTACCCTGCAGGCGTGGGCGGCCGATGTCGCGCACGTGGACGTGATTGTGGCGGCCGACGACCGTGCGGCCTGGGAGCGCGCGGTGGCGCCGCACGGCTTTGACCGGCTGCAACGTTGCCGGGCTTGCTATGCGTTGCGCTTGGCCGAGGCCTGCCGTGTTGCTCGGCGCGAGGGGTTCGAGTTTGTCTCGACGACGCTGGCCGTCTCGCCGTACCAGTTGTTTGACGACTGCGGGGAGCTTTTGTGCGCGACGGCCGCAGCCCACGGGTTGACGCCGGTTTGGCAGGACTTTCGCCCGTACTATCCCGAGGCCACGCGCGAGTCGCGTGAGCTGGGGATGTATCGGCAGAACTACTGCGGGTGCCGTTTCTCGGCGGCCGAGGCTGCCCACGAGCGCCACCTGGCCCGCGACGAGCGAAAGCGCGCGAAAGCCGAGGCTCGCGCGGCGCGCGAGGCGGCCGGGGCCGCCGCCGTGGTTTGTCCGGTCGATGCTTAAATAGCTGATCTGCCGCCGCCAAACGAGCCGCAGTTGCACCGCCCATCCGAGCTAACCGCCCGCACACCGAGGCCTACTCGATGCTTGGGGTAATGAGGGTTACCCTAATTTTGCGTCAAGCAAAAGACCGTGGGCCATCGCGTGCTTCTCACAGCACTCGATGAGTGCCCGCAAGCAGGGAGTCGGTTGGGGAGACCCAGGGAAGAGGCCGGCTCCCTTCTTTTGTGCCGATTTAGCGTCCTTGGCCTATTTTGCTTGCTAGTTTTTGCGGGCACGTCAGTGTTTTCTCGGTGCCGTATTTGACGTCTTTAACAAATGCGCAGGTAGAAGGGTCGCGATTTTGGCCCCGTGGCGCAACGGCACTCGAAAAGTACTGACAAGGCCCCCATGGCTAGCAAGTTTTTATCAAAGATGAAACTAACTCTCCAATTCTGGGGCAAAATCGGGAAACACAGCCCGCGTTGCCCCTCCTGCCACCGTTCGCGCTACACTGTCATGCGAGAAAACCCAACGCAAAGGACAGCTATGCGCACCGACGACTTTGATTACGCCCTGCCAGACGAGCTTATTGCCCAAGCCCCGGCCGAGCCGCGCGACTCTTGCCGCCTGCTTGTGCTTGACCGCGAGACCGGCAACGTCTCTCACCAGCACTTCTACGACGTCTTTGACCTGCTTGAGCCCGGTGACCTGCTGGTTGCCAACCAGACCCGCGTCATGCCGGCGCGCCTGGTGGGCAAGAAGCGCGGCACCGGCGGCGTTACCGAGACTCTGCTGCTCAAGCGGCGAGAAGACCTCGACTCGTTGGGACGCGTGTGGGAATGCCTGGTCAACCCCGGCAAGCGCCTGAAGCAGCCGGGCACCGTGATCGAGTACCGCGCGGGCGGGCTGCACGCGCCCGACTCGGCGCCGGTGGTCTTGACGGGCACGATCGTCGACTTTGTCGAGGGCTCCAAGGGCGGCCGCCTGGTGCGCTTTGATCCTGTGGGCTCGGCGGCCGACGGCACTCCCTACACGCTTGACCAGGCTATTCATGCGGCGGGTCACGTGCCCCTGCCGCCCTACATCACCAGCTACGAGGGCGATCCCGAGAAGTACCAGACGGTCTATGCTATGCAAGAAGAGCACTCGGCGGCTGCGCCCACCGCGGGCCTGCACTTCACGCCCGAGCTCATCGCGCGCCTGCGCGACAAGGGCGTCAACTGGGCCTGCGTTGAGCTTGAGGTGGGCATCGACACCTTCCGCCTGGTCACTGAGGACGACCCCACGACCCACGTCATGCACACAGAGCGCTACCACGTGCCCCAGGCCGTGGTTGATGCTGTGCACGCCACCAAAGCCGCAGGTCACAGGGTTATCGCGGTGGGCACCACGTCGGTGCGCTCGCTGGAAAGCGCCTGGGACGCTGCCGCACCGGCGAGCGACCCCGCCTGCATCGCCCGCCGTTTCGAGGTCGCGGCAGACTCGGCGGCCGTCTGCGGCCAGGGCGACATCACGGCCCGCGCCGACGAGAAGACCAACCTCTTCCTCATGCCCGGCTCGACCTTCCACGTGGTCGATGGACTTATCACCAACTTCCATGTGCCGCGCAGCACCCTGATGATGCTCGTCTCGGCCCTGGCCACGCGCGAGCAGATCATGGGCGCCTACCAGGCCGCCATTGACGAGAAGTACCGCTTTCTCTCCTTTGGCGACGCGATGTTTATCCAGTAGGAGCGGCCAGCCGCCTCGGCTGCGCCGACCGCGCGGGCTTCCACGGCGCCGCCGCCTCCTCATCAAACTTCAAACAAGACCGTGCCTCTCGCCGCGTACATGGCGAGAGGCCCGGTCTTTTCATCAAATCAAATAACCCGCAGGTCAGCCTACTCTTCGACCAGATCCAGCTCCATCAGGCGCGCAATGGCCACGATGTAGATCTTGAGGGCCTGCTTGAGGTCGGCCTCCAAGATGCCCTCGTCGGGACCGTGCTCCATGCCCACCCACGCGGGCGCGTCGGCGTGGTCAAGGTGCGGGCCAAAGGCCACGGCGCGCTTGAAGTGACGCGCGTAGGTGCCGCCGCCGATGCAAAACGCCTCGGCCTTCTCGCCGGTGTACTCGCCGTAGGTGTCGAGAAGGACCTGAATCTCGGGCGAGGAGGGGTCGATATAGAACGGCACGGCGTCGCCCGTGCAGCGGTACTCGCAGCCAAAGCGCTCGGCGACGCTGGTCATCTGGGCGGTGATGGCCTCGCCGGTCGTCGAGGTGGGGTAGCGCGAGTCGATGGACTGCACAAAGTGGTTGTCCACTGTGCGAACGGTGCCTGCGATGCAGGTCAGGGGGCCAAACTTGTCGTCTTCGGTCGCGATGCCGGTAGCCTTGCCGTAGTCGCCCTCGGTGAGCTGGACCTCCAGACGCAGGAATTCCTCTTCTTCGACGGTGCAGACCTTGCAGTCCAGCAGGTAGCGGGCGAGAAGGCCAATGGCGTTGACGGTGCCCTGCGGCATCGAGGCGTGGCCGCCCTTGCCGTGGGCAGAAACGCGCACGAGGCCGTCGCCTGCGGGCTCGACGGTGATGTTGTTGGCCGCGGGCAGCTGCGAGGCGTCGGCGCGCAGGGTCGCGGTGGCCAGGCCGGGAATCGCGTTGCGCACGGTGCCTCCGTCAAGCTCGACGATGACCGAGCCGGCCACCGGGTGCTTGGTGGTGAACTCGCCGCCATAGACGCCCTTCTCGCCGCAGATCACGGGGAAGTCGGCGTCGGGCGAGAAGCAGAAGGCCGGCTCGCCGTAGCGCTCCAGGTAGTAAGGCAGGTCGCCCATGCCGGTCTCTTCGTTGTTGCCAATGAGGCAGCGCAGGGTATAGGGCAGCTTCTTGCCGGTGGCGGCAACCTGGCGGCGGAAGAACTCGGCGGCGTAGAGCGAGACCACAAAGGGGCCCTTGTCGTCCAGCACGCCGCGGCCGATCAGCCAGCCGTCCTTGCGGGTGACCTCGAGTGGCGGGAAGTTCCAGCCCAGGCCCAGGGGCACGATGTCGGTGTG
>CAVEMP010000234.1:0-6546 GCA_963616835.1 uncultured Oscillospiraceae bacterium | reverse complement strand
TGGTGACCGACCGCGCCACCCTGTTCAACCTGCTGATTGGCCTGGACGGCTACACCGTGAGCTCTGGCATCCTCAGCGAGGACCTAAACGGCACCGACATCGTCGCCGTCCCCCTCGAGTCCGACGAGCAGATGGAGGTCGGCTACCTTCAGCTCGCGGGCCGACCCCTCTCGCGCGTGGCAGAGCGCTACCTCGAGCACCTGCGCGCCTATGTGGCGGACCGCAGAGAGCCTTTCCAAAATCCGGCAGGTCGTCAAGCTACAACTGGATAATCCGGTCGCAACGCCGCGCCACGTGGTCATCGTGCGTCACGACGAGAACCCCTTTACCAACGTCCGCCATCCTTCTCATTACTCCAACGACCAAATCCCGGTTTTTCGGATCGAGCGAGCCCGTCGGCTCGTCCGCCAAGATGATCTCGCCCGGTTTTACCATCGCGCGGGCCAAGGCCACGCGCTGCTGCTCGCCACCCGAGAGCTCACAGATCTTCTTTCCCCGGCACTCCTCCAGACCCACTCTTCTCAGCGCCTTGGCGACCAAAGCTCGCCTCGAGTCCTTTGGCATGCGCACATAACGGAGCGCCATCATGTTGTTCTCCTCAACCGTCAAGCTCTCCACCAGCGCAAAGCTCTGGAATAAATAGCTTATGTGCTCGCGAATGGCCTTAGACGCCGCCGGCGTCCCCGCCTTTGGGGCCGTGGCCCCGACGATCTCAAGCTCTCCAGAGTCAGGGTCATCAAGAAGCCCGAGGATATTCAAGAGGGTCGTCTTTCCGCACCCGGAGGGACCTTGCACGGCGACAAGCTCACCGCCCCTCAGCTCAATATCCACGCCATCTAAAACCCTGCCGCCACCAAAGCCCTTTGCGATTCCCATCGCCCTTATCAGCGGTTTTCCTACAGGTGTCATCCCCATATCCGTCACGCCCCCTTCAAGGCATCGGCAACCGCCGCGCGCTCCCGCGCGATCAAGCACGCCACGCAAACCAAACTCCATAACAGAAAGGTGGTTAAGGCCGCCGCCCAGGCGGCAGCGCCGCAGCGCATCACCGCGAGCACCCCGCAATACAAGCAGAAAAGCCCGATAACCAGTATGGCCTCACGCTCATAGCAGGCGAATCCGCTCCAGCCAAGCAGCCGTTTCACGGTAATCTCCCTCCCCTTCGCATAGACAAGAAGCCTCGCCAGCACGGCGCCCGCAACGCAGCACATCACCAAGATCGCCACGAGAATCAAAGCCAAAGCCATGGAAGAGTTCCTCATCTGAGCCAGCTCCTCCAATATCGCCGAGCTGAAAGGGGCGAGCTTGATGTGCTCATCGGCGAAACCGTTCTGAATAAGCCATTCTTCGAGACCCTCAGCGGTCGCCTGGTCGATTGGGAGCCGAACAACCGCTCCGGCACCGGTCTGCATAAGACCCGATTTCAAGAATTTCGGCATGCCAAGCCTGGGAAACACAATGAACACCGGGTCGTCCACCATTCCCCCATCCGAATCGATCGACCGCCCATCAAAGGCGAATACCGAGATGTGACCCGTGTAAGTTGCCGTCTTTAGCTCAACTGTTCCGTCAGACGCGTCGTCTTGGCGACCCATAAGCGAACGCTCGGCAGAGGCGCAGCTCTCCAGATATGCCTCCGCTTCCTCAAGAGCGGCGCTCTTCTGGTCTTCCGTCAGCGATGAGGGGAGAATCACGAGCGGCACGGAGGAGTCGTCGTCGACGGCGATAGCATCTCCCGCTTCGTCGATCAGCCCCGCAGCTTTCAGGTAATTTGAGTTCACGTCAAGGCACTGACTATTGCCAAGATCGTGGCAATCGGTGTAGAGGGCTCCATACTCTTCGTCGAGATAATCATAGAGATTGGAAAACTTCTCCAGGTACGAGGCATCGCCCGTGGTCACATACGAGTAAAACCCGTCGGTATTCGACATGCTCGCGATGACGTATGCGGAGCCCACCTTCTCCCACGCACCGAAATTACTCCATCTTGCAAGGGTCTCTTCGATCGAGGGGGAAGCGACCCCGCAAAACGCCGCGATGCTCAACAGGACAAGAGCTTGGAGCAATGCGCCCGTCGCGAGGGGCGCCCTGAGCGAAAGACCCTTCTTGAGCGACCCGGCGACAGGGACGCGCATCGCGATTGACGCAGCCACGAGCCCCGCCGCGCTCATCGAGAGGAGCATTGCGGCCTGCGCGGCTAGAATAATCCCAAAGATTGTCACGGGCAGGGGCCCTTTTATTGCGCTTATCGCAAAATCGAGGAGTAGGCCCGTCGAGATTTGCGTGACAATTCCGGGGCAGCAGATTTGGGCGAATATCGTCCGCCGGGACCAGCCGAGCATTTTTTGAATGCCGACGAGCTTGCTTTGAGACACGCAGGCTGTGGCAACAAGGAGCAGGTACAGAAGGCAAAACCCCGCACCTGCTAAAGCCAAAAAGACGATCCCGCCGCCGGCAACCACCTCTTCGTGCACTCTCTGATCGTCCAGCCGATCGGGCTCAACCCCAAACGCAGTCGCAATAGCCGCGCGCACATCCTGGCTCTCGAAAGGAGCCTTAGACACGACCCTCGAGACACAGGTCGTCGGAAGCGCCGCATCATCGTCGGCCACCTCCAAACGCATATGCGAGGATCGGGAAAATGAATACATCAAGCCGACTTGCAGCGTTTCGCCCGTTCTCTGCGTCTCCGCATATTCCCCCGCTTTCGTTGGCAGGCGACCGTCCGTCAACATGAGACGATCGGCCGGAAACGTATCGCGGTCGATATAACCTCGCCAAACCGTCTGCGACGAGCCGTCGCTCAAAACACGCGCCTCTCTCCATAGGACGGAGACGTGCGCAGTATTGACGATATCTTTGAGGCTGTGCATAACATCCTCGGAATCGCGGGTACCCTGCGCCACTTGAACGGCAAGGGAATACGGCCCGTCGAGAACCTGGGCCACTCTCGTTTGATCGGCGTAGTCGGCATACAGAAATGCCGCCGCTGTTGCGAGTATCATGCCGACAGCACAAACAACGCAAAGCTCAGCCTTCGCGCGCATCGGCCCACCCCCCATAACCGCCCGCGGGCCGCGCCATTCACGGCAACGGGGCCCGCGGGCAACAGTTAACTACCAGATGTTGTAATACGCGGTATACGTCGAAAAGGCGTTCAGCCACAATTCGGCCTTGGACTGAACTCCAGGACCCTGCTTGTCATCAACGAAAAAGCCAGTCCAAGCATTGCAGTAGCTCCTGCCGTTCTTCTTTGAAGCTTCATTGTCGTGTCCCTTCACTCGAATTGACCGATAGCCACTGCGCAGCAGGCCGTTTCCTCTGATACGCAGACGCGCCGCATTTCTTTCTTCTTGTGCGTAAACGGTGGATTTGCCGCGATGAACGGCAGAAGGAGTGATAGGTCAACCCCAACTGAAACGTACTCTGTTTAGATAGTTTGATTGGAGACGATGGTGCGCGAACTCACAAAAAGGCTTGTAGAGGAGTATGCGGACCTGATTTATCGGGTGAGCTACACCTATCTGGGGTCAAAAGCAGACGTCGAGGACATCTGCCAAGAGGTGCTTATCAAGCTCATTCGGCGCCAAGAGCCATTCGAGAGCTCAGACCATGAGCGTAACTGGATCATCCGTGTGGCCATCAATGCATGCAAAGACCTCCTAAGGACCCGAGCGAGCCACATCGTGCTCGACCTCGACGACGCGCCCGAACTTTCCTCACCGCATGACAGCGTCGAACAGGAAAGCAGTTTCGAACTCCCCGACGCGGTTCTCCCCTACGTCATGAAGCTGCCGGTCACTTACCGAGAAGTGATCTATCTCCATTACTACGAAGAGCAAAGCATCAGTGAAATCGCTCATGTTTTGGGGTGCTCGCAAGCAGCAGTTTCGATTCGTCTTAGCCGTGCCCGAAAGAAGCTCCGCCCCATGCTCGAGGAGGTCAGAAATGCGTGATGTGTTCAGTGTGTACCGCAAGGAGATCGGTGAGCTTCACCTCACAGATGAGGAGAAGGACCGCATAGCGGAGCGAATCGACGCGAGGCTCGACGAAGAGGAAAACCTCGGCGAAGCGAGGAAAGTCGACGCCTCAAAGACTCGAAGGCCTCCGTTGCGCGCCATCAGGGGGAGAAATAATAGTTTGAGGCGAGCGGCTGCGGCCATTGTGGTTTTATCCGTGCTCGTGGCGAGCACGGCAGCCGTTCATGCGACGACCGGCGGAAAACCAGCAGTCAGCGCAATCGAGGATGTCTTCTATGGGGCTCCGGCAGACACTGAAATCGTTGGCGACATCGGCAAACCGGTAGGCGCGTCCTCAACCGATGACGGCATCCGGATAACCTGCGATTCGCTGCTCGGAGACGCAAACAACGTCGCGGTTATTTATACCCTAGAGCGAGAAGACGGCGCTTCTTTGGAAGGCATCGCCCAGAAGAACGCGGACGGGAAGTATCCGATTTCGTTCAGCGGCTCATCCGGACTTGAGGTCGACGGAGTCGAGGCGGAAGAGGGAGCGGGTTATTTCTACGATTCGGAACCGGGCGACGGGAAGATTCAATACGTCCAGCTGCAGCATCTAAGAACGCGAGACGGGGACAGCCTTGTCGGCAAAAGCGCGCGCGTTACTCTTCAAGGGCTTCAGGCTGTAAACAGCGAGGACGACGGTGCTGTCCGCTTATTGGCATCGGGGACATGGAGCTTCAGATTCAAGCTCGCATACCGCGACACAACAAGAGTCTATACCTGCGACGAACGAGCATCTTATGGGGAGAAGGAAATCCTGGTAGAGCAGGTTCGCGTATCCCCTTTGGCCATCGAAGTCGTGTATTCCGGCAACAACGACTGGGTCGAGCTCAGAGACATCCCCATATCGGTTCAATTCCGCGACGGAGATTCGTGGCAAGCCGAATCCTTTAGCGTTCACAGCAAGAAGGGCTCCGACGAATACACCCTGACAAAGTCGTTCTTCTTGGATCGCATTGTCGGCGAAGAAGCGATTTCCTCCGTCACAATAGGGAGTTTGACCTTTGACCTTCGTTGAGCGTTGCACGGTCATCGACGATTCACGAACTTCTAAGATATAGCCAATAACTATGGAAACACATAGTTATCCGATAGTTTTCTATGAATTACGGGTCTGTCAGACTCAATGGCGTCATATTGACCGTCCGAAGGAGTCTAAATGCCCTACACCCACAACGCCCCGTTCCGCTACGACGTCGTCGGAAGCTTCCTGCGCCCGGACGTCCTCAAGCAGGCCCGCGCCGACCATGCCACCGGCGCAATCGACGACGCCGCGCTCAAGGCCGTCGAGGACGAGGCCATCCGCGACCTGGTTGCCAAGCAGAAGGCGGCCGGCCTGCATGTGATCACCGACGGCGAGTTCCGCCGCAGCTACTGGCACCTGGACTTTATGTGGGGCTTGAACGGCATCGAACGCGCGACTGCACGCCAGGGCTATATGTTCCACGACGAGGAGACCACCGCAGACACCGCTGTGGTCAAGGGCAAGATCAGCGGCGAGAATCACCCCTTTGTCGAGCACTTTAAGTTCGTGAAGGCGCTGGAAGAGGACGGTGCCGTTGCCCGCCAGACCATGCCTGCGCCCGTGCAGACGTACTCGGAGGTCGTGCTTGACCGCTGCGACGGCCAGGTCGAAAGTCTGCGCGCCGCCTACGCCGACGACGAGGCCCTTATCGCCGACATCGCGGCTGCCTATCGCACCGTAATCGCCGAGCTCTACGCCGCCGGCTGCCGCAACATCCAGTTTGACGACTGCACCTGGGGCATCTACTGCGACACCGACTTTGTGGCCAAGACCGGCATGCAGCCTGTCGACATCCAGAAGGTCAGCGAGCTGGGCATTCGCCTTAACAACCTGGCCATCGAGGGCAAGCCCGAAGACCTGGTGATCACCACGCATGTCTGCCGCGGCAACTACCACTCGACCTACGCCTTCGAGGGCGGCTACGACCCCATCGCGCCGTACTTGTTTGCCAACGAGAACGTCGACGCCTTCTACCTAGAGTTCGATACACCTCGTGCCGGTGGTTTCGAGCCCCTGGCCCATGTGGCCGCAGACAAGAAGGTCGTGCTTGGCCTGGTTACCTCCAAGCAGCCCGGCCTTGAGGAAGAGGACCTTCTCGTCCAGCGCATCAATGAGGCGGCCAAGTACGTGCCGCTGGAGAACCTGTATCTGTCCCCGCAGTGCGGCTTTGCCTCTTGCGAGTGCGGCAACAAGCTCACCGAGGGCGAGCAGTGGGCCAAGATCGCCCTGGTCAAGCGCGTCGCCGAGCGCGTCTGGGGCCAGGACTAGGGGTCAACGAAGCAAAAACGCGACAAGTCGGCCATCAAAATCGATCTACGCGAGTAGCCGGGCTACTCACAAAAGCAAACCCGCAGGTCAACGGCCTGCGGGTTTGCTGTGTACTTAAGGGGTTTGAATTTGATGGCCGACTTGTCGCGTTTTTGAATCTGGGAGCACCCGGGCACGTTACTTTGCGGCCTCTGCGGCGAGAATGGCGTCGTAGACCTGGGCCTTGGGCAG
>CAVEMP010000233.1:0-3677 GCA_963616835.1 uncultured Oscillospiraceae bacterium | reverse complement strand
TCGAGTACTTCTCTATATATACGTGAGAAGCCAACGGGGACGCTGACGCATGTGAGGCCGAGCTCATTGGCCTGGCGCTCGATGGAAGCAGAGCAGGTCAGCGTGGTGATAACGCGGCCCGAGAGGTTCTTCTCGGCTACAAGGTGATGCATAAGGAGAGGAACGAGCTGGCTTGCGGACAGCAAGTTGCCCTCGTGGTCGATGGCGCTGGCGCGATCGGCGTCGCCGTCGAGGATGAGGCCCAGGTTGGCGCCGCGATTGACGACCTCTTGCTCGCATTCGTCGGCCCAAGGATCGACGGGAATGGGGTGGAGACCGTTGAAATCAGGCATGACCTGGGCGTGAATCTCGGTAACCTGGCAGCCAAGCTTACGCAGAGTATCGGCCAAGTAGTAAGAAGAGGCGCCGTACATGGGGTCGACCACGATCGAAGGCGCTGCGGCTCGGATAGCCTGCGTGTCGATCTGGGCGAGTAGCCCCTCTATATAGTTGCTCATCAAATCGCAAAGCTCGAAGGGACCGCGCGACTGCGTAGCGTCACCCGAGATCTGCTGCTCGAGGTCATCGAGAAACTCCTGGCGAAGCGGGCCGCCGTCGCTTTTGCGAATGAGAATGCCGCCGTACTCGCAGGACTTGTCGCTGGCCGTGATGATAACGCCGCCGATGGCTTGCGTATCGTGCGCGCAGCTCCAGCCAACGGCGGGCGTGGGGCACGGGCGATCGGACATGCGAACGCGGAGGCCATAAGAACCCAGCACTGCAGAGGCGGTCTCGGCGAAGAGCCGTGAGCCAACGCGCGTGTCGTAACCAACATATACTGTTGCGCCCGGCGCGGAATTGGCCCAAAGCAAGCCCAGGCCGTCGACGAGCCTCACCACGTTTTCCTCGGTGAAGCCGTCGTCGAAACGGGATTGCCAGCCGTCGTTGCCAAAGCGGATGATTTCTTGCTGCCTATCCAAGGTGAGCCCCTGACGCGCTACTCCTTGGGGATGTTAACCCCTTGCTTTTCCAGATACTCGATGAGACGCTGCATGGTCTCGGAAGAAAGGACGTGCTCCATGAGACATGCCTCTTCATCTGCGGTATCGGAGTCTACGCCCAGGTCGGTTTCGAGAAAAGCGCGCAGGGCGCGGTGAGAACGCCACACCATGCGGGCGTACCTCTCGCCTTCCTGGGTCAAGGTGATGCAACCGTAGCGGCACTGCTCGACCATGCCCATCTCTTTGAGCATAGAGAGGGCCTTGTTGACGCTTGCCTTGGAGACGCCCAGCTGCTCGGCCACGTCGACCGAGCGCACGGACTTATCGGCCTCGGCACTGTCGCGGGAGAGGCGGTAAATGGACTCCAGGTAATCCTCGCCTGCGCGAGTGAGGGAGTGATCGTCTTGCACACCGGTATTAATCATGAGGACCCACCGTTCTTAGTTGCATTAGGCCGCGAGAAACTAGCGGCACTTTGCAATGATACCCACTAATCGACCAAAGTTGGATCAGGTATCGATTTGCGGCAGGCAGAGGCGCCGAGCGCGCAAAGCTTGTCAACGAAGCCCTCGTAGCCGCGGTCGATGTGGTGGATAGCGCTGACGGTGGTGGTGCCGTCGGCGACAAGGCCGGCCATGACCAGGGCAGCGCCGCCGCGCAGGTCGGGCGACTTTACTTGGGCACCCGAGAAACCCTTGACGCCGTGGACGATGGCGTGGTGGCCCTCGATCACAACCTCGGCTCCCATGCGCTGCAGCTCGCTAGCAAACATGAAGCGGTTCTCAAAGACGTTCTCGGTGATGACGCAGCTGCCGTTTGCCAAGGCGAGAAGACACATGGTCTGCGCCTGCATGTCGGTGGGAAAACCAGGGAACGGCAGGGTCTGGATATCGGTGGGAAGCAGCGGCCCTTCTCGCCAACAGGTGCATTGGTGGTCGCCGCGCTCGACGCAGATGCCCATCTGCTCGTACTTCTTAAGAACGAGGCCTAGGTGAAGGGGGTCGAAGCCCTTGACCGTCACGGGGTCTTTGCACAGACCGCCGATAGCCAGGAAGGTTCCAGCCTCGATGCGGTCGCCCACAACGGCGTGGGTGACAGGGTGAAGCTCGTCGACGCCCTCGATCTCGATAACCGGGGAGCCGGCGCCCTTGATGTTGGCACCCATCTCGTTAAGGAGATTTGCGAGGTCGACAATTTCGGGCTCGCGGGCAGCGTTGTCGATAACGGTGGTGCCCTTGGCAAAGACCGAGGCCATCATGAGGTTCTCGGTGGCGCCGACACTGGCAAAGGCCAAGGTCACGGTTGCGCCGTGAATGCCGTTGGGGGCGCTGGCGTTGATGTTGCCGTGGTCGAACTTGAACTCGACGCCCAGGGCCTCAAGACCCAAGATGTGCATGTCAATCTTTCGGGCGCCGATGTTGCAGCCGCCGGGCATGGCGACGATGGCCTTGCCAAAGCGAGAAAGAAGGGGGCCCAGGACGGCCGTCGACGCACGCATCTGCACAACGAGGTCGTAGGGGGTCTCCCAAGAATCGATGTTGGTGGTGTCGATGCGCAGCTCGTGCTTGTTGACGACTTCAATCGTGGCGCCCAGGTTCTTTAAAACCTTGCCCATGACGTGCACGTCTGCAATGTTGGGGACGTTGGTGAGGGTGGTCACCCCTTTGGCCATAATCGTTGCGGCCATCAACTTAAGAGCCGAGTTCTTGGCTCCCTCAACCGTAACCTCGCCGGTGATCTTGTGACCACCCTCAACCTGAATAACGTCCATGTAACCTCTTTTATAGCCGGACTAGGCCTCGACCTAGAGAACTTGCTTAAGAAGAAGGTTACACCAGTTGACCTTATTGTCCCAATACGCCCTTCGGTGATCGCCCTCGGCGCACGCATCACGGGCGTCAATGGCTTCATCACGCGTTTTGCGCACAGTATCTGCATCGATGTCATCGGTGCGGCGCGCGTGATCGGCCAAAATAATGACTTCATCGTTTGCAATCTCTGCATAACCGCCAGAAACCACAACGTCGGTTTCCTCGACGCTGCCGTCTGCGGACTTGTGCTTAATGCGGACGATGCCGTCGCCCAAGGCGACGATCTCGGGGGCGTGGCCCGGCCAAACGCCGAGCTCGCCCGCATAAGTTACCAGTACAAGGCTGGAGACGGGGCCCTCAAAGAGGGCCCTATCCGGCCTTACGAACTGAACGTTCAGCTCTGCCATAGCAAGTCCTAGTTCTCGCTGGCCATAGCGGCAGCGCGGGCGCGAACATCGTCGATGTCGCTGGCGTAGCGGAAGGCCTGCTCGGGCAGGTCGTCGCACTTGCCGTCGATAATCTCGCCGAAGGAACGAACGGTGTCCTGGACAGAGACATAGGCGCCGGGGTTGCCCGTGAACTTCTCGGCAACGTGGAACGACTGCGAGAGGAACTGCTGGATCTTACGGGCGCGGGCAACGACGTTTTGCTGCTCTTCGGAAAGCTCGTCCATGCCGAGAATGGCGATGATGTCCTGGAGGTCGGAGTACTCCTGCAGAGTCTCCTGGACGGCCATGGCCACACGGTAGTGCTCCTCGCCCACGATGGTGGGGTCAAGAGCCGAGCTGGAGGAAGCCAGCGGGTCGACAGCCGGGTAAATGCCCAGCTCGGTAATGGAGCGGGAAAGAACCGTGGTGGCGTCGAGGTGCGTGAACGTGGTGGCAGG
>CAVEMP010000232.1:0-9924 GCA_963616835.1 uncultured Oscillospiraceae bacterium | reverse complement strand
CAGGGCACGCGCGTTCTTATCCGTTTTCTGGAAGCGACCTGCCTCTAGGCGAAAAACCGGGATTAAACGACGCAAGTCGGGTACGATAAAGAGTTGTGCACTATACCCGACAGACAGAGGATGACGTGTCCGCAAGACTAGACGAGCTCAAAGACGCCATTAAGCAGGTAGCAGACTCAGACGCCGCCGTGCGCCAAGCGCAGGGTATTGAGGATGCTCCTGTGGGGACCTCGCAAAACCCCTCGCAAGAGATTCTTACCGTGGCTAATGTCATCACCTTCTGCCGCCTTGCCCTAACGATCGCGTTTCTCGTCATCTTTGCCTCGCACGGCAACCGCCAAGTTGCCCTGGTTTGCTATGCAACGGCTGCCGTGACCGACTTCTTGGATGGCCAGGTGGCTCGTCGCACCCAGACCGTCAGCTGGCTGGGTAAGATCATGGACCCCGTCATGGACCGCGTCTTGCTCTTTACCGGCGTCCTTGGCCTGCTTATTGTGGGCGAGCTTCCCGTTTGGATACCCGTCTTCGTGATTGGTCGCGACGTCTACCTGGCTCTTGGCGCAGGGCTTCTGCAGCGCTACCGCACGCGCCCGGTCGACGTCGTCTATATCGGCAAGATCGCCACGGCGCTTCTTATGTTTGGATTCTGCGATCTGTTGTTGGGCGCGCCCGTTGTGTCTGGCCTTGGGCTTACGGGTGTCTCTTGGTTACCGGGACTTAATGCCCAGCCCGGCGTCCTCGGCATTTTCTTTGTCTATGCGGGGGTCATTTGCTCAGCTATCACGGCCTTGGTCTACACCGCCAAGGCAATCCAGATTATCCGCACCTCCAAACTCAAGGAAGGCAAGTAGGACATGGGCGCGCCACGCATGGGAACTTTGTATCAAGAGCACGTGTTTCTCGGCGCCTCGTTCGAGTCTTCGCTTGACGAGAGCCGCCAGGTCGTCAATGCCTACGCAGCCGAGAAGGACGCGATTGCCGCTATGGGCAAAGGCTGTGTCTTGGCAGACCTTACTGGTTCCACCTACCAGCTGGTTTCCGGCGCTGACGCCGCAACCATGGCCCAGGCGGCCTTCTGCGGCAAGCGCCTTGCGGTGGGGGAATGTGCTTTCGAGCCGGCCCTGGGCGGCGACGGTTGCCTTATGTCGATCCCCTTGGTCGTGCGTTGTGGCGACACCGAGCACGTAGTCGTCGACCTGAGCACGCGCGGTGCAATCGCCCAGGCTTGGCTTGGGTTTCTCGCTACCGCAGAAGAAGGCGGAGTACGACCCTTTGGCAACACCTCGATTGAAGACGCGACCTCGATGCTAACGCCGCTTTTGCTCATGGGCTCTTTGGGCGGCCATGTGTTGGCGGATTACCTGCACGGCCAGGCGCTGCCGCGCCCCGGTCAGGTGGCCTCGATTTCGCTCGACGCGATTTCTGCTGTCGTGGCCTGCGCCCCGTTGGCGACTAGCGGCATCTGCGCGTACTTCCTTTTTGTGCCGCCCGCAAAGGCCCGCGTCTTGTGGCGCAGCTTCCTGTCGTTCGAAGAGGTTACCCCTGTGGGTCTTCCGGGTGCCAAAAGGGCGCTTTTCTCGGCCCTGCCCTTTAGTGACCTATGCGAGAAGAACGACAAGGTCATGGTCTCTGGCGACCAATTGCAGGCTTTGGGACTTATGCGTGCAGACGGCGGGTTCATTGGCCAGGGCGCCCTGGCCGCCCACAAATCGTAAACGCAATTTAGCGAAGCGCGCGACCGCGTCGCGTGCCCAAGGGTATATCATTGACCCGAAAATCATTTTGAGGGGAGAACAACAATGGCAAACACCGATGCCACTGAGATTTTTAGGATGCCTGCAGCCGATGCCACCGTACCCGACCTTATGGGACAGGCCAAGCCGCAAAACCCCACGCTCACCATTCTTAAGGGGCCGCAAATTGGCACCACCTTTGAACTGGACACGCCCCAAATTAGCCTGGGCCGTGACCCCAAGAACAGCGTTTTTCTCAACGATATGACCGTCTCTCGTCACCATGCGCAGATGGATCTCTCCACGTTGCCTCTGGGCTACGTGAGCATCGAGGACCTGGGCTCGCTTAACGGCACCTGGGTTGACGGGGCCATTGTGAGCAAAGCCAACCTGCATGACGGCTCTACGGTCCAGATTGGCACTTTCCGCATGGTCTTTCACGCCAACGCGGGTGCCGGCCGCATCAACACGGGCGCCTAAGGCCTCCCATGGCTGACGCCAGTTACCTCACGATCGGCAAGGTCGTAAAGAAACTCCAGGCCCAGTATCCCGACCTTTCGGTCTCTAAGGTGCGCTATTTGCAGGACGAGGGTCTTCTCAACCCGTCTCGTACTCCGGGCGGTTACCGCCTGTATTCGCAAAAGGACGTTAGGCGCCTTGAGACCATCCTTTACCTGCAAAAGAACCGCTTCTTGCCGTTGCAGGTCATCAAGGACGAGCTTGAGAAGATGGACTCGGGTCAAAGCGTCAGCCTGGACGGCTCGCCGGCGCAGGGTATCGTTTTGCCCGTTGACGACGAGGAGACCGTAGGCAAGCTGCACCCGATTGACCGCGTACCCGAGCTTATAGGCGTTCAAGTTTCATTTGTTCGCCAGCTTTCCGAGGCCGGCGTCATTGAGCTTAAACGCAGCCCCCACGGACGCGATTTGGTTGATGGTCAGGACTTTGGCTTGATTCGTGTTTGCGACGAGCTTCGTCACTTTGGTATTGGCGCCAAGAACCTGCGCCAATACGTCATTGCGGCAAACAGAGAATCGGCAATGTTCGAGCAGGCCCTTATCGTCTACAAAAATAAGCCCGCGCTTAACGGTGAAGAAGAAACCGAGCAAGACGACACACAGTACAACCTGGCACTATCGCGCATGCTAGGCCTTACCAACAGCGTCCGCGATGAGCTTATTGCTCGCAGGCTTTGGCACTCAAAGGCCGAGAGTTAGTTCAATTCTTTATTAAGGAGAAAAGCTATGGAGAGATTCGACTACGAATCCAAGATCATCAGCATCCCCGATTACCCCGAGTCCGGCATCATCTTCAAGGACATTACGCCGCTGTACGCAGACGCCGAGGCCCTGGCCTCCTTGACCGACGATATCGCCGCCCAGTTTGCCGACAAGGGCATTACCAAGGTCGTGGGTTGCGAGGCCCTTGGTTTTCCCGTGGCCGCTCCCGTGGCGTACAAGTTGGGTGTTGGCTTTGTGCCGGCTCGTAAGCCGGGCAAGCTTCCCCGTGCGGCCTACACCCAGAGCTACTCGTTGGAGTACGGAACCGACGAGCTGCAGATTCACAAGGACGCGCTTGGCCCCGATGACGTGGTTCTTATTGCCGATGATCTTGTGGCCACCGCTGGCACCGCCGTTGCCACCGCTAAGCTCATCGAGCGCACGGGCGCTAAGGTTGCCGGATTTGCCTTTATTATCGAGCTTGCCTTCCTGAACCCGCGCGACATAATCTCCAAGGATTATGGAGACGTCGATATATTTAGCCTGGTAAAAGTGAACTAACCGTTGAGGTTTATGCCGCTTAGCGTAACTCCCTTTAATCCACCTTCCCATTTTTGGTAAGGTGGATTAACTGTATGCGCCCAACTTCTCACCAATGCGAGACACGACGCAGGAGGAGGATCAATGCACACTAGTCGCACCAAATCTGTTATCTGCGCGGGACTGAGCCTTGCTTTGGCCGGGTCCCTGACTTTCTTTGGACCTACAACCGCCGCTCAGGCTGACCCCCAGTCTGACCTTGCGGCCGCTGCCCAACAGCTTGAGACCCTGGGTGCCAGCCTGTCTTCTCTCGAATCGAACCTCGAAGAGGCCACCGAGCAGATTGAGCAGACAAACGCAGATATTGACAGCAAACAATTAGAGATTGACGCTGCAAACCAACAGCTTGACGAGAAGAAAGCTCAACTTTCCTCTGATATGCGTTCTTCCTACAAGCAGGGCGCGTCGACGATTTTGGACTTCATTTTTGGTTCCACCAGCCCCGAGGACTTTGTGAGCCGTATCTACTACCTTGATAAATATTCCGAGCAAAAAGCAAAGACCATTAACGAGGTTAAGACCCTAGAGGCCCAACTCGAAGCCGACAAGGCCGAGCTCGAGAGCAAGCAAGCTACCCAGCAGGCACAGGTCGACTCGCTCAACAGCCAGGTAAACGAGTACCAGAGCAAGGTTGCCGAGGCCACGTCTACCTATAACGCACTGGACGAAGAGGTCAAGGCGCAGCTTGCCGCGCAAGAGAGCGCCAATGTCCAGACCGCGATCGCCAACGTCGAAGACAACCAGAACCGCAATAACACGGCTTCCGAGAGCCAGGCCACCAACGGCGGCAACAGCAATTCCACGGCCGATAACAGCGGTTCCACCGATAACAACGGTGGATCGACAGACAACGGCGGGAACTCCGGCAACAATGGGGGCGGGTCTAGCGACTCCGACTCTGGCAACAGCGGCGGTAGCAGCGACTCTGGCACCAGTAGTGACTCGGTTGCAGAGAGCGTCGCTATCGCGTTGGCACAGGTTGGCAAGCCTTATGTTTACGGCGGCGCCGGCCCCGACTCCTTCGACTGCTCTGGCCTTGTCTGCTACTCGTTTGGTTGGAAGTATGGCCACAGCGCTACTCGCATGTGTCGTGGCGTCGTAGACGCAGGCAACGCCAAGTACAGCATCGATGAGCTTTCCTATGGCGATCTTGTCTTCATGAACGGCGACTACAACGAATGCGGTCACGTTGGCATTTACATTGGCAACGGTAAAATGGTCCACGCCGCCAACCCCAGGTACGGCATCTGCGTCGCAAACATCTTTAACTTCTATTGCGGAGGTCCCTACTAATCCGCCATGCGCAAGCGCTCAGACAATATTGTTTCGAGGCACCTTTCCCGTCGATTCCAGGTCAACCTGGTAGGGGAGGGTGCCTTAGTAGGTCTGGCGGCCGGGGCCGTGATTACGCTCTACCGACTGTCACTTTCCGGAGCCGAGAAGACCTTGCGATGGGTCACGACGACGATCGCAGGCAATCCCTTGCTCATGCTAGCCTGGTTTGTGTTTCTCGCCGCGTTACTTGTGATAGTTTGCAAGCTCATGTTGTGGGAACCTTCTACGTCGGGCTCGGGAATCCCGCAGATAGATGCCGAGGTCGCAGGCAAGATGGACATGCCTTGGCATCGGGTGATGTTCGCCAAATTCATTGAAGGCACGCTTTGTGCCTTGGGCGGCCTTTCGCTTGGTCGTGAGGGTCCCAGTGTTCAGCTCGGCGGAATGTCTGGAAAAGCCGTCTCTAAGGCCCTGGGCCGCAAAAGAGGTGAAGAACGTCTGTTAGTGACCTGCGGGGCTGCAGCTGGTATGTCAGCTGCCTTCCATGCGCCCTTAACGGGCGTCTTGTTTGCCATCGAAGAGATTCACAAGGAGTTCACAGCACCGCTGATCATCTCGGTAATGACATCGACGATTGTGTCCGACTTTCTTGTGAGCCAGGTTCTAGGCATACAGCCTGTTCTTAGCCTTGTTTTTGTCGCCGACCTGCCCCGTATCGATTACGCGTTTGTCGCGTTTCTAGGGCTTCTGTGCGGACTTTTAGGGGCCTTGCATAACCTGGGAATGTTCTTTGCCCAGGCTCTTTACAGCAAAATCAATAGGGGAGTCCCGTACTTAAGGCTTGCCGTGCCATTTGCCCTGGCGGGTGTTATGGCGTTTGCCTGGCCCGAGCTTATATGCGGCGGAGACGCGATCATCGAGACACTGCTGGGGGAAGACCAGGTAGCGCTGGGTCTTGTAGTCGCGCTATTGATTGGCAAGTATCTGTTTACTGCCATTAGTTTTGGTTCTGGGGCCCCGGGAGGAACGCTGTTTCCGCTGGTAGTTATGGGTGCTTGCATTGGCGCTGTCTATGCGCTGGGCATTGGCGAGTTCTTTGACGTGCCCACATCGTTTTATCCCAACTTCATTGCGTTGGGCATTGCGGGGTTGTTTACAGCGGTCGTAAGAGCCCCGGTAACGGCCGTCGTACTGGTATTTGAGTTGACCGGCTCGTTGGACGCGCTATTGTCCGTTTCCATCGTTGCCATCCTGGCGTACGTGGTAGCCAATCTTCTTAAAGTTGACCCGTTCTACGAGCATCTTTTAGCAAATCTACTGCACATCACGCCCGACGATCCCTCAATCAACGGCGAGCTAGGCGAGAAGGTCATCCATACAATTTATGTTGGAACCGGGTCTGCACTCGAGGGAATGCTTGTGCAAGACGTGCCGTGGCCCGACCAAACGCGTATCGTCATGATTGAGCGAGCCGGCCAAGAAATTGTCCCATGCGGAGAAACGCGTCTTATGGCCCTGGATTCTCTAGTCATGATTATGAACACCGATACCGAAGACGATGCGCAACTTAAGCTCAACGTCATGAGCGCGTCTAAAGTCGAGACGCAACGATATTCAGGAGAGTAGAGCGATTCTGGCCGCAGCGACGTGCAGTCTACCTGCGGCCAGTCTATTATCATTGCTACTTTACATAAGATATATTATCAGCGTTTTATAATTCGCTCAGATATTTAATGGCCGAAGTTGCGGCGATGGCTCCGTCAGAGACGGCCGTCACAATTTGCCTGAGGCTCTTACGGCGGCAATCGCCCGCAACAAACAAGCCTGGAGTCCCTGTACGCATGTCTTCGTCTGAAATGATGTAGCCGTTGGAATCCATCTCGACCAGGTCATTAACCGGAGTGGTATTTGGCACGCGACCAACGCTGACAAATACGCCGATGGGGTCTCCTTGGGATTTGAACTGGACGTTGTGACCGTTTTCTAAATTGATCAATTCGACACCGTCGATGAAATTCTCGCCGGCGACGCTTTTAAGCACGTGTTGCCGCATAATCTCGACGTTGGGATTGGACTCAAGGGCGTCAATGAGGCTCTTTGAGGCCCTAAGCTCGTCTTTTCTCACAACAAGCTGTACTTGCATTGCTATTTTAGAAAGATACAGCGCTTCTTCTGCGGCACTGTTCCCTCCCCCAATTACGAACACTAGTTTGTTTCTATAGAACATGCCGTCACAGGTTGCGCAGTAAGAGACGCCTTTGCCGAGAAATTCCTTCTCGTCATCGAAGCCGGCGTGTTTAGCTGATGCTCCCGCAGCATATATCACCGCTCTAGCAAGAATTGCATCAGGCCCGCAGGTAACCTCGAAAAGGCTGTCCTGAGATTTAGATATAGCTTTTACCTGGCCAGATTTAAATACGGCGTCTAAATCCTCTGCCTGATTGCGCATATTGTCGGCAAGCTCATAGCCGGCGACTTTATAGGCGCCGGGATAGTTATCGATTTGGTTGGTGAGCATCATTTGCCCGCCGTGGGTCTCTTGCTCAAGTACCAAGGTCGACGACAGATTTCTTCTGGCGTATATAGCAGAAGCGAGCCCAGCCGGGCCCGCCCCTACAATAACCACGTCCCAAATTGTCTTACTGGATGCCACTGGATCCAAAGCCACCTTCACCCCTGTCGGTCTGGGAAAGCTCGTCAACCTCCTGCAAGGTGACGACGGGAACCTTTTGAATCACGAGCTGGGCGATTCTTTCGCCCTTCTCGATATGAATGGTCTCTTTTGGGTCAAGATTAATGGCACAGACCTTAAGCTCGCCGCGATAGTGAGCATCGATAAGGCCCGGTGTGTTTGCCATAGAGAGGCCCTTCTTAAGAGCTAGGCCGCTACGGGGCTGCACAAAGCCCGCATAGCCATCGGGAATCGCGATAGCAAGACCGGTGCTCACAAGACGACGCTCAAACGGAGCAAGATCAACCGTCTCACTCGAGCGCAGGTCAAGACCGGCATCGCCCTCGTAGGCATATCTGGGAAGCTCAACTGTCTTATCGAGTCTTTTAATGGGCAAGACCAACTTATCGTCACTCATGTAAGAGGCTCCTTAGCTCCTCGCTAAATTCGTCAACGTCCTTGAAATCACGGTAAACCGAGGCAAAACGAATATAGGCCACCTTATCAAGCTCAAGAAGACGTTTTAAGACCATGCTGCCCAGGTCCTGCGAAGCAATCTCGGTAATGCCTCCATCGCGAAGCTCGGACTCAATCGACCCAATAAGATCGTTGAGATCAGACACGGGCACGTTTCTCTTAACCGTTGCAGTGATAAGGCCGCGCATAAGTTTTTGACGGTCAAACGTCTCTTTACGGCCATCTTTCTTAACCACGAGAAGAGGCATCTCTTCGCAACGTTCATAGGTGGTGTACCTAAAACCGCAGCTTGTGCACTCGCGACGCCTCCTGATAGCATCATTGCTTTCGGAAGAGCGGGAATCAACAACTTTTGATTCTTCACAACCGCATTTGGGACAGCGCATTTGACCTCCTAGAAAGCTTTTATGCTCCTAGAGACAATAACACGAATCGCCGTGACGGCGCTATCGATGCGACGATGGCACAATAAGCTCTTGCCCTGGCTGAATATTAGCGCTATCCAGGCCGTTCTCGTTTTCAATCCATTTGACAATATCCTTTGTCGAGACACCTGTGACAGAAGAATTTTGGGCCAGGGACCAAAGGCTGTCGCCGTCGTGAACCGTGACGACGGTCGTTTGCGCACCGTACAAGGCGCCGTAAGCACTCGCAGAAATGCAGCGGTCCCTCACTATGCACAAAGCGCAGGCCATAAAAACAACCAGAACCATTACGGCAAGGCCCTTAAGCGAAAATGCCGACCGATTGGCCTCAACAGTTCGAACAGGCGCGTCGCTCGTGGACTTACCGCCTTGGATAAGAGTGAGTGCCGGATACTCGGGAGCGAGCGCAGAGGTACCGTCGCAGCGATAAGAAAAGTTTTGATTGTTGAGAGCCATAATCTTTACCCTTCGTCGTAGTTTTGACGAGTCTCTTTATAAATGGCAAACCGGACAAAATTGGGACTAGCAAACCAAACGCTTGTACGCTATTATGAACGTACAGTCGTTCGTGTCAATAGAATTGCGGACATTAGTTCTAATTTCTTATCCAACTAGTCGGCAGCGTCGTAAATGGAGGAGCCATGGCCAAGAACAAGCTCGGAAAGAGACAGGCGGCAATCTACGATTACATCTGCTCGTATTCCGCGGAGCACGGCTATCCCCCCTCTGTCAGAGAGATCGGCACGGCGGTTGGCCTGGCCTCCCCTTCCACGGTCCACATGCATCTTAAATCGCTTGAAGAACTGGGTCTTATCAAGAGAGACTCCAAGAAGCCCAGAACTATCGAGGTCATGAGCAAGAAGGGCGAAGACGAGGCCACTGTTACCACTGCCTCTGTCACCCAGAGCCTCAACAACAACGTCATCACACTGCCATTGGTTGGTCGCGTGGCGGCCGGGATGCCCATCTTGGCCGAACAGAACGTCGAGGAATCCCTCACGCTCCCCACCAGCATTGTTGGAGATGCAAGCTCGTTCATCTTGCGCGTGCGCGGGGAATCCATGATCAACGCGGGCATCTTCGACGGAGACTACATTGTGGTCAAGGAACAGTCCGATGCCCACGACGGAGAGATCGTTGTTGCCCTTATCGACGACTCGGCAACCGTCAAGACGTTCTATCGCGAGAAGGACCGTATTCGCTTGCAGCCCGAAAACGACACCATGGGGCCGATCTACGCCGACAACCCGGTGATCCTGGGTAAGGTCACGGCCCTCATTAGGTCGATGTCCTAAAGGTCATCAAGACCATGGGGCAACAGGCGGGCCTTAAGCCGAATCAAGAGAAGAAGACTAGGGTAAGCGGCTTCGACACGCTAAGGGGTTTCTCCGTAATCTCGATGGCGCTGTTTCACTTTTGCTATGACCTGACCGAGCTCTCTGGAGTATCCCTTTCCTGGTTCAAACCACCGTTTGAGGATATCTGGAGAGCCTCGATATCCTGGCTATTCTTGGTTATAGCGG
>CAVEMP010000231.1:0-10414 GCA_963616835.1 uncultured Oscillospiraceae bacterium | reverse complement strand
CGTTCGCCTCCGGAGCGAAAGGTCGTGGGTTCGAATCCCCCTGGGCGCACCACTTTGTTGCTTGCCGGGACCCGTCTTGTATGGGTCCCTTCTCTTATATAAGGAGTCTCGCATGTCCAGTGCCCAGAATGGCTCGCAGGTCAGCGGCCTGACTGCCGCCCAAGTCGCCGAGCGAGTGGCTGACGGGCGCACCAACGCCAACACCGATGTCAAGACCAAATCTGTGGCGCAGATCTTCGCGACACACGCGTGCACGCTCTTCAATGCGGTCAATCTCTGCATGGCGGTGCTCATCTTTTTCACAGGCCAATACCGCAACATGCTCTTTTTGACCATCGTCTTGGCCAATCTTTTTATTGGCGTCTTCCAAGAAGTGCGCGCCAAGAAGATGATCGATAAGCTCACGATCATGACCCAAAAAGAGATTACGGTCATTCGTGACGGTAAAGAGTCGCGTGTCGTGCCCACCGACCTTGTTTTGGATGACGTCGTGCGCCTTTCGCACGGCGAGCAGGTTCCTGCCGATTGCGTGTGCCTTTCTGGCAACAGCTACGCCGATGAGTCCCTGCTTACGGGCGAGTCTGTGCCTATCGCCAAAAAGGCGGGCGACGAACTTTTCTCAGGTAGCTTCATAGAGTCGGGCTCTTTGGTGGCGCGCGTGACCAAGGTGGGCCGCGACGGCTTTGCGGCCAAGATCAACGCCGAGGCCAAGTACGTCAAGGAGGTCAAATCCGAGATCTTAGCTACCTTGAAGGCCATTATTCGCCTGGGCACCACGCTTCTCGTACCTTTGGGCCTAGGCCTTTTCCTCCGTACTGTTTTCCAGGACGGTCAGAGCCTTAACGAGGCTATTCTGTCTTCAACAAGCGCTGTTTTGGGCATGATTCCGCAGGGGCTGGTGCTTCTTACCTCGTCTGTACTGGCCATCGCGACGACTCGCCTGGGTATGCGTGGTGTCCTTGTGCAGCAAAGCTACTGTGTTGAGACCCTCGCTCGCATCGACACCCTGTGCCTCGACAAGACGGGTACCATCACCTCGGGCGAGATGGAGGTGGCCCACGTGGCCGCGGTCCCCGGTGTCAACGATTCGCAGGTCGTGGACGCCTTCTATGCCATCGCTCGTGCCAACGACAAGGACATGAACGATACGGCAAAGGCCCTCTTGACATACGGCGCCCAGAAGTGCGCGACCGAGCCCAAAGTCGCCCGCGTGATTGCCTTCTCTTCTGCCAAGAAGTACTCTGGCTGCGTACTTGATTCAAACGAGGGCCTGGTCATGGGTGCCGCGCAGTTTGTTTTGGATGCTGGCGATCAGGTTATTGCCAACTCGCTCTGCTCCGATTTTGCCGACATCGAGCGCCGCATGGTTGTTTGCTCCTGCGATGGCTTCGACGACGAGGGCAACCTTTTTGGCACCCCGCGCCTTCTGGGTTGCCTTGGTATCCGCGACAAGATTCGCGACAGCGCCCCTGCTACCATGGCTTACTTTATCGAGCAGGGCGTCGAGCTGCGCGTTATCTCGGGAGACGACCCCCGCACCGTGTCTGCCATCGCCCAGATTGCGGGCGTTCCCAATGCTGACAAGTACGTTGACGCCTCGACCTTGGACACGGCCGAGAAGCTCGATGCTGCGGTTGACGAGGCGCGCGTTTTTGGCCGCGTCACGCCCCAACAAAAACGTGAGCTTGTGAGCGCGTTGCACCGCCGTGGGCGCACTGTGGCCATGACGGGGGACGGCGTAAACGACGTGCTGGCCCTACGTGAAGCCGATTGCTCGGTTTCTATGGCTTCTGGCTCTGCGGCCGCCAGAAACGTCTCCGAGATTGTCCTTGCCGACAACGACTTCGCTCACATGCCAGAGGTCGTGGCCGAGGGCAGGCGCTCCATCAATAACCTTCAGAGGTCTGCCGCACTCTTCTTGGTCAAGACGGTTTTCTCGGCGGTTCTGGCCCTTATCTGCATCATTTTGCCGCCCTATCCCTTTATTCCCATCCAGATGTCGCTCATCTCGACTGTGGTCATCGGCGTGCCGTCCTTTATCCTGGCCCTCGAGCCCAATCACGAGCGTGTGCGCGGCAACTTCTTGGTCAATGTTTTGTCCCGCTCGCTTCCCGCCTCGTGTGCGATTATCTTCTTCTTGTTCCTGGAGCTTTCGTTGGGGCGTCTTTTGTCCCACTCTTTCAACGAGATTTCGACGGTTTGCATGATTATCACCATCGTGGTGGGCCTGGCGCTTATCAAGCGTATCTCAGAGCCGCCCACGCTGCTGCGCCGTGCCCTTCTGGCAACGATGGCTCTTCTCGCCGTCTTGGCTTGTACGCTATTTGGAAGCTTCTTCTCGGTGGCGGCCCTGCCTTTGGACGTTTGCGTGGCGACGGTTGTCTTTTGCGTCTTGGCCTGCATCTTGTTCGAGCGCCTCTCGGCCTCTTTCGATAAGAAGCGCGACGACAACAAGCTTTTGCTTGCCCTTGCCGAGAAGATCGAGGGAAAGCCCGCAACCAGTGACATCCCCGTTAACAAGAAATATGTGGGCTAGCCATGTGTCCTGGGTAGTCCTGCGTTCTTACCGCCTGGTTTTAAGACGTGCTTAAGCTTGTGAATGTTTGTGAGCTTTATCGTTAAGCACGCGGCGCGGTGTGTCCGCAAAGTGTAAAAGAGAGTCGACTGATCGATGCTGAAAGGTGCTCTTTTTAGTGATTTGCCCTAATTGTCATTCGCAGATTCCCGACGGGTCGGTAGAGTGCCCCGTCTGCTCTTCTCAGCCTGGGCTAACCCAGGTGATCAACTTGCAGGACATCAAATGGTGCCCTAGCTGCGGCGCCTTGGTTCCTCCGGGTTCTAAGGTGTGCCCCAAGTGCTTAACTATGGTTGACGAAGCCGACGAAGCGCCGCAGCAGAGGTCTATCCGTGACCTTAAGCTGCCGAGCATCGTGGACGTCAACGCCACCTCACAGATCGGCGTGCCCACCGTGCCGTCGCTTGATGCGCTTCAAGAGCGCGAGAGCACAAAGCCCGCCGGTGACGAGGCCGTTATCGAGAGCGCTATTCCCGCGGCCGGCCCCGACGCCCCTTCCGCCTCGATGCGACACGACAAGATGCCCAAGATCAAAGACCTTGCTTTCGCCGGTTTTTTTGCCGTTATCGTCGTGAGCGCTTTGGCCCTGGTAGTCACGCACCCTTGGGACCCCAACAACACAGGCGATCGCGCGACAACGCCCATCGACACCTCGACCGCCGGCTCTCCCGGAAACGTCGAGACCCTCTCGGGCCAAGACGGCGTCAAGGCTGCCTCTGCCGCAGATAAGCTCTTTGAGACCCTCGAGAGCGATTACGCGCGGTTGGGTGAACTGGAAAACCAGGTCAACAACAACGAGTCTTCTCTCTTTTCCATTGGGGTTTCATCGGATTTGTCTGCCAGAAAACAGGGGCAAAGCGACCTTTACGCGATTTCGATTGAGGTGTCGAATCTCATATCGTCCTTTACCGGCCTTGACGGTGGGGCGGGAACTTACGCCGAGACAATCTCGAACCTCACGAAACTGGGCAATTGGCTGCGTAACCGCTGCGATTCTTTGACAGAGGCTTGGGCCTTGTCTGTTGCCTCTTCCGATCCGATCGCCGATGCGTCGAGCATTGAGTACCCGGTTACCAAGACTTACGAGACTTCGTCTAAGAGCTCCTACCAGCTTTTATTTGAGCAGAACTACGAGACTTGGAAGCCTGTAAAGGCTCAATAGCCTACCGCTTGCGCTGCCGATTATGTGAAACGTCCCAACTGCTGCTAGAATTACTTGGTTATAAGAGCTTCATGCTTGACTGATTTTTTGACTTTGGAGGGGATATGGGTTTCATCGCCGATCCGCTTTACACTCCTGATTACCAGGTTGCAGGTGACGAGGTCGCCGTCTTCGACACCTCTTGTGGCGCTATCCGCGTCGCCCTCGACGGTGCCGGCGCGCCTATCCACGTTGCCAACTTCTGCGAGCTCGCTTCGTCGGGTTTCTACGATGATCTTAAGTTCCACCGTTATGTGCCTGGCTTTGTCATTCAGGGCGGTTGCCCCAACACTCGCGAGATGAGCTCCGAGGAGGTCGCAGCTGGCCGTCCGGGCCCCTTTGGCCGTCCCGGTACCGGTGGGCCTGGCTATCGCATTAAAGAGGAGTTTTCGTCTAACCCCAACAACTCCCACGTCGACGGTGCGCTTGCCATGGCCCGTTCCATGGATCCCAATTCCGCCGGCTCGCAGTTTTACTTCTGCTTGGGCCCGCAGCACAACCTCGACTCGGGCTATACCGTTTTTGGTAACACGATTGAGGGCATGGACGTCATCGGTAAGCTTCGTGCGGGCGACGTTATCAATTCTGTTCGCATCGAGCGCGCGGGCGCGTAACTTCTTGCTCCTGCCACATTTTTGGAGGGAACCGTGAACCAGCAGGCATTTGAATCCGGCAAGGCTGCCTACCAGTCTGGCGACTGGTTTGGCGCTGTAACTCAGCTTTCTGCCGCAAAGCAGCCCGGCGAGGCCGTGGGTGCCATTGACCATCTTATTGGCAACGCCTATATGAAGCTCGGCCAGTTTGGCAACGCGGCCGCCGCTTACCAGTCTGCCCTGGCAGACACGGCTTACGGCAAGCGCGGCGCATTGAGCTGCAACCGCGGCCGCGCCCTTCTCGCCGCCGGCATGACTCAGGAGGCCATCGCCGCTTTGACCGAGGCCGTCCAGGACAGCTCTTACGCCACCCCTTACAAGGCTTATCTTGCTTTGGGCAGCGCATACGAGAAAATCGGCGACGTCCGCAATGCCGGTACTGCCTATCGCAGCGCCGCCATTGACGAGTCCAACCCTTCGCCTTCTGGCGCACTGTCCAGCCTTGGCAGCTGCTTTATGCGCCTTGGTCGTTCTGTTGACGCCGTCGAGGCCTACCGCACCGCGCTTGACTTCACCACTCCGCTCGAGAGTCAGGCACAGATCTACTGCGATCTTGCCATGGCTTACGTTGCGGCCAACCGCATGTCCGAGGCCGTGGATGCTTTTGCCCACGCCACCTCAGATCCTACCTTTACCTTGACCCCTGCAGCTCAGGCTTCCTACGACGCTGCTCGTCGCGCGCTGGCCGCTACCTCGGCCAAGCGTCCTTCCGAGACCGACGCCTTCCTCGAGGCCGCCGGTTATGGCAATGGCTTTTCTGACCCGCTAGATCCCACCGGTGCTTCTGGCGAGCTCATTCCCTCTGCCGAGGACACAGGCTTCTTCTCGGTCACCGAGGAAGACATCATGGCTGCCGACCGCAAGGACCGTAAGAAGAACCGCAAGAAGCGCCGTCACATCGGCCTTAAGGTCTTTATCGTGATTTTGGTTCTTCTCATCGCGGCTGTGGGTGCCGGCATCTTTGCCTACACCAAGGGATACGGTTGGCCCACGCAGGAGTCTGTCGTCGAGAGCGTCTTTACTACAGCAAACAACGGTGGCGATATTGCTCCCTACGTTGCGAGCTCTGCAACCAACCAGCTGCAGTCGATGAGCGACTCGCTTGTCAAGGGGTCCACGCCCGAGGTCAAGGGCATCGATCGTTCGATGACCGAGTCTACTGTCTATGTGAGCGCCAAGCTCTCTCAGGGCGGCGAGCAGGACTACACCATCAAGATGGTCCGTGACGGCATCACTTGGAAGGTTTCCTCGCTCGAGACCACCTACACTTCGCAATCTTCCAACGAGTAAGGGACTCTTCTGACCTATGTCTTTTCTCGATAAACTCTTTGGTGAATACGGCGGCGACTTGGCCATTGACCTGGGAACCGCCAACACGCTCGTCGCAGTGCGCGGCGAGGGCATCGTGATCAACGAGCCTTCCGTCGTTGCTATCGACAAGAGCGAGAGCAGGGTTTTGGCCGTTGGCGCCGACGCCAAGCGCATGATCGGACGCACTCCAGGCTCCATCATCGCCGAGCGGCCTTTGAAGGACGGTGTTATCGCCGACTTTGACGTCACCGAGGTCATGCTTCGCTACTTCATCGAGAAGGCGCGCGAGCGCCGCTACCCTTGGAGCCCACGCCCCAGGGTGGTCGTCTGCGTTCCTTCCGGCGTCACGTCGGTCGAGAAGCGCGCCGTCTTCGAGGCCACTATCCAGGCGGGTGCCCGCCAGGCCTATCTCATCGAGGAGCCTATGGCTGCCGCTATTGGCGCCGACCTTCCCATCGAAGACCCCACCGGCTCTATGGTCGTCGATATCGGCGGCGGCACTACCGAGGTCGCTGTCATTTCCATGGGCGGCATCGTTGTCTCGCAGTCCATCAGGACTGCCGGCGACGAGTTTGACGCCACCATCCTGCAGCACGTTCGCGACGCTTATAACCTCTCTATTGGCGAGCGCACAGCCGAGGACATCAAGATTAAGGTTGGCTCTGCTGCGCCTTTGGCCGAGGAGCTGGACGTCGAGGTCAACGGCCGAGATGTCATGAGCGGCCTACCTAAGACCGTGCGCATCGAGAGCGAGGAGATTCGCCGCGCCCTCGATCGTCCGTTGGATGAGGTGACTAAGGCCGTCAAGGACGCGTTGGACGTCACTCCGCCCGACCTTGCCTCCGACCTTATGTACTATGGCATTTTGCTTACGGGCGGCGGCGGCATGCTGCGCGGGCTCGATCACCGTCTTCGCGAGGAGACAGGCGTGCCCGTCAATGTGAGCCCCACTGCGCTCGAAAACGTCGTTAACGGTTGCGCCAAGGTTCTTGAGGCCAACGCCTTGTCCGGCGGCTTTGTCCAGAGCACGGGTCAGTAAACGTGGCTTTTTCTACGCCTGGCCGGCAGAATGTGCCGACCCTGGGAAACAACAATACAAGCGGAGGCGGCAAGCAGCTCATTGTCTGCGTTGCTGTCTCTCTTGTTATATTCACCGTGAGCTGCCGTATGGGGTCAAATAGTCCCTTTGAGCTTGTGCGCGGTGCTTTCCAGACGGTTGCTTCGCCCGTTCGTTACTTGGGTTCCACCGTGTCTGCTCCATTCCAGGGTCTTGGCAACATCATCACCAACCTCACGACCGATCAACAGACTTTGTCTGACTTGCAAGAAGAAAACCAACGTCTTCAGGCAAGAAACGTCGAGCTTGAGGAAGCCGAGCAGACCGCTTCGCGCCTTCAAAGCCTGCTTGACCTGCAGGATAGCTATAACCTGCAGTCGACCGCTGCCCGCATCATCTCGAGTTCGAGCGACTCATGGACCTCGACTGTCACGATTGATAAGGGCTCGTCATCGGGCCTTACCGTTGGCATGCCCATCATGGCCTCTAACGGCGTTATTGGTCAGATCATTCAGTGCAATCCCACAACCTCGGTTGTGCGTCTTGTCAAGGACGAGTCCTCCTCGATATCGGCTATGGTCCAGTCGAGCAGGGCCCAGGGCATGCTCACGGGTTCTGCCACCGGTCAGGTGACGCTTGATCTTATCCGTACGGGGCAAACGGTTGAGGTGGGTGACGTCGTGGTCACAAGTGGATTGGGCGGCGTCTTTCCCAAGGGGCTTCCTTTGGGGCGCGTGACCTCGGTCGAGAACAACCCTGGCTCACTTTACCTCGATATCGTGGTCGAGCCTTTTGCCCAGACCGAGAATAACGAGGAGGTTCTGGTCATTACCTCGCTCACCGAGGGCCAAGAAGCGTCTGCCGACGACATTGCCGCGGCAGACGCCCAGGAAAACGCTGGTAAGACAACTTCGGCAGATGCGTCTACCGCAGCCACCGCGGCGACCGGCTCCACAGAATAGGACGACTCATCTCGTATGCAGATTGCGGATAAACATAGGGATTTCAAGGGCTCGGCGATCATCGCCGTTGTCTGCCTTGTCCTGCAGCTTGCCGTGGCCCCCAATATAGGGCTTGGCAACGGCCGTGCAAACTTCGCGCTCGTCTTCTCTGCGTGCTTTGCGTTGACGCAGGGCGGTCCGCGCTCGGCCGTTGTCGGGTTCTTCTCTGGTCTGTTCTTTGACTTGTCCAGCACGACGCCGATTGGTCTTATGGCTTTTTGCCTTACCGTCTCGAGCTACCTTTTGGGCGCAGAGGCAAGAAACCGCATGTCGGGTGACTTTGCTGGATCGGTTCTTCTTGTTGCCTTGGCCTCGCTTGGCACGAGTCTGGTTTACTGCTTGGGTATGTTTTTTGTGGGTCAGACGACGTCATTTGTTGACGCAGTGATCCTGCGTGCGTTGCCGATGGCCCTTCTCACCATCATCTTTTTCCTGCCCTTTGCTTATTACTACTCGCGCATCCGCACGTCCGGGCCTAACCTGGGTGCAGGCGGTGGCCACTTTTCCAAGAGGGGCCTGTAACGCTTGATGGATCTCTCGCTCGTTATCATCATCGTCTGCGTCGTTCTTGCGGTCGCGCTTCTCGCCGTCTTCTTCATCTTTGGTAGGGAAGAGGCTAGCTTCACGCTGGACATCGGCGGGGGCGCCCCGCGCGCTGCTGGCGGATCGGACGAATCTGGCGAGAAGAGCATCTCGTCTCGGCTTGTGGGCTTTGGCGTGGTCATTGGCGGCGTCTTTGCGGCTCTGGTCGCGCGCCTGTGGTCTATGCAGCTTGTCTCGAGCGACGAGTACGCCGAGCTTGCCGAGTCAAATCGCACCCGCACTGTAACCACCGCGGCGCCGCGCGGGCGCATTCTTGATCGCAACGGCAAGGAAATCGTGACCAACCGACCGTGCCTCACGGTCACGGCCACCTCGGATGTTGTGGACGACGAGATTGAGATGACCCTTTTGGGTAATCTTATTGGCATGCCTATGCAGGCCGTTCGCCGCAAGATACAGGACACTTCGCAGGGAGCTCAGAGCGCACGCACCGTCTCGGTCGATGTCTCTCGTCGTGTTGTGGCCTACATCGGCGAACACCCAGCGCTCTTTAGCGGCGTCTCGGTTGAGGAAAGGACCCAGCGCAGCTACCCCATGGGTTCTTTGGCGGCCCACGTTGTGGGGTATACCGGCACCGTTACGGCCGAGCAGCTTAAGTCCAACACCGGCAACGAGGACTCTGTTGAGTATAAATCCGGTGACGTCGTGGGCCAGTCGGGTGTCGAGCTTATGTACGAGAGTGTACTGCAGGGCATTCGCGGCGAGCAGACCGTCTATGTTGACGCGAGCGGCAACGTTCTGGATACCTCCACGACCATCGACCCACAGAGCGGCAGCGACCTTTATCTCACCATTGACGCCGATGTACAGGCTGCGGCCGAGGCGTCCCTCGAAAAGATCGTGGCTATGTGCAAGGAATCCGGCTATAAGTGCACCGGCGGCTCTTGCGTGGCGGTTGACTGCACAAACGGCGAGGTTATCTGCCTGGCAAGCTACCCCACGTACTCGCCCAATATCTTTGTGGGCGGTATCTCGAGTGCCGACTGGTCTGCGCTGCAGGACGAGGATGCCAACTATCCGCTGATGAACCGTGCTATCGCTGGTCAGTACCCCTCGGGTTCGACCATCAAGGCTTTAACTACTTTCGCGGGTCTTGATTACGGAATCGTTAGCACCGACGCTTCTTTCTACTGTACTGGCTGGTGGACGGGCTTTGGCGAGAACTACGGCATGTCTTGCTGGACTTCCTACGGCCATGGTGCCGTCAACCTGGTGACCGGCCTTACCAACTCGTGCGATATCGTCTACTACGAGATCGGTAAAGGCTTCTACTATTCCGACAACAGCGAGGGCCTGCAAGAGACCTTCCGTCGTTATGGTTTGGGCTCGACCACGGGTATCGACCTTCCCGGCGAGGCCTCTGGTCGCGTGCCCGATGCCGAGTGGAAGTGGAACTACTTCTCTTACCTTCCCGACGAGCAAAGAAAATGGCAAGGCGGCGAGAACTGTAACATCGCCATTGGCCAGGGCGATCTTTTGGTTACCGTGCTTCAGATGGTTCAGGCCTACAGCAGCATTGCCAACAAGGGACCGGTTTACAAGCCGCATGTCATGAAGAGCGTCAAGAGCCGTCTTGGCTCGGGCTCGGTTATCGACTACAACGTCTCCCAGGTTCGCACCGTTGAAGAGAACCAAACCTACCGCGACATCGTGAAGAGCGGCCTGTACGGAGTTGTCTACGAGGAATCGGCGAGCCAGACTGTCCACTGGACCAACCTCGATGTCACCGTCAACGGCAAGACCGGCACCGCCGAGCAGACCACCAAGGGAGACCCCCTGGGTTGGTTTGTGGGCTATGCCCCGGCCGATAACCCCAAGTACGTCGTTGGCGCAAACGTTGACGGCGTCTCGGCGGGCGCCACCTCGGGCATGTTTGTTGTGCGCGACATCTTTGGCGCGATTTACGGCCAGCCCGACGACGTCGAGCAAACCATCGGCACAGCATCCTCAAGAGACTAAGGCGAGAAGACCAGAAAGGGGGCGAGAAGCCCATGGCACAGGAAATGACGGGCG
>CAVEMP010000230.1:0-7218 GCA_963616835.1 uncultured Oscillospiraceae bacterium | reverse complement strand
CACCATCAGGGCAACAAACACCACGTCAAACACGGTGAAGCCGGTGCGAATCGTGCCAGACAGGCCGCTCGTTGCGGTCTCCAGCGCGTCGGAGTTGGCCACCATGTACAACACGTTGTGAGTCGCGCGGCGAAGCGCCTGGTGCCCGGCGGCGGTATCGGTAGTGTCGCTCGTCATCTGCATATCCTGCAGGAAGTTGAGGTTAAGGTCGTTGCCGGCACGCAGGCTGCGGTTGACGTCAGAGGTCGCCGCGGCCATGGTGCAGTCGGTGACCACCGCGCCGCGGAAGCCCCACTCGCCGCGCAGGATGTCGGTCAACAGCGCCGAGCTCTCGGCTGCAGGCGTGGTACCCAGACGGTTGTACGAGCTCATCATGCCAGTGTTGCCCGCCTCCTTGACGATAATCTCAAAGGGACGCAGGTAAATCTCACGGAAGGCCTGCTCGTTGAACCAGGTCACCAGGCCGCCATCGCTGCGGTGGGTCTCCTGGTCGTTTGCGGCAAAGTGCTTAACGTAGCAGTAGACGCCGTTGTCCTGGATGGCCTTGGCCTCTGCCGCGATGACCTTGCCAGAAAGCAGGCCGTCCTCAGAGACGTACTCGTAGTTGCGCCCGCCAAAGGCCGAGCGGTGAATGTTGACGGCAGGCGCGTACAGACCGGCGATTCCATAGGCCTTGGCCTCGGCCGCAAAGGCCTCGCCCAGGCGCGCCGCCAGCTCGCAGTTCCACGTCTGACCCAAGACCGACTGGCCCGTGAGCTGCGTTCCGTTGACGCCAACCATCAAATTGTTGATGCCGTTGGGGCCGTCGCACTCGGTAAGGGCCGGCTTGCCCACACTGTTGACCGATGCGGTCAGCCAACCGGCGTTGCCCACCAGGACCTCCATCTCGCCCAGGTTCACCTGGTCCAGAAGGTCGCTCCACTTGGGGTCGTCGTAATCCAGGCCCTTCATGTCGGCCAGGGTCAGGCCGTTCTTAGCGCCGGTGGTGATGTCCTGGGTCTCGGAGTTGTCCAGCGCCGCGGGGTTGGTCAGGGCCTCTACCTGCTCGGCCGTGGCCTCCTTGCTAAGCGGCGAGACCTCGGTGGGCATGGTGCCCGCCCAGTCCGCGCGGCTCAGATAAACCAGGTCGTCACCAAAGCTCACGTCGTCAAAGAGGTTGGTGGCCGCCACGTCGTCGCTGTCGCGCTTGCCGTCGTTCTCGTCGTTGTAGATGACGTCGGCGTCAACATGCACGGTCTGGCTCGCCACCACGTGGTGCGAGTCGGTCTGCAGCTGAATGCCGTAGTCGCCGGCCTCAAGCACGTACGCGCCGCCCGCAGCCTTGACGCCCGTATAGTCGTAGCTGGCCATATCCTCGCGCGCAAAGCTGATGCTCAGCGTTTGGGACTCGCCCGGCTCAAGCAGCTTGGTCTTGTCAAACCCGGCGAGAACCACCGAGCTCTTCTCGATGCCGCCCTTGGTGTACGGCGCGGCAACGTAAATCTCGGCCACCTGCTTGCCCGCCACGCTGCCGGTGTTGGTCACGGTCACCTTGGCGGTGATGGTGGTCCCGTCGTCGCTCACCGAGTCCAGCGTCTGCTCAAACGTGGTGTAGCTCAAGCCGTAGCCAAACGGGTACTGCACGGTGGTGTTGTAGTCGATAAAACCATCGGCTGCAGCGGTCTCGTAGTAGCGATAGCCCACGTAGATGCCCTCTTGGTACTCCACGTAGTGGTAGTTGTCCGCGCCGCTGGCCGAGTCGCCCGTGCCGGCAAACGTCGCCGCGTTGGTGTACGTCGCGTTGGTGTAGTCGCGCCCGCCAAAGTTGTAGTAGCTGGGGGCAGACTCGGCGGCGTACGGGAAGCTGTCCACCGTCTTGCCCGAGGGGTTGACAGCGCCGGTGAGCACGTTGCCAATGGCGTTGCAGCCGGTGGCGCCCACGGTGCCTACCCACAGTGCCGCGTCAATGCCCTCGTCCTCAAGAAAGCCCAGCTCCATGGCGTTGGGGCTGTTAAGAACTACGACAACGCGGTCAAAGTTGGCCTTGGCGACGGCGAGAAGATCCTCTTCGTTGGGGGTCAGCTCAAGGTAGCTGCGCCCGGCCACAGACCCCTCGTAGTTGGCCATGTCGGTGGGCAGGTCGTAGCCCTCGCCGCCCTTGCGGGTAATCACCACGATAGCCGTGTTTGAGTACGCGCGGGCGTCGGCGGCCCAACCGTCCTCGTAGCTGGACTGCGGCAGCTCGTAGAGGTTCCAGTCGGTGCCGACCATGCCCATGTCCTTAGCGGCTTTGGCGTTGTTGTCGTAGAAGCTCTTGAGCTGGGGGTTAACCT
Organism: uncultured Oscillospiraceae bacterium; assembly: GCA_963616835.1. Classification (GTDB taxonomy): domain Bacteria; phylum Actinomycetota; class Coriobacteriia; order Coriobacteriales; family Atopobiaceae; genus Paratractidigestivibacter. The sequence continues at coordinate 4,906 of CAVEMP010000230.1, read as the reverse complement.
CGATGCCGGCGTTGGCCAGGCCCTGGTAGAAGCTCACGTTGCTGGACTCGTCACCCGCGCCCGAGCCAGTGCCGCCGTAGCTAAAGTTGTTGCCCGCAGTAGAGCCCAAGACGTTGACCTTGGCCGAGCCGCCCAGCGGCAGCGCGTCGCCGTCGTTCTTAAGCAAGACAATGCCCTCGGCCTCGACCTCCTCGGTCAGCGCGGCCGTGGCAGCGCTTGCTGTCTGGCACGCCTCGCTGGAGGTGTCAGTTGTCTTAGTAAAGACGTCCACGATGTCCAGGCGCGGGGCCACAAACCCCCAAAACGCCACGCTAAGAGCCGTGACCGCAGCGATCAGCAGGCACGCCAGGACCAATAAAGGTCTGTTGGGGCGCCGTGGCACGCGCACCTTCTTCTCTTTCTCCATTCTCTTCCCTTCTTCCTGTGGACGGCGAGAAGACCTTCTCGCCGTACCGTCTTTAGCAACGGAGCCGCCGACGTTACCGGCATGGTTCCGCAGCTTGTTCGGGAAAACTCTAGGGTCCGGGCGGCGGGCGCGGCGGCGGTTGACTTAGAATGCGCAGAGGGTGACTTAGTTGACCTGACTTGGCTGGCACAGCCGGCCGGCCGCGACCGGGGGAGGGGCGAGATGTACAAGGCGATCATTGTCGAGGACGACCGCGAGGCGGCCGATACCTTGCGCTCTCACCTGGACCGCTTTGGCGCAGACGCCGGCGTCGAGTTTTCGGTCGAGGTCCTAACCAGCGCCCTTGAGTTGCTGGAAGGCCCGCGCCGCGCCTGCGACATCTACTTTCTGGACATCGGGCTGCCGGGCATCAACGGCATGGAGGCGGCCCAGATCATTCGTCAGACCGACGATGTGACGCCCATCGTCTTTGTCACCGATTTGGCCCAATACGCCGTGCGCGGCTACTCGGTGGACGCGCTGGACTTCATGGTGAAGCCCGTGACCTACCAGGACTTTGCCCTGCGCATGGGCCGCGCTCTTCGCGTGATGGCAAGAAACGACGGCGCTCGCGTGACCCTTCCCACCGCCTCTGGCCTGCGCGTTATTGCCCAGCGAGACGTGATTTTTGTCGAGATAATCAAGCACGACCTCTACTGGCACGTGGTCGGCGATTCAAAGCCGATGCGCATGCGCGGCTCGCTCAAGGCCGTCGAGGCCGAGCTGCCGCCCGAGCGCTTTTGCCGCATTGCCGCGGGCTACATCGTCAACATGGCCCACATCGCGCGCGTCACCGGGGCCGACGTCACCATGAGCGACGGCACGGTGCTGGCCATCTCGCGCTCGCGCAAGGCCGAGGCCATGACGGCCTTCTCGCGTTTTGCCGGCGGGAGCATCTGATGGGCGGCCAGGCGGGCAGCATTCCTCTGGACGGCACGTTTCTTGGTACCGACATCGCCCTGGACGAGCCGTGGCACCTCATCGTGGTCTTTTTCTTTTTGTTTGCGCGCCTGTTTGGCGGCGTGTTGCTCTTCTCGTGGCGCGTGCCCAAAAAGCCGCACTTTGCCGCGCGCGCCGCGGGCACCATCGTGCTTTTGACCTGCATTTACACGGTGATTTTCAAGTGGCTCCTGGGTTTTGCGCTGCCTTCTGTTGGCTGGAGCTACGTGGTCGTCTACGCGTGCTTCTCGCTGCTTTTGTTCCTAAGCTACGTGGCCTTCCTGGCGCTGTTTGAGGCCAGTACCTGGACGGCTCTGTTTTGCACCACGGCGGGCTACACCATCTCTAACCTGGCCACGGGCGTCACCGAGCTTGCGGCCACTGTGCAGCGCTTTGTTGGCGTGGACCCTTCGGCGCCGGCGGTTTACCTGGCGAGCAACGCGCTGGCGCTTCTTGTGGTTTACGGGGCCTGCCACCTGCTGGTTGCTCGCTGGATTGACCACGAGGGCCTGGTGCAGCTGGAGAACCGAGACATGCTGGTCATGATGCCCATGGTGAGCCTGGCCATCATTGGTTTTGACGTGGTCATCAAGGCACTTGACGGCGGCGGGCTGCCCCTGGGCCTAAGCGTCAGCCTGCGCGCGTTGCACGGCCTGGCCTGCGTGAGCGTCCTGTGGTCCGAGTACCAGATGCTCTTTCGCAGCCGCCTTGAGCACGAGCGCGAGGTTACCGAGCGTCTCTTGGCCGAGCACGACCGTCAGCTGCGCTTTTCTCAGCAAAACATCGAGGCCATCAACATCAAGTGCCATGACCTTCGTCACCAGATTAGGGCCTTGAGCAGCGGCGGCGCGGCGGTTGACGGCGCCGTCCTGGAAGACCTGGCGCGCACCGTGCGCATGTACGACTCGTCGGTGCAGACGGGCAACCAGGCCCTGGATACGATCCTTACCGAGAAGCGCCTGCTGTGCGAGAGCCGCCACATCACCTTGACCTGCATCGCCGACGGCGAGGCCCTGGACATGATGGCTGCGGCCGACATCTACTCGTTGTTTGGCAACGCGCTGGACAACGCCATCGAGGCCGTGGGGCGGCTTGACGACGCAGCGCGGCGCTCGATCACACTGGTGGTGCGCCGGGTGATGGGCTGCGCAAGCGTGCACGTAGAGAATTACTGTGCGGCCGCCGTCGCGCTGGCCGCCGACGGCCTGCCCGCCACCACCAAGGAAGACCAGGTCAACCACGGTTTTGGTACCCGCTCGATGCAGGCGATCGCCAAGAAGTACGGCGGGACCTTCTCGGTAAAGACAGGTGAAGACACGTTTGCCGTGGACGTCATGATTCCGCTTGCCTAGCTGGGGTAGAATGAAACATTGCTGCATACGAGAGGGAAGGTGTGGCGGTGGCTCAAAAACGTGACTTACTCGACGATCTAATCGATATCCAAAGCGACTGGCAGGCGCTGTCCAACCCGTTTGGCAAGATCACAGACCAGCTGGCCATGGATCCGGCCCAGCGCAAGGTCTTTGACCCGGCCGAATACAAGGAGAAGCCCTACGCCAACTCCAGCCGCTGTCTGCGTGTCAACAGCGAGAACCCCAAGACCTGCTCGGCGTGCGTCGACGTGTGCCCGGTTCACGCCATCGAGATTCACAAGCAGTCGGTGCGCATCGACGACTCGTGCCGCAAGTGCGGCTTGTGCGTGGCCGCCTGCCCCGTTGAGGCCCTGGCCAATCGTCGCCACATGCCGCGCCTGCTCTACGATCGCATCGCTCGCATCGCGTCGTCCTACGAGCAGTGCTACATCACCTGCACCCGCGCGATCAAGCGCCTGCCCAAAGAGAACGAGGTCGTTCTGGCCTGCGTGGGCTCGATTTCGCGCGACCTGTGGTTCTCTCTTATGGCAGATTACGACAACATCAACGTCTACCTGCCCGTTGGCATCTGCGACCGCTGCAAGACCACCACGGGCGAGGAGTTCTACTGCGACGCCATTGGCACGGCCGAGGAGTGGGCGCAGGCCTCGATGGGCCTTGTGGCCGATCAAGCCGAGATGACCCACGAGCTTACCCGCGAGTACAAGCGCTCTCAGTTCATGAGCAGCGCCATCCACTCGGCCGAGCGCCTGGTCACCCGCACCAACCCGGCCCTGGCAGGCGCGCAGGCCGTGGCCAAGAAGATCTCGGACCATGCGGCGCGCATCGACCAGCTGCAAAAGCAGCTGGAAGACGCCGTGGGCATCAAGACGTCCAACAACCGCCAGCGCATGCTCACGCAAAACCGCAAGCTCATGATGGGCGCCCTGCAGCACGACCCCGGCCTGGCCGAGTTCATCGACCTTACGGCCCCCGTGTGCGACAGCTCCAAGTGCACCATGTGCGGCGAGTGCGCCAAGGTCTGCTCGACGCGCGCCATCGATCTGGACAACGCGGGCCACGTGAGCGTCCAGCCTGCCTACTGCGTCTCGTGCGGGGCGTGCGCCACCGTGTGCGAGGACGGCGCGCTGACCATGGAAAAGATGGACGTGAGCGAGCTGGTGATCCCCGACAAGGTTGCCGAGGAGGCCGCCCGCAAGAAGGCCCAGGCCAAGGCCGAGGCCAAGAAGTACATCGAACAAGGAAAGAAGCAGCTCAACCGCGCGGCCGATGCCCTGGAGGGCCTGGCCGACGACGGCAACAGCGGCAAGAAATAAGTTAGGAGTCCCCAAGTGTCCCTCTCCATCGGCATTGTTGGCCTGCCCAACGTTGGCAAGTCGACCCTTTTTACCGCCCTCACCAAGAAGGGCGGCCTGGCGGCCAACTACCCCTTTGCCACCATTGACCCCAACGTGGGCATCGTCGACGTGCCCGATGACCGCCTGCAAAAGCTGGCCGACATCGTGCACCCGGGCCGCATCGTGCCCGCTACCGTCGAGTTCGTGGACATCGCCGGCCTGGTCAAAGGTGCCTCCGAGGGCGAGGGCCTGGGCAACCAGTTCTTGGCCAACATCCGCGAGACCGACGCCATCTGCGAGGTCGTTCGTTATTTCTCTGACCCCAACGTCATGCGCGAGGTGGGCCGCACCGGCGACTTTGTCGACCCGGCAGGCGACGCCGAGACGATCATGACCGAGCTGATCCTGGCCGACATCGGCACCCTTGAGAAGCAGCTGCCTAAGCTTGAGAAAGAGGCCAAGCGCGACAAGGAGCTGGCGCCCAAGCTGGCCGTGGCCAAGCGCCTGCAGGAGTGGCTAAACGACGGCAAGCGCGCCGCCACCATGGAGATGGACGACGAGGAGCGCGCGGCCGCCAAGGGCCTGTTCCTTCTCACCATGAAGCCGATCCTTATCGTGGCCAACGTCGACGAGGACCAGTTGGGCGAAGAGCTTTCCGCCATCGACGGCGTGACCCCCATTCCCATCTGCGCAAAGGTCGAGGCCGAGCTCTCGGAGCTTGACGCCGAGGAAGCCGCCGAGTACCTGGCCGACCTGGGCCTTGAGAAGAGCGGCCTTGAGACCCTGGCACAGGCCGCCTACCGCCTGCTGGG
>CAVEMP010000229.1:3701-5344 GCA_963616835.1 uncultured Oscillospiraceae bacterium | reverse complement strand
GGGGCCAAAATGGCCGAGGAGAAAAAGACCTGCTGCCACTGCGCAGCGCACAAGAACACGCCGCGCTCGGCAGATATGAAGGCCGACGTCACCAAGCGCGTCAACCGCGCGATCGGGCAGTTGAACGGTATCAAGACCATGGTCGAAGAGGACCGCTACTGCGGAGACGTGCTCACGCAGCTCGCCGCCGTGGAGTCTGCCGTCAAGGCCATCTCGCGCGAGGTCATGCAAGACCATCTCAACACCTGCGTGGTCGAGCGTATCCAAGCCGGCGACACCGACGTGACCGATGAGGTCATGGGCCTCTTTAAGAAGTTCATGTAGGGGCGCGCGATGAGAGAAACCTTTGACATTCAGGGCATGACCTGCGCCGCGTGCTCTTCTCGCGTGCAAAAGGCCGCCGCGGCGGTTGAAGGCGTGGCCGGCGCCAACGTCAACCTGCTCAAGAACTCGATGGAGCTCGACTTTGATGGTGGCGAGAAGACCGCGGCGGCCGTCGTTGCGGCCATCCAGAAGGCCGGCTACGGCGCGACCCGGCGTGCCAAGCAAAAAGCCGCCGCACCGCAAGACCCCAACCGCGCCGCCAAAGACGCCATCCACCGGCGTTTTGTTGAGCTCGCGCTCTCGCTGGTGCTAGCCGTGCCCCTCTTCTACATTGCCATGGGTCCCATGTTGGGCTGGCCCGAGGTGCCGGGCTTGGACGGCATGAACAACATGATGGCTGCCGCCGTGACGCAGCTCATCTTGTGCGCCCCCATCCTCTTCATCAACCGCCGCTACTTCATCGTGGGCTTCAGGACCTTGTGGCACCGTTCGCCCAACATGGACTCGCTCATTGCCGTGGGCTCGGCCGCGAGCTTTGCCTACAGCCTGGTGAGCCTCTACCAGATGGCCTGGGCCTTTGGCGCCATGGACATGGAGGCAGCCCACGCCGCGATGCACGGCCTGTACTTTGACTCGGCGGGCATGATTTTGGCCTTGATCGACCTGGGTAAGTACTTCGAGGCCCGCGCCAAGTCGCGCACTACCGACGCCATCTCGTCGCTCATGAACCTGGCGCCCAAGACGGCGCGCGTTTTGCGCGATGGCCAGGAGGTCGACGTGCCCACCCAAGACGTGCAGGTGGGCGACCGTGTGGTCGTGCGCGCGGGCGAGGCCGTGCCGGTCGACGGCGTGCTTGTGGAAGGCTCGGCCTCGATCGACGAGAGCGCCCTTACGGGAGAGCCCCTTCCCGTGGAGAAGGCCCAGGGCGACAAGGTCACGGGTGCTACCACGGCTACCAGTGGTTGGTTTGTGATGGAGGCCCGCGCGGTGGGCGAGGACACCACCCTTGCCGGCATCATCCGCCTGGTTGACGAGGCCACCAGCTCCAAGGCCCCCATCGAGCGCATGGCCGACAAGATCGCGGGCGTCTTTGTCCCCGCGGTTATGGCGATTGCCACGCTGACCTTTGCGGTGTGGATCGCGATCTGTGGCGATTTTGCGACGGCGCTCAACCACGCCATCTCGATCCTGGTCATCAGCTGCCCCTGCGCGCTGGGCCTGGCCACGCCCACAGCCATCATGGTGGGCACGGGCCGCGGCGCGGCGCACGGCATCTTGATCAAGTCGGCCGAGTCGCTGGAGACCGCCTGCGACCTGGA
>CAVEMP010000229.1:1414-3316 GCA_963616835.1 uncultured Oscillospiraceae bacterium | reverse complement strand
CTGGGCATGGTCGCCGTGGCCGATCCCGTGCGTCCCACCAGCCGCGCCGCCGTCGCCCGCCTGCGCGAGGCCGGCATCAAGACGCTGCTGCTTACCGGCGACGCCCCCAAGACGGCCGCCTCTGTGGCCGCCGCCGTGGGAATCGACGAGGTCATCGCCGGTGTCCTGCCCGATCAAAAGGAGCTCAAGGTTCGCGAGCTTCAGATCGCCGGCCACAAGGTCGCCATGGTGGGCGACGGCATCAACGACGCCCCGGCGCTTGCCCGTGCCAACATCGGCATCGCCATCGGCGCTGGCACCGACGTGGCCATAAGCTCGGCCGATATCGTGCTCATGCGCTCCGACGCCGCCGACGTGGCCACCGCGATCGAGCTTTCCCGCGCCACCATGAGAAACATCAAGCAGAACCTCTTCTGGGCGCTCTTCTACAACTCGATCTGCATCCCCGTGGCCGCGGGCGTGCTCTCGGGCGTAGGCATCACCTTGAACCCCATGTTCTGCGCCGCGGCGATGGGCTTTTCCTCGGTCTTTGTGGTGGGCAACGCCCTTCGCCTGCGCGGCTGGAAACCCAGCGAGGTATCTTTGGACAAGGCAACCCCGGCGAGCGCGCCCGTGCTTCTCGCCGATCAGATGAGCGACGGGGGGAAACCCGCCAACAACAAGAAGGAGAACACGATGGAGAAGACACTAAAGGTTGAGGGCATGATGTGCCAGCACTGCGTGAAGCACGTGACCGAGGCTCTGTCTGGCGTCGAGGGCGTCCAGGGCGTCGACGTGAGCCTTAAGGCCGGTACCGCCACGGTTACCTGCACGGATTCCGTGGCAGACGACGACCTTTTGGCCGCCGTGCGCGCCGCAGACTACGAGTGCGCGATGGCCTAGGCCGGGGCCTCATAAACCTTGCCGTGCCGCGTGGCGCGGTCGTGAGGCGCAGCTCCTTTGCGGGTTGCGCCTTTTTTGCCCAGAAGGGGACAAGCGCCTTTCTGCCCGCCGCAACTTGCGTATGATTTTCTATGCGAGAAGTACTGCAGGCACACCCTCGCGCGCTTTCTTGCACAAATGATTCTACAGCCCGCCTACCTGGGCTTTATTTGATTGGAGAAGTATGGCTGGCGAGAAGAACGTGGATGCTATGCAGGGGTCTTTGTTTGACGGCTTCGATCAGGCGGCTCCTGCGGCAGCGCCCGCAAAGCCGGCCGGCCTGGCTCCTCTCACCGACGCCACCCGTGCCCGCGCCGCCGAGCTCAACCGCCTTCTCAACACCTACGCCTACAGCTACTATGCCCTGGACAAGCCGCAGGTGACCGACGCCGAGTTCGACCGCCTGCTGGTCGAGCTGCAGGGACTTGAGCGCGACTACCCGCAGCTGGTCACCGCCGACTCCTATACCCAGCGCGTGGGCGGCTACGTGAGCGAACAGTTTGAGCCGGTGACCCACGCCGCGCGCATGTACTCGATGGACGACGCCATGGATCTGGCCGAGCTGGACGAGTGGCTGCGCCGTACCGACGAGGCCCTGGGTGCCGGCCCCAACACCTGCGTGGCCTACACCTGCGAGCTTAAGATCGACGGCCTGGGTGTGGCCTTGACCTACCGCGACGCGCAGTTTGTGCGCGCGGCCACCCGCGGCGACGGCACTACCGGCGAGAACGTCACGGCCAACGTCTTGACCATCGCCGATGTGCCGCACGAGCTTTCGGCCGCCGGCCGCCAGAAGGTCGAGGGCGCCGGCCTGGGCCAAAACGTCGAGGTCCGCGGCGAGGTCTATATGCCAAAGCACAGTTTCGTTCGCTTGAACGAGGATGCTGACGCCGCCGGCCGCGAGCCCTTTGCCAACCCGCGAAACGCCGCCGCCGGCAGCCTTCGCCAAAAGGACCCGCGCGTGACCGCCCACCGCGACCT
>CAVEMP010000229.1:0-1188 GCA_963616835.1 uncultured Oscillospiraceae bacterium | reverse complement strand
CAGGCGGCCCTGGGCTTCACCGCCCGCGCGCCCCGCTGGGCGATCGCCTTTAAGTTCCCACCCGAGGAGAAGCGCACCGTGCTGCGCCAGATTCGCGTGCAGGTGGGCCGCACCGGCGTGTTGACCCCGGTGGCCGAGTTCGACCCCGTGCTGGTGGCGGGTTCAACGATCGCCCGCGCGACCCTGCACAACATCGATGAGATCCGCCGCAAGAACGTGCGCGTGGGCGACACCATCGTGGTCCACAAGGCAGGCGACGTGATTCCCGAGGTCGTGGGGCCCGTCCTTGAGCTGCGCCCCGCCGATGCCGTTGAGTTCCAGATGCCCCAGACCTGCCCCTCGTGCGGCTCGCGCGTGGTGCGCGAGGAGGGCGAGGTGGCTTATCGCTGCGTCTCGATCGACTGCCCCGCGCAGGCAACCGAGCGCCTGATTCACTGGGGCTCGCGCGGCGCCATGGACATCGACGGCCTGGGCATCGAGATCATCAACCACATGGTGGACGACGGCCTTCTGCGCGACGTCGCCGATTTCTACGACACCTTGACCGAGGACGCCCTGGCCCAGGTCTCGGTTGGCCGCCAGTCGGTCGACGGAGAAGACATCGTGGTGGGCAAGGTCATCGCCAAAAAGGTCATGGCCCAGGTCCAGGAGTCCAAGGGCCGCGGCCTTTCGCGCGTGCTGTTTGGCCTGGGTATCCGTCTGGTGGGCGCCAACGTGGCGGGTCTTCTCGCCAAGCGCTTCGGCTCGATGCAGGCGTTGATGCTGGCCTCGGCAGAAGAAATTGCCCAGGTAGACGGCGTTGGTCCCAAGATTGCGGCCTCGGTCGAGGACTTCTTTGCCGTCGAGAAGAACGTCGAGGTCGTCGAGCGCCTGCGCAAGGCGGGTGTCTTGCTTGAAGAGGCCGCGCCCACCGACGACGTGCCGCAGACCCTGGCCGGCCTCACATTTGTCCTTACCGGCACGCTGGAGAAGTACGGCCGCGCCGATGCCGGCGCGCGTCTAAAGGCCATGGGCGCCAAGGTCGCGGGCTCGGTCTCTAAGAAGACGAGCTACGTGGTGGCGGGCGCCAACGCGGGCTCGAAACTGGACAAGGCCGAGTCCTTGGGCGTCGCTGTCCTGGACGAGGCGGCGCTTGACCAGATCTTCGAGACGGGGCAGGTCCCGGCGGCGGAGTAGCACGGGCGCGGC
>CAVEMP010000228.1:3278-6293 GCA_963616835.1 uncultured Oscillospiraceae bacterium | reverse complement strand
GCAATGTCCCCGCGGTTGTCGCCGGGGGTCTCTCGAACCGTGACATCGATGCCAAAGTTGGCAAGTTTCTGCACCATAACCGGCGTAAACGCGTCTTCGATCAAGCCCTGCGCCACCTCAGAACCCGTGGCGATCACCGCGGCCGTGCGCAGCACAAAGGGCGCGACCTCAAGGAGTTTCTCGCCGGCGGCCGCAGCTTCGGCGGCAAGAAGAACCTCCTCGCGCACCAGCAGCGGAATCACGCGGGTGCCCGCAAGGGCGTCGCCGGCGGCCACGCGAAAGCCGCCCTTGCGCGTAGCGACCATGACCTCGTCGGTCGCGTTGACGGCACGAAGGCGCGCGGAGTTGACCAGCAAAACGCCGTCGCAGGCCGCGTTAATGCCGATCTTGCCCTCGCTCGGCTCGCCCGCGGCAACCGTGTTGGGACCCAAACAAAGCGCGGCCAGCCGCCCCGCCGCGTCGTTCTCGTGCACCATGCCCGGCTCGAGCTCCCACACATACAAACTGGCCTTACCCATGCTGAGAAGAACAGGAATGTCCTCCTGGGTCACAACGTGGCCCTTCTTGAAGCGCGGCCCCTTGGACTTGCCGGGTATAATCTGCGTCATGTCGTGGCACAGGATGTGGCCAACCGCGTCCTTGGTGTCGATAAGTTTCATCTTTTATCCCCTCACCTGCACAAGGTCCCCGGCCCGCACGCACCCGCCACGCGTCACGACGCAAAATACGCCCTCGCGCGGCATCACGCAGTCGCCCGCAAGGCGACGAATCTCACAGTCGTTATGGCAGGTCTTCCCAATCTGGGTAATGGCCAGCTCGGCCTCCCCCACCTGCAAAACCGTGCCCACAGGCAGGGCCTTGAGGTCCAAGCCGCGCGTCATGATGTTCTCGGCAAAGTCGCCGGGAGCCAGGCCCGGAATCTTCTCCAACATGGACTCAAGGGACTCCTGCGGCAAAAGACTTACCTGGCGATGCCACGCTCCTGCGTGCGCATCGCCCACGATGCCCAACCCTACCTGCAGCTCGATTGCGTCGACCGGCGTTTTGCGCGTGCCTTTCTTGTGGCTCACGCTCACGGCCACAACAGACCCCGCGGGCGAGAAACCCGCGTCACTGTCAGCGGCCGACTCGCACTTCTCCGCAACAAAATGCCCAGACTTGCCGCCCGACTTCTCAAGCAGGCGCACCTCGTCGATCACCATGTCGCGTTGGTGGGCCTTAAGCATGTCGTAGATGGTCAGTCCAGCCACGCTCGCGGCCGTCAAAGCTTCCATCTCGACGCCGGTCTTGCCGCAGCAACGACACTCGGCCTCGATGGCCACGCCGCCCGCTTCAATAAAGAAACGCACGTCAACGCCCGTAAGCTGGATGGGGTGGCACATGGGCACCAGCTCCCAACAGCGCTTGGCCGCCATGATGCCCGCGACCTGCGCCACGGCCAAAACGTCGCCCTTCTTGCAGCCGCCGGTGCGCACCAGCTCGACCGTCGAGGGCGCCATGCGCACAAAGCCCGCGGCCCGCGCCACGCGTTCGGTCTGGTCCTTGGCCGAGACGTCGACCATGCGTGCCCGGCCCTGCTCGTTTATGTGCGTGAGGTCGTCTGTGCCCACGTTACCCGCCAATCTCGTTCATGTCGCGCGCCGAATCGCTGCGGCGCGTCTTGTCCATATGATGGTACGCCGGTTTGCCCGCGATGCCCGCGCGCAAAACCGCCAGCAGCTGATCGCGGTCAAGTCCGCGCAGGTCAACCTCGGTGGCCGAGTGCAGGCACGGCTTCAGGCGGCCATCTGCCGTCACGCGAATGCGGTTGCAGCCGCCGCAGAACTTGTGGCTCATTGGACTGATCAGACCAACTCGGCCCGCCCAGCCCGCCGGCTGGTACAGCCGCGCCACGCCGTCGGTCGCCACCAGGGGTGCGGGCGGCAGCGCGTCCAAAACCGCGTCTGCGCCGAGAAACGCCTCGCGCGGCATCGCGGCCGCCTGCCCTATGGGCATCAGCTCAATGAACCGCACGTCGCAGGGGGTGTCCTTGGCAAGCGCGGCGATATCTGCCACCTCGTCGTCATTGACCCCGCCGATAAGCACACAGTTGATCTTGGTCCCAGTAAAACCGGCCGCTCGAGCCGCCTCAAGCCCCGCAAGCGCGTCATCCAGACACCCGCCGCGTGTCAACCGAGAATAACGATCTGCCCGCAGGCTGTCCAAGCTCACGTTAAGGCGCGTCAACCCCGCCGCCTTAAGACCGGCAGCAACGGGCGCGAGAAGCGTGGCGTTTGTCGTCATCGCAACTTCTTTGATGCCCGGAACAGCAGCTACCATGCCCACAAGGTCCACGATGCCGCGCCGCACCAAGGGCTCGCCGCCGGTCAGACGCACCTTATGCACGCCCAGCTCGGCGGCGGCGTCCACGACCTGGGTCATCTGCTCGAAGGACAAAATATCTCCGTGCGCCATCTTGGGGACGCCCGCGGCCGGCATGCAGTAAACGCAGCGGCAATTGCAGCGGTCGGTCACCGAGAGCCGCAGATAATCGATTGTCCTACCTTGCTCGTCACGCATCGTGCACCCTTGAAACTACCCCCTCGCCGCAGCGCCGTCGCACAAAGGCATAACACACTCGGGCGCGATTCGCAGCCTGACCTCGCCCGGATTATCCAGCGCAGCCCAGGCGTCCTTCTCACATTCGTAGCGCAGAAGAGCGCCCGCAGGAGTTCGCAGCATCGCGATCGTCGAGAAGACATTGTCGATAACGCGGTCAACGCCGCAGGTAAAGGCGTTGTTGTTCTCGGCAGTCGCGCCGGCCACGCCGGCCGCGGCGCCTGAGCCCACGACCTCAAAGTAGTGCGCCCTCACGCCCACATGGGTAACGCCAACGGGTACCGGCAACGTAGTCTCCAGCGTCACGCCCCAGTCCAGGCACTCCAACGCGGTCGTGGCCGCGGCAGCGCCCGACGCGCCCGCGCCGCCCGTCTCGCCGCCAACCACCCGTGCCCGGCTCACGTTCTTGCACCCGCT
>CAVEMP010000228.1:0-2968 GCA_963616835.1 uncultured Oscillospiraceae bacterium | reverse complement strand
CGCTTGCGCTCAAGCCCCTCGAGCCTAAAGCGCTTGACCTGCTCGGCCACGCGCGCGGCCCGCTCTTCTTTGCTCACGCGCAGCACGCCCGAGCCGATATTTTCCTCGACGCTCATGTTGGGAAAGAGCGCGTAGTTTTGAAACAGGTAGCCCACGTGGCGCTCCTGCGGGCGCAGGTTCACGCGCGCCGCCGAGTCAAACAGCACGCGGTCGTTAAGGACAATCCGCCCCTCATCGGGCGACACGACGCCGGCAATGCACTTCAAGGTCATCGACTTACCGCAGCCAGAGGGGCCGAGAAGGGCCAAGATCTCCCGTGCCTTCTCGACCTCAAACGAGACGTCCAGGCAAAATGCGCCCAGCTGCTTTTTCACGCAAACAGACAGGCTCATGACAGCGCCTTTCTGGCCGCAGACGCGCCCGCACCCGCGCCGGCCCGTGTTCCCTTAGCCGCCGTCTTGCTCTGCCCCTCAAACCAATTCATGGCGAGAAGCACCACAGCAGAAATCGCCAAGTTGATCAAGACCCAGGTAAGGGCCCCCGCGTCGTCGCCGGTGCGCCACAGCTGGTAGACCGTGGTCGAAACCGTGGCCGTCGAGCCCGGCGTATAGCCGCAAATCATGGCCGTGGCACCATACTCGCCCAGGGCGCGCGCGAAGGCCAAGACCGCACCCGCGATGATGCCCTGCTGGCAGCACGGCATCTTGACGTGCCAAAAGATCCAGGTCTCGGACCTACCCAGCGTGCGGGCGGCGTCGGCCAGGTTCTGGTCAAAAGCCTCAAAGGCACCGCGCGCCGTGCGGTACATCAACGGGAAGCTCACAACCACGGTCGCCACGATCGCGGCGTACCACACCATGGTCAAACGAATCCCAAATGCCTGCATAAGCCAGGCGCCCAACGGCTGCCTGGGACCAAGAACGCGCAGGAGCAGGTAGCCCACGACCGTTGGCGGCAAAACCAACGGCAGCGTCAAGATGACGTCCAAAACGCCCTTGACCACACGGTTGGCGCGGGCCACCAGGTTAGCCAAAAAGATGCCAAGGAAATACACCACCACCGTCGAAACGGCGGCAATTCTCAGCGAGTTGAGCAGAGGGTACCAGTCCATGCGCGTCCTTGTCCGTATGTACGTCTACGTGCGGTTTATTCGCACAGCGCCTGCCTAGTTGGCCAGCGGGGTAAAGCCCACTTCCTCGAAGTCGGCAGAGGCCTCGGAGCCCTTAAGGAACTCAAGGAAGGCCTTGGCGCCCTCGGTCTGCGGGGCGTTCTTGGTCACCGCCGCCGGGTAGACCACCTGGCCGCACATGTCCTTGGTCGCCGAGTCGACGACCTTAAGGCCGGCGGAGTAGGCGTCGGTCTGGTAGATGATGCCGCAGTCGACCGAGGCGGCGGCCACCTGCGAGGTGACCTCCTTGACGTTAGTGCCATAAGTGATGCAGCCGCTGTTGGCCAGGACCGTCTCGTCAAGGTTGTAGTAAGCCAAAATCTTCTGGGTGTACTGGCCCACGGGCACGTCGGAGTTGCCCATGGCCAAAAGCACGTCGCCGGCGGCCAGCTTCTGCGCAAGGTCGTCGAAACTGGTGATGGCCTTGGGGTTGTCGTCGGGCACGACCAGGGTGACCTTGTTCTCAAGGATGTCGAAGCGGGTCGAGTGGTCAATAAGGTCCAGGCCCTCGGTGTTGACCTCGGCGCTGGCCTCGATGTCCAGCTGGCTCATCTGCTTTTGGCCGGCAGAGATAAAGACGTCGCAGTCGGCGCCCTCCTGGATTTGGGTCTTCAACGTGCCCGAAGAGTCAAAGTTGAAGGACAACTCGTACTGGTCGTTTGCGGCACAGAACTGGTCGCCCGCCTTGGTAAGCGACTCGGTCATCGACGCGGCGGCAAAAATGACAAGCTTGGTCTTCTCGGCAGTCTTTGCGCTAGAGCCAGAATCCACGCTGCTAGACGAGCTGTTGCTCGAGCAAGCGCCCAAGCTAAGGCCGGCCGCGACGACGGCAGAGACTGACAAGAACTCTCTTCTACTGATCATTTCATTTCCCTTTCTTCTCCCAATGCAACTTGTGAACACAGGTGCGGCGAGAAACCCGCGGCACGGCGGGCGCTACTCGTCGTCGCGACCGGCGCGGCACCGGATGAGCTGCGCCGCGATCGAAACGGCGATCTCGGCCGGGGTAACGGCGCCGATGTCCTCGCCAATTGGCAGGTGGACGCGCTCGGCCTCCGCCCGGTCGATTCCAGCCTGTACCAGCGAGTCGATAACGAAGGCGGCTTTGCGGCGACTACCGATACAGCCCACGTAGAACGGGTGGCACGGCAAGACGCGCTCGAGCACCGCGGCGTCGCCCAGGTGGCCGTGAGTAAGAACCACCACGTAGTCCTTCTCGCCAACGCTTACGTAGCTCTCGATGTCCTTAAACGAGCAGCAGGTCACGGCACGTGCCAGCGGGAAGAGCCCGGCCTCGCAGATACCGAGGCGGTCGTCGACAACATGGACCACAAAGCCAACGGAGGCCAGGACCGGTACCAGGGCCTGCCCCACGTGGCCGCCGCCAAAGACGTAGCACACGGGCTCGGCAGAAACGGGTTCCTCGTAGCGGAGCGCCGCCTCGTCCCAGGTGGGGCGCTTGGCCGAGCCCTCGACCTCGACGGACCAGGCGGGGCGCTCGGGGTCTTGCCAGTCTTCGACCAGCCATGCCCCCTTGCTGCCTTCGCACGCGCCGATAAGGTCATCAATGACGCCCAGGTCATCCCCGGTCACAAGACGGATGGCCAAAAGAGCATCGCCGCCGCAAGCCATGGCGTTCTTCTCGTGCGTCATCCATTCCAATCGAGAAAAGCCCAGGTCACCGGTGTTGCCGCGCTTTACGACCGCAAGCATCTTGCCCATGCGCTGCTGCGCGATCCGCTCGATGTTGCCGCCGCCGATGGTCCCAATAAAGCGACCGTCGGCAAGAAGCCCCATCCG
>CAVEMP010000227.1:0-10697 GCA_963616835.1 uncultured Oscillospiraceae bacterium | reverse complement strand
GCGAGTCGCGCAGCCAGTACCGCAACCGGCAGCTTTGCCTGCAGAAGATCCGCGACGAGCTGGCCCGTCGCGCCGTGCCGCCCAAGGTGCGCCACAAGACCAAGCCCACGCGCGCGTCCAAAGAGCGGCGGCTTGCGGCTAAGCACTACCGCTCGCGGGTCAAGGACCTCCGCCGCCGCCCGATCGACGACTAGCGGTCGTCCGCGTGGGTGGCACTGCGCGATTGGAATGCTTCAATTTTCAAAAACGCGACAAGTCGGCCAACAAAATCCAACCGTTTGAGTAACCGGGCAATCGTCAAAAGAAAACTCGCAGGTCAGAGACTTGCGAGTTTTTTGGCTACTTACTCAATTCGAATTTGTTGGCCGACTTGTCGCGTTTTTGCTTCCTAGCTCCGCGAGCGACCGTCCGCCGGGCGGCCGCACCCGCCTAAACCGTCTTCGCGAAGGCCAAGAACTCGTCCACGTCGGCGGGCTTTGTGGCCCACGAGGTCACAAAGCGAATGACCCGGCGGCCGTCCGGCAGCTGCGCGAAGGTCTCGCAGCCCACGGCCTCGTCGAACTTCTGCGCAACCGAGGGCTCCACCACAAAGAACTGCTGGTTGGTGTTGGCCGGCAGGTACGACTCGAAGCCCAGCTCGTTCATGCCGTCGCGCAGGCGAAGCGCGCACTCGTTGGCGCCGCGGGCCAGGCTCCAGTACAGGGCTTCGCCGCCGTCGGCCGGCTGCTCGAAGGCCGCCTCAAACTGCACGCCCAGCAAACGGCCCTTGGCCATCAGCCCGCCGCGCTCTTTAATAAGATAGGGGAACGACCGCTTGAGCTCGGGGTCTGCGATGACCATCGCCTCGCCAAACAGCATGCCGTTCTTGGTGCCGCCCAGGTAGAAAGCATCGGCCTTCGCCGCCAGGTGCTCAAGCGTCAGGTCGTTGCCCTGTGACGTCAAGGCCACGGCCAGACGCGCGCCGTCCACGTAGACCTTAAGCCCGCGCCTGTGCGCCCAGTCGCAGATCGCGTCAAAGCGCTCGCGCGTCCATACCCCGCCGAACTCGGTGGCGTTGGTGATGTAGATCATCTTGGGCAGCGTCATGTGGCGCCCCGTCATGGTCTGGTTCACGTACACCAACTCGGCCGCCTCGGGCGAGAGGAACCCGTCGGAGTCCTGCGTGGCCAGCACGGTGCGCCCGCATGCCGCGATCGCGCCCGTCTCGTGCACGTTGATGTGGGCGTCCTTGGTGCAGATGACGCCCTCCCAGTCGGCCAGCATCCCCGTCACGCCCACGATGTTGGCAGACGTGCCGCCAATGCAGAACTCCACGTCCACGTCGTCTCGCCCACAGGCCGCGCGAATCAGCTCGCGCGCCCGCTCGCAGTGCGGATCGCCCTCGGTGTAGCCCACGCACTGCTCGGCGTTGGTGCGAGCCAGCGCCTCCAGGATCTGCGGCGCCGCGCCCTCCAAGTAGTCGTTCCTAAACATGCGCATGGGTTTCTCCGTTCCTCGATTTCGCAACAGGCCAGATTGTATGACACAGCGATGACACAGCGGCCCGCTTTGTTAACAAAGCGATACACGCCGCGGCGGCCCCCAGAATCGGGACTACCCTAGGCAATTACGTATCAAACGCGTCAACGGCGCCGCGGCAAGCGGCCGTCGCGCCCGTGCAAGGAGATGTGGCACATGGAGAAGAAGGACATCGACTGGGGTAGCCTGGGCTTTACCTACCAGCACACCGACTACAGCTATGTTTGCAACTATAAGGATGGCGAGTGGGGCGAGGGCGAGCTTACCCCCGACCACACCATCGTGATGTCCGAGTGCGCCGGCCTTCTCCACTACTGCCAGGAGGTCTTCGAGGGCCTGAAGGCCTACACCACCGAGGACGGCTCGGTTGTGTGCTTCCGCCCCGACATGAACGCCCAGCGCATGTACGACTCGGCGCAGCGGCTGTGCATGCCGCCGTTCCCCGTTGATCGCTTTGTCGAGGCCGTCAAGCAGGTCGTCAAGGCCAACGCTGCCTGGGTGCCGCCCTTTGGCTCTGGTGCCACGCTCTACGTGCGTCCCTTCATGTTCGCAACGGGCGACGTCATTGGCGTCAAGCCTGCCGATGAGTACCAGTTCCGCATCCTTGTGACCCCCGTGGGCCCCTACTACAAGGGCGGCGTCAAGCCCGTTAAGCTGCAGGTTCCCGATTACGACCGCGCCGCTCCCCACGGCACCGGCAACATCAAGGCCGGCCTTAACTACGCCATGTCGCTTTACCCCAGCGTTCTGGCGCACGAGAAGGGCTACGCCGACAACCTCTTCCTTGACCCGCAGACTCGCACCTACGTCGAGGAGACCGGCGGCGCCAACGTCATCTTTGTCAAGAAGGACGGCAACCTGGTTGTTCCCCAGTCCTTCACCGACTCTATCCTGCCCTCCATCACTCGCCGCTCCCTGGTCCAGGTGGCCGAGGACCTTGGCCTTGAGGTCGAGCAGCGCCCGGTCAAGTTCGACGAGATCGACCAGTTTGTCGAGTGCGGCATGTGCGGCACCGCGGCCGTCATTTCTCCCGTTGGCCAGATCGACAACGGCGAGAAGAGCGTCGTCTATGGCATGGAGCACGTTGGTCCCGTCATGCAGAAGCTGCGCGAGACCTTGACCGGCATCCAGTCTGGCGCCATTGAGGACAAGCACGGCTGGGTCGTCACTATTGATATTGACTAAGGTCGCGTAATCCCCGAGGGATCGTTGAACTAAATGGGGCACCGTCGTGTACGGTGCCCTTTTTAATGGCGAGAAGGTATACTAGGCGGTTGGAAAACGGCGCCTGCGAGCAGCGCGGGCTTTTCTCGAGAGGAAAATCACATGGGACAGAAGGTTCAGGGCACCGAGGACCTCTACGGCAGCTACATGCGCGCCTGGCAGCGCATGCAAGACGTCGCGCGCGACCTGTTTGGCGCCTACGGCTTCGACATGATCGAGACTCCGGCAATCGAGCAGGTTGACACCTTTGTCCACGGCATCGGCGAGTCGACCGATGTCGTGCGCAAAGAGATGTTCCGCGTGGTCTCGGGCGCCCTTTTTGGCGACATCCTTGAGAAGGGCAGCGAGTCTCACTTGAAGCCCCGCCAACGCATGGCGATGCGCCCCGAGGGAACCGCCGGCGTGGTGCGCGCCGCCGTCGAGAACAACTTTGTGCCGCAGGGTGCCGCCCCGGTCAAGCTGTGGTACGCCGAGGCCATGTTTCGCGGCGAGCGCCCCCAGAAGGGCCGTCTGCGCCAGTTTCACCAGGTAGGCGTCGAGTGGCTGGGCGCCCCCGATGCCGCCGCGGACGCCGAGTGCATCATCATGCTGATGGAGTTCTTCAAGCGCCTGGGCTTCGACGCCTCTAAGCTGCGTCTTTACATTAATTCGATGGGCGACGGCGCCTGCCGCCCCGCATACCGCGACAAGGTTAAGGCTTTTATCCTCGACCACGCTAATGAGATGTGCGAGGACTGCCTGGAGCGCGCCCAGATCAACCCGCTTCGCGCCTTTGACTGTAAAAACCCCAAGTGCCACGAGGTCATGGCCGCGGCTCCCTTGGTCAACGACCACCTGTGCGGCGACTGCGCCGAGCACTACGCCCAGGTCAAGCGCTATCTCGACGCCGCCGGCGTCTCCTACACCGAGGACCCCACGCTGGTCCGCGGCCTTGACTACTATACTCGCACGGTCTTTGAGGTCGAGGTCGAGGGCGCGGGCGTTGGCGCCATCGGCGGCGGTGGCCGCTACGACGGCCTGATGGAGCTCGAGGGCGGAAAGCCCACCCCCGGCATCGGCTTTGCCGTGGGCTTCGAGCGCATCGCGCTGGCCCTGGCCTCCCAGGGCGTCGAGCTGGCGGGCGCCGAGCCCACCTGCGTCTACGTGGCCGGCGCCAGCGCCGAGCAGCGCGACGCGGTCTTCTCGGCAACTTTGGCCCTTCGCCAGGCGGGCGTCCGCGCCGAGGCCGATTACCAGGGCCGCAGCTTGAAGTCCCAGTTTAAGCAGGCCGACAAGCTCCACGCCACCCTGTGCGTCGTCTTGGGCGCAGACGAGGTGGCCGCAGGCGTCGCCACGATCCGCGATATGGCCTCCCACGAGCAGGTCCAGGTGCCCATGGCAGACCTGGCCGCCGAGGTCACGTCTCGCCTGGGCTAGGCCCCGGTTCGCACCCGCCCGTTCAAGCCCGCTCGCATCCGCGCATGACAGCCAAGCCCCGCATGCCTAAGAGCCTCACCGAGCAAGACGTCGTCTACCTGGACGACGTCTTGCTTTGCGTCGACAAGCCGGCCGGCATCCTCGTGCACGGCGATGGCACGGGCGCCGCGACCTTGACCGACCTGGCCCGCGCCTACCTTGAGGGGCGGGGGAGAGACGCTCGCGACCTGCAGCCCCTGCAGCGCCTGGACGTCGAGACGAGTGGCCTAGTGCTCTTCTCGCTTGATAAAGCCGCGCAGCCCGCGCTTGATGCCCAGGTCGCGGGCCATGACATGCGCAAGCGCTACCTGGCCGTCGTTGGCGGCTCCCCCTCATTTACCGAGAAGGTCATCGAAGCCCCCATCGCCCGCGACCGCCACGACTCCCGCCGTATGCGCGCCGGTGCCGCAGGGCAGGGCAAACCTGCAAAGACCCTGGTCAAGGTGACCGGTCGAGCCGCTGGCCGCACCCTGCTGGAGGTCGAGTTGGTAACCGGACGTCGCCACCAGATCCGCGTCCACCTGGCAAGCCTTGGTTTTCCCATCGTGGGAGACCAACTCTACGGGGGCACCCGCCCCAAGCCGTCCCTTGGCGAGAAGGGCCTGCTCTTACATGCCCTGTCCGAGGAGGTCACGCACCCCGTGACCGGCGAGCGCCTGCGTTTTGAGTCCGCTTGGCCCTCCCGACTGGGCGCCTCTTGGCTCTAGCGGCCCCGCTCGCCGCGCTTTCGCTAAAATGAAACCTCGCTGCGCCGGTCCGGCTGCCCAATCCGCGCCTGCGCGCCCCACGTTCTTCTCGCATACGACAAGAAGGTAGAAATGCTTAGAGTTTCCCAGGCTATCCTGCACGTCTTTGACTTCGAGTCCGGCTCGTTGTACCTGTCCCAAAACCCGCTGGATATCGCCGATAAGGCCACCAAGTCCTACGTCCAGCGCAACTGCCGCAAGATTTCGGCCAACGCGGACAGCCAGCACGGCACCTTCTCGCCCGAGTCGGGCTTTGCCGGCGAGCTTGAGCACTACCTCAACGGCGGCACCGATTTCACGGCCTTCTCTACCCAGATCGCCCAGTGGTTCTGGGAAGAGCTGCGCCGCGCCGACGACCTCGAGCAGGCCGACCTCCTTGTCGCCGATTTCACCGACACCGACGCCGGCGCCACCGAGACGCCCAGCTCCGCCGACCTTGATCAGGCCTTCGACGGCGAGGCGGGTGCCCGCATGTTTGCCGTGGTGCTTCTGCCGCGCCGCCAGTCCTTTGTCCACGAGGTCGCCGGCACAGATAACCAGATTGCGCGTCAGGATGCCACGCTGCCCAACCCGTCGCAAAAGATCGACTCGTACGTGCTGGTCAACTGCCAGACTATGGACATCGACTTCCACGACAAAGAGCGCGCGATCGCGGGCCAAAACAGTCTGATCATCCCCGACAAGTTCCTGCAGTGCTCCAAACAGGCGTCCAGCCACGAGGTCATCGACCAGGTGAGCGAGATCGTGTGCGACGTGGCCGCCGAGTACGGCATGACCGCCGCCGTCGAGGTGGGCCGTGCCAAGGCCCTGGTGGCCGCCAAGGCCGACGCCGACGAGGTCATCGAGCCCGTCGAGGTGGGACGCGCCATCTTTGAGGACCGCCCCGACATTGTGGAGGTCTACGAGGCCCGCGTGCAGGAGGCAAAGCTCCCCGAGGAGGCGCCGGTGCGCCGCGGCGTGGCCAACCGCCTAACCAAGAGCCACAAGATCCGCACCGACACCGGTATCGAGATCACCTTCCCCTCGAGCCTCACCAACAGCCCCGAATATATAGATTTTGAGACCGGCGACGACGGCCGCATCTCTATCACCATCAGGAACGTCGCATCCATCGAGAACCGATAACCCCAGGTACAACCTGCGCTTTTTACACGGCGCGCGGCGTTTCATGACATGGGCGCAACGCCTGCGCACCGTGCGGGATACCGAGCCTTAATTCGTGCGAAACAAAGCGCCGTTAAAGTGTCATCTCGTAAGCCGAAACGCCACCAACCAAAAGAAAGAGGCGCACATGGGCAAGGACAAGGTCACCGAGGAGTACGGCTCCCTTCTTTTCACCGATAAGGTGATGCAGGAGCGTCTCCCCAAGCCTACGTACAAGGAGCTCGCCAAGGTCATCAAGGAGGGCAAGGCCCTCGACCTCGACATCGCCAACGAGGTCGCTCACGCCATGAAGGAGTGGGCACTGGAGAAGGGCGCCACGCACTACGCGCACTGGTTCCAGCCGCTGACCGGCATCACCTCCGAGAAGCACGACTCCTTCATCACCCCTAAGGACGACGGCTCCGTGCTGATGTCCTTCTCCGGCAAGGAGCTCGTCCAGGGCGAGCCCGACGCCTCGAGCTTCCCCTCCGGCGGCCTTCGCGCCACCTTCGAGGCCCGCGGCTACACCGCCTGGGACCCCACTTCCCCCGCCTTCATCAAGGACGAGGTCCTCTGCATCCCCACCGCCTTCATCTCCTACACCGGTGAGGCCCTGGACAAGAAAACCCCGCTGCTTCGCTCCCAGGTCGCCCTGGCCACCCAGGCAAAGCGCGTCCTCAAGCTCTTTGGCAAGGACGTGACCTCGGTTATCACCACCGTCGGCCCCGAGCAGGAGTACTTCCTCGTCAAGGAGGAGGACTTCCAGAAGCGCCCCGACCTCATCCTCACCGGCCGCACCCTCTTTGGTTGCGAGCCCGCCAAGGGCCAGGAGCTCGAGGAGCACTACTTCGGCGCCATCCGCCCCACCGTCAACGCCTTCATGAAGGAGGTCGACGACGAGCTGTGGAAGCTGGGCGTCCCCGCTAAGACCAAGCACAACGAGGTTGCTCCCGCCCAGCACGAGCTGGCCCCCATCTTCGAGCAGGGCTCGCTGGCCGTCGACGACAACCTGCTGGCCATGGAGAAGCTCAAGCTTCTTGCCACCCACCACGGCCTGGCCTGCCTGCAGCACGAGAAGCCCTTCGACTACGTCAACGGCTCTGGTAAGCACAACAACTGGTCCGTCTGCGCCGATGGAAAGAACCTCCTTGAGCCTGGCTCCAACCCCGGCGAGAACCTTCAGTTCCTCGTCTTCCTGGCTGGCCTGGTCTCTGCCGTCGACAAGCACGCCGACCTCATGCGCGTCTCTGTCGCTTCCGCCGGCAACGATCACCGTCTGGGCGCCAACGAGGCTCCTCCCGCGATCGTCTCTGTCTTCCTGGGCGACGAGCTTGACGCTGTTGTCGAGGGCCTCATCAACGACGAGACCGTCGAGGCCCACGGCAAGACCCGCATGGACCTGGGCGTTCCCATGCTCCCCGATGTCCTGCAGGACAACACCGACCGCAACCGCACTTCTCCCTTTGCCTTCACCGGCAACAAGTTCGAGTTCCGTATGTGCGGTTCTCAGCAGAACCTCTCTGACCCCAACGTTGTTCTCAACACCGCTGTGGCCGAGGTCTGCGACGAGTTCGCGACCCTCATGGAGGGTAAGACCGGCGACGAGTTCACCGCTGCCGCCCTTGAGTGGGTCAAGAAGACCCTCAAGGAGCACCACCGCATCATCTTTGAGGGCAACGGCTACTCTGACGAGTGGGAGGCCGAGGCCGCCAAGCGTGGCCTGCCCAACTTCAAGACCACCCCGGACGCCCTGCCTCGCATGATCGCCCCCGAGAACATCGAGTTCTTCTCCAAGTACGGCGTACTTTCTGAGTCCGAGGTCCACGCTCGTTACGTCTCTAAGGCCGAGCAGTACGCCAAGCTCCTGAACATCGAGGCCAACACCATGGTCGACATGGCCAAGCGCCTGTACCTGCCCGCTATCTCTGAGTTCAGCTCCAGCCTGGCCGCTAGCGTTGCCACCAAAGCCGAGCTTGGCATCGAGTCCAAGTCCGAGAAGGCCTTTGTCGCCACCCTGACCGGCGGTATCGACGCCATTGCCGAGGCCGTCGCCGACCTTGAGGCCAAGAACGTCGACGCCCGTGAGCTCGACGATCCCCAGGACGAGTGCAACGCTTACCGCGACGTTGTCATCCCCGCCATGGACACCCTGCGCGCCGCCGTGGACGAGATGGAAAAGGTCGTGGGCGAGGATTACTGGCCCGTCCCCAGCTACAACTCCATGCTCTTCTGGGTCTAAGCCTTAAAGACCTTAGAGCGAAAAACAGCTTGCAGTCAGAGCCCTCGGCGACGAGGGCTCTTTCTTGTGCCGCCGAAGAACGTATTACAGGTCAACTGCGAGGATTTGGCGTATCTGCATGTTTTGTCCAGGTTGCTGCGAGCTTTTTCGATATCTGCATGCTGTTTGGGGCCAGGAGCTCGACAGAGCTTGACAAAACCCCAGTTGAGATATCAATCATTTAACTAAACTTATCTTAATCAGCTTGTTCTTACCAGTTTAAGCATGCAGATATCGAAAAAGCTCGCTGGCCAAACTCTTAAACATACAGATATCGAAAAACCTCGCAGTAATACGAACCCGAGGTTTCGCATAACCCTCTATTCAGCAGCGGGACACATGACAATCTGGACGCAAAAGACGCCGCCGTTCATCGCGTAGGTGGCGTGCCCGCCGTGGCGTTTTCCACAAGCTATGACCAACAACTCTTGACGCTTTGTGGCCTTGAGGTTGATTACGTGCCTTTGCGGGTCGGCAATCTTTCCTGTTGCCTCGAGTGCGTTGTCGAGCACATCGCCAAACAGAGCATAGATGTCTACCTCGCCCAGGGCTGCGAATTCGGCCCCGTCCACAAGGTAGGTAAGCGTCGTCTCTTGCGCGTCGGCCTGTATGAGCTTTTGTGTGAGAAGCACGTCGAGCGTGGCATATCCCGTGTTGGCTCGGTTCTCGTACGACTGGATCGAACGCCGGGTCTCTTGTTCTTGCGGCAGCCTCGACTGCGTAGGCATGTCGGATTGCAGCACAAGCGTGAGCACGCAACGCAACCCAGCGAAGGCGCAGGCAATGTAGTGGCCTTAAACCCGCCGCCTACCAGCGGCAAATAAGACAGCACGAGGTCCGCCACAAGGACAATGACCGTGACGCAGATGAGCTGGCGGCTGTTGACGGTGGCCATTCGGTTTTCTTTAAGCGCAACCCTAAATAAAGTCGCTATTAGGAAGGCCAAGGCAATGGTGGCCACCCACGCCAAAGAAGACCGCCTTGGTCCACCTAAGGTCCCAGCAGCCTCCAGGCGCATGCCTGCCTGCGTTGGCTGCATCACGGTCTGCGTCATCGGCGTGGCCGCCTTCTTCATCACCGAGAAGCGCAAGGGCTAGGTGCGTTGAGAAGCGCTTAAGCTCTCTATAGTTTCCCCGGCGCCCCGGACGGTTCTTCCCTTGATGTCCGGGGCGTTTCTCGCTGTACAGATACCTATTGGGGGTATATAGTTGGCAATGGTTAACTTGAATCAGGGGGTATTAAGATGAACATTACCGATATCGCCATAGTTGCCATTGTCGCGGTCGTGGTGGCCGCGGCCGTCTGGCGCTTTGTGGGCACGGCCACGGGCAAGCGCGACTGCTGCTCGGGCGACATCAAAAACCCGGGCGCAGGCGGCGGCGAGAAGACCCCTGTGGGCCCCGTGGAGGTCACTGACACCGACGAGTCCCACTACGCCCACGAGGCCCTCGTGGGCATCGGCGGCATGACCTGCGAGCACTGCGTGGCCGCCGTGACCGCGGCGTTGAACAGCGTCCCCGGAACCTGGGCCACCGTGCGTCTTCAGGGCGGAAGCGCAAAGGTTTTATGCAAGGAGAAGATCGACGAGGCGGTGTACCGCCGCGCGGTCGAGCAGGCGGGCTACCGTGTGGTGTCCTTCTCGATAAAAAGGTAGGTTGCCGCGCTGCCCCAAACTTGTTCGACGCGAGTTGTTAATTGCGTGTTGAACCTGCGTAAAAACAAAATTTTGGCCCTAGTTTGCCTTGAAATTGAGCCACCAAAACCGTTAACCTGTTTCATCGTGTGGGCAAAAGCCTGCGCAACCGTATCTGTTGGCCCCCGAGAGCATGCAAGTTTCCAGGTAGAAGCCCACTGGGCACTGCAGGCAGCGACCATGAACCGGGGCCCCGAAGTTCGAAAGGGGTCCACCTTTGAGTGAGATTCAGAACTCGTCCATCTTTTCTCTGGATGACATTTCAGACGAGGAGATGAACAACCTTATCGACGGTACCGTCACCGATTTCGATGAGGGCGATCTTGTAAGCGGCACCGTCGTCAAGATCGAGCGCGATGAGGTCCTGCTTGACATTGGCTACAAGTCCGAGGGCGTCATTCCTTCCCGCGAGCTCTCCATCCGCAAGGATGTCAACCCCGCCGACATCGTTGCCATGGGCGACGACATCGAGGCTCTTGTTCTCCAGAAGGAGGACAAGGAGGGCCGTCTGGTTCTCTCCAAGAAGCGTGCCGAGTACGAGCGCGCCTGGAACGCCGTCGAGGAGAAGTTCAACAACTCCGAGACCGTCGAGGGCGAGGTCATCGAGGTCGTCAAGGGCGGCCTGATCCTCGACATCGGC
>CAVEMP010000226.1:0-4391 GCA_963616835.1 uncultured Oscillospiraceae bacterium | reverse complement strand
TTGGACCCAAAGCTCTTCTCGATGCCCTCAACGCGAATGAGGGGCTCGGCGGCACTGGCAGCGGCACCCGTAGCTGCGACGTTATCGTTAGCCATGTTTCTTCTCCCCTCTTCCTCAGTGCTCGGTCGCGGCAGCATCGGCGCCGGTCCCGCTCAAGACGTCGGCGGTGCCCAGCACAGGGCCCACCTCGCCTGCCTCGAGCTTCTTGGACAGCATATCCAACAGCTTGGACGCCACCAGGGTAAGCACCAGGTAGACGGCCATGGCAACCACGTAAATCTCCATCTGCTTGTAGTACTTGCCGGCGATGGTGGTGGTAGCAAACATCAGGTCGACGACGCCAATGACAGACAGCACCGAGGAATCCTTGAGGTTGATGACCAGCTCGTTAGAAAGCGCCGGGATCGAGTTCTTAACGCCCTGCGGGAAGACGACCTTGCGCATGGCCTGCCACTGAGACAAGCCCAGCGAACGCGCCGCCTCGGCCTGGCCGGGGTCCACCGCGCCAATGCCCGCGCGCAGCACCTCCATCATGTAGGCCGTGGAGTTAAGCGAAATCGTGACCAGGCCGGCCATAAAGGTCGTCCAGATCGCGGCCGATTGCGTGGTAGAAAGCCCAAACAGCCCGCGCAGCAGCGAGCCGCCGCCAAAGTAGATAAGCAAGCCCTGGATCATCATGGGCGTGCCACGCACCACCGTAGAGTAGACGCGCGCAAAGCCCGAACCCACGACCTTCAAGAAGCGTACAAAGTCATTATCGGACCGGTCGATCACCTGGATGCGCAAAAAGACCAGCAGCAGGGCCAGGAAAAACGCGATGATGGTGCCAAAAACAGCCAGAAGAACGGTGTTCTGGATGCCGCTCACAAAGACCTGGCGCGTGTCCCACAGCATGTAGATAGAGCTGGACCAAAAGTCGGTGGGGTTGGACGTGGCATGGACGGCATTGTTTACCAGGTCGCAGAAGCCTACAATCCAGCGGTCGGCCATGAAGACCACAACGATGGCCCAAATCACGTAAGAAGCGATGCGCTCGACCTTCTTAGCCGCCGGCTTTGCAAACGGCGAGACAGCCGCGTAGTCCTTCCACTTAACCAGCTTGTTTACCAGCGCCAACGCGCTCACGACAATCCAGGCAAAAAGCGCGTAGTACAGCACCAGTTCGACGCCGTAGATGGGCGCCAAGAAACTGGACGCCGGGTGCGCCGAGTTGGCCAGCATAAGGCCCACCGCAGCAAACGCGCTGGTGCCCAAGAAAACGTAGCGGTGGTCGTCCAAGACAAACGAGGCAAGACGCCTGCCCATGTGATCCTCCAAAGTGAATAAGCGAAAGGGCGCTTGCACGGCTTAGCGCACAAACGCCCAGGTAAATCATGGAAGCAACGGCGAGAAGAACTTCTCGGCACCCCGTCTTTGCCCTTAGGCCGGCTGGCGGTCGATGATGGCGGTAAAGGTGGCCTCGGTATCGCCCATATCGGCCAGGGCCTTGTTGATCTTGGCCAGCACGTCATCCTGGCCCTTCTTAAGGCCAATGTTGCAAGAGACCTCGTCGGGGAAGATGGTGTAGCTGCCGTTAAAGGCAATGGCCACCAAGTCGGGGTTGGCGTCCAGAAGACCTTGACGGTTCTCGACGTTGTAGGTGATGCAGTCGCAAGCGCCCTGGTTGAGGTGGGACAGCTGCGCGGGGACCGAGTCAACCGGGGTCATGTGGGTGACGCCGTCAAGCTCGTCGATCACAGTGTCAAGCAGGGTGTCCTTCTGACCCAGGATCGAGGCGCCGGCCAGGTCGGCCACGCTGTTGGCGCTGGCGTACTGGGAGTCCTTCTTGCACAGAAGGCCGTAGGTGCCCACAAAGTAGGGGTCAGAGAAGTCGATGGACTGGCGACGCTCGTCGGTGGGGGTCATACCCGCGATGATGACGTCGATGGTGCCGGAGTTCAAGGCCTCGATCAGGCCAGACCAGGCCAGCTTGACGGCAACAGGCTCGAGGTCAAGGGCCTTGGCGACCTGCTTGGCCACATAGACGTCCATGCCGTCGGCGTAAGCGCCAGAAAGACCGTCGACGGGGATAGTGTCGGCCGTCTCTTCGGACGTCTGCCAGTTGTAGGGAGGATAGGCGACCTCCATGCCAACGCGCAGCTTGCCGCCCTCGCCAAAGGTCGAGGCGGCCGAAGAGCTGGAATCGCTAGAGGTCGAGGAAGGGCTGGAACTCTTGGTCTCGGTGGACGGGCCACAGGCGGTAAGGAGCGTCATGCCCCCGATTGAGAGCATCGAAATGCCAGAGAGCTTAAGGAAATTACGGCGAGAGAGATCGGTCATGACGGTTCCTTCCGGTTTAGTGTAAGACCCCTTTCGTGCCACGCAACCGGAGGGGACCCATTCCCCTCCCCCTTGCAACTAAATGCGAGAAAGTTACGCGCACGTTGGTTAGGTTACGCCAATGAATGCCCGCGAACGCAGGCGACACCTGCGGGAAACAGCCATTTAACTGTGAAGCGCCCCCGCGCCGAAGTTGGAACCGGCGCGGGGGCGCGACAAATTGGATGTAAATCCTTCCGCTTCTGGGCGGTGCGCTACTCGGCAGCGGGAGCCTTGTATGTAGCGAACTCGATCGCAAAGGCGATAGCAGCAGCAACCAGCGAAGCGGCAATGGCGATAAGCATGAACGAAATGCCCGTGCCGCCATCGGCAGGATCGATGAAGCACAACCAGTTGAACATGCCCAGGCCGCCGGACATGTACACCGCAGAGCCGGTAAGGCCAATGATGAAGCCCGAGATAGCAGAGCCAATAGAGGCGACGACAAAGGCCTTCTTATCGGGCAGGGCGACGCCGTAGATGGCGGGCTCGGTCACGCCAAAGAAGAAGGAAGAGATAATGGCAGGCAGAGCGACGCCGCGGAACTGCTCGTCCTTGTTCTTGAGATACATCGCAAAGACAACGGCGCCCAGGCAGAACGAGTGGCCAATGGTTGCGGCCAGGATGTAGTCGTGACCAAGGTTCATCAGGTTGATGATGGCCAGCGGGATAAGCGACCAGTGGAAGCCAAAGATAACAAGGCACATCCAGAAGGCGCCAACAAGCGTGCAACCAACGATGGAGCCAACGACGGGCAGGCCAAACAGGATGCTAAAGATCGAGCCCAAGATGTTGGTGATGACGGTAGCGATGGGGCCAATGACCAGGTAACCAAGGACGACCGAGACGGTCACGGTAATCAGGGGCACGAAGAACATCTTCATCGAAGAAGGCATCCAGCTCTTGACCCAGGCCTCGACCTTAGAGGCAAACCAGACCATCAGCAAGATGGGGATAACCGAGCTGGTGTAGCCAGAGGCCGGCATGATGATGGGGATGCCAAAGAAGTCGGCGTACCAAGAGAACGTGCCAAGGAAGCCCAGGTCAACCGAGCCAAGCACCTCGCCGGACGTCAGGGCCACCATCGTGGGATAGACCAGGGCAAAGGCGATGGCAAGCGCGTTGAACTCGCTCATCTTGAACTTCTTGGACGCCGTGTAGGCAAGCACGACCGGCAGGAAGTAGAACATGCCGTCGGCGATGGTGTACAGCAGGGTATACGCGCCCGAGGTAGCAAAGGTGCCACCGGTAATAAACTCCTGGTCAATGAACGAGAAGAGGGCGAGAAGACCCTTCATGATGCCGGCGGCCGAGAAGGTGCCCAGCATCGGCGAGAAGATGCCCGAGATCAGGTCGATGACAACGTCGAGCGGGCGCTTGGCAGCGTCGCCAGAATCGGCGTCGTCTGCGGCAACCGCGCCACCGGCGCTCAGGCCGCCCACGGCGAGAACCGCGTCATAGACGTCCTCGACGATGTTGCCAACAACAACCTGGTACTGGCCATTGGCATGCATGACCTTGATGACCTTGTCCAGCGCGGCGATGCTGTCGTCGTCGGCGCGGGACTCGTCCTTGAGCTTGAAGCGCAGGCGCGTGATGCAGTGCGAGACAGAGATCACGTTTTCTTTGCCTCCCACAAGCTCCACGACCTGCGCCGCAAGCTCGTCGTACTTACCAGCCATACTTCTCCCTTCCGTTGTGGGGCCCGCAACGCGCGTTGCGGCTTTTCTTAAAGGTTAAAGTCAGATTGATAAGCTATTTAATTCTATTACTGCATTATCAATTGAAAGTATCTATTGGCATACAGCACAAAAACGGCCGGCCCTCACGCGGAGAGCCGGCCGGGATGGCACAAACTGCTGTCTTACGGGATTGCCCGCGGCTTAGGGTCGCGGCTTAGGCCTGCTGGGTAGCCTGAGCCTTCTTGCACTTGCGGCGGTACAAGACCTCGCACAGCACGTTGAGAAGCACGATAATCGCCAAGACGATCGCGGCCACGGCCGTCAGGCCAACGCGGGCCAGGTCAGCCTTCT
>CAVEMP010000225.1:0-14922 GCA_963616835.1 uncultured Oscillospiraceae bacterium | reverse complement strand
AACATCAGCTTGGCCATGGCCGTCGGGATTACCGCCGAGAAGATCGCGTAGAACGCGAAGTTGGCCACAAAGCGCGCGAAATCCTTCTCGCCGGGAGCCAGCAGCAGGGCGACCGGCACCAGGAACATAACAAGACCGTTTAATGCCGTGAGGTTTGCCACCTGAGGCACGCGGCAGAAGGTGCCCGCGTAGTCCTGGGCCATGCGCGCGTAGTCGGCGATGCTGTCGTGGAAGGCCTTGAACGAGTAGACCGTCTGCTGGAAGACCTTGACCACGGGAATGCCGCGGACGTACTCGGTGCCCGTCTTGTTCATGCGCACGGCGGCCGCCATGTAGCTCTTCATGAACTCCATGCCCTTGCCGCTCATCATGACGGAGAGCGCGGCGAAGCTCACGGCCACGGCCACCAGGCACGCCGCGCCCAGGCGCCAGTCGAACGCCGCGAGCATGACGAGCATGCCCACCACCATGGCGACCGAACCCGCAGAGTCGGGCAGCATGTGGGCAAGCAGGGTCTCGGTCGAGGCGGCGCAACCGTCCACGATGCGGCGCAGCTCGCCGGTGGCGTGCGCGTCGAAGTAGCCAAGGGGCAGGCGCAGCAGGTGCTCGGTTACCTGTTTGCGCATGTTGGAGGCGCAGCGAAAAGCCGCCAGGTGGCAGCACATAAGCGCCAGGAAGTAGAGCGCGATGCCCGCCACGGCCAGGCCCACGGCCCACCAGCCATAGGCGGCCAGGCCCGTGGCCCGGCTCCAGCTGGGGGCCACGGCAAGCAAGTCGCGCGTGGCCAGCCAGATGCACACATAGGGGCCAAAACCCAGCAGCTGCGACGCCGCGGACAGGGCGCAGCCCAGGTAGCTTAAGGCGCGCCGATCGCCCGCGAACGCGAGAAGATCGCCGATGCCCCCACCCTTCTTTGCCGCGGGCTTCTCGCCCACCACAGTCTCTTTCTTCTCGTCAGCCATCTGTCGTCCTTTCGTTTGGCCTTGAGAGTTAACCTGTGCAAACTTATCATGGTGAGAATACCGGGCGACAGCGTTGTGCCGAGTCCTGGACGATTACGTAAAGGTTGGAGACGTTTTCATACATGGCACGCAGTTCCACCTCACATATCGAGCAGCTCTACGCGCCTCAGTTCGAGCAGTTTGGCCTTGCGCTTGAACCGGGCCGCGGCGGCGCCGTATTGCAGGCCAAGGTCGTGAACGAGATTGGTGCAGGTAGCGCTTGGATCATGCCGATTTCAAAGGATTGCCTGGTCATGGAGCATGTCGTGACACCCGCCCGCGACATGCGTCTGCTCGAGCAGACCTTTGAGCCCTACGCCTGCGCATCATTGATGAACGCGAGCACGTTGTCGTGCATGCCCCAAAACGGCATCGTGCCGGGGTGCGTGTCGCCGCGCGAGGACGCCTGGGCCAAAAACGGCTCCCAGCCGAGCAGCACTTTGTGCACCTTTGTGCAAAGCAACCTGCACGACCAGTACAGCCCGCTTAAGGCCGGAATGACCTACCGGTCCCGCTCGGTTCTCTTCTTATCCAGCTTCTTCAACGAGCTTGAGCAGCAATGGCCCGGCGAGTTCACGGGGCTCTTTGGCGCCTTCTATGGCCACTGGCCCGAGGAGGCCCGTGTGGCCATGGCCCACGCGCTGCGACGGCTTAACTACCCAAGCGCCGACCAGGCCGGGGCCTGCCTTCGCCTGCGCTCCGTGGTCGACGCGATGGTCGCCGAGCTCGCGTGCGCGCACGCCGCCGAGAAAGGCGCCCGCCAGGCGCAAGGCACTCGGGCCTCGGCGAGCCTTGCCGCCCAGGCCGCGGCGCTCATCGAACAGGCGATTGACGAGGGCGCCCAGCTGGGCGTGGACGAGGCCGCGGCACGCCTTTACGTGAGCCGCTCCAAGCTCTGCGCCGTTTTCAAGGCCGAGACGGGCGAGGGCCTGGCCGCCTACGCCCGGCGCAGACGCATCGAACGGGCACGCGAGCTTCTCACCGATGAAACCCTAAGCGTGGCGCAAGTGGCCGCGCGCCTTGGCTATCAGCGGCAATCCGCCTTCTCGCAGGCGTTCAAGCAGGCCAGCGGCGTCTCCCCCACCCAATGGCGCGAGGGCTATGGGCAGATGTGAGGGCCCAACTACGACGCGGCATAGAAATCCCCCGCTCTTTCGGTCACTTTTTGCCTTGGAAGTGACCGAAAGAGCGGGGGATGTGACGCGTCACTCAAATCCCCTGCATTCCGTGCCGTTTTTCGACTTGAAAATGGCACGGAATGCAGGGGATTTTGAGTTGGCGCGGAGAAGGGCCCCTCTACTCGCCCCAGACGGCGGCGCGGGCGTGCTTGCCCAAGGTCTTCATAACCACGTTGATGGCGCGGCCCAGCAAAAGCGCCGAGGCCACGGTGGTAAGGCCAAAGCCGTCGATGTCGCCAAACAGCACGAGCGACCCCAAGACCGAAACCACGACGTGGCTCACGTCGAAGATGACCTTGATGCGGCCAAACGGTGTGCGCAGCGCCTGGCTAATGACCTGCACCAGACCATCGGGCGCGTTGGGCACGATCTCCATGTCGACCATCAGCGCTGCGCCCACGGCCGTCACGCAAATCGAGCAGCACATACACGTGACCTGCGCGGGCAAGCCCTGCGGGTCCACCGTAACCACCACGGCCAGAAGGTCCACCAGCGCCCCCATGGCCGAGGCCACCAGCATCTCGAGCAAAATGCGCGCCTGGAAGTGCCTTCGCAGGATAAGCGCCTGGATCACAATGTAGACCGCGTAAGAAGCCGTGATCATGAACCCCAGCGAGGTCCCGCCCACGCGCGCGGCAAACGTCGCGAAGCACGTGAGCGACGAGACGCCCAGGCCAGAGGCCGTCTGCAGCACCGTCCCCAGCGAGATACAAAAAAGCCCCACGGCATAAATCGCGTAGCGAAGCGCCGTGCGGGCCCAATCTGCAGTTTTATCTTCCTTGGTCACGAGCAGGGGTTTCAAAGCGAGAAGGTCCTTCCAATACCGACACCAAAATCATGCGGTTGCGGCGGCCCTTGTCGTCGTAGCCTGCGCAAGTATAGACCTGCAAATAGTCCGACCCGTGTCGCGAAACGCCCTGTTTACGCTGGGTTTACGCCCAGACAGCCTGCTGCGCGCGCTGGCCCACGGTGCCCATGATCACATTGATGATGCGCCCCAGGAAAAGCGCCGAGACGATCGTCGTCAGGCCAAAGCCCGAGATGTCGCCAAACAATAGCAGCGACCCCAAGATGGACACCGCGACGTGGCTCACGTCAAAGACCACCTTGACGTTGCCAAAGCTCGTGCCCAGGGCCTCGCTGGCCACCTGCACCAGGCCGTCGGGCGCGTTGGGGACAACCTCCATGTCGACCATGAGCGACGCGCCAAAGGCCGTGACCACCAGCGCGCAGCACATGCAGACGACCTGCGCCACGAAACCCTGCGGGCTCACCGTGATCAGCGAGGCAATCAGATCGACCAGGTAGCCCATCGAGAAGGCAAAGACCATCTCGAGCAAGATCCGCGCCTGGAAGCGCCGCCGCAGGATAAGCGCCTGGCAGCCGATGTAGATCGCGTACGTAAGCGCGATCATGAACCCCAGCGTGGTGCCGGTGGCTCGCGAGGCAAAGGTCGCGAAGCACGTAAGCGACGCGACGCCCAGGCCAGACGCGGTCTGCAGCACCGTGCCCGTCGAGATGCACAAAAGGCCCACGACATAGATCGCGTAGCGCAGGACCGTGTGGCCCCAATCGATGGTTTGCTCTTCTTCCTTAGTCACGAGCAGGGGTTTCAAAGCGAGAAGATCCTTTCATGTTTGATGCAAAACACGACAGCGATATCGACGGCGCCTGCGCCGGCGAGAAGAACGCGGCGCGGGTCCATCGCCCACGCCGCGCCCGCGGCCCGCCCTTACGCGATGCCCAGATACTCCTTGATGCCGGCAACGGCCACTTTAGCCCCTGCCACGGCGTGGACCACGGTAAGCGGCCCGTTGACCACGTCGCCCGCGGCAAAGACGGCAGGCACGCTGGTCATGCCCTTCTCGTCCACCTCAAGAAGGCCACGCTCGTCGACGGTAAGGCCGTTGGTCGTAAGGACAAGCTTGTCCTTGGGCGTCTGCGAGGCGGCGATGATCACCGTGTCGGCCGTGGCGTGGTCGAGCTCGTCCTCGTAGCCGCAGACCTTGCCCTCCTCGTCAAAGAGGGCCGTCTTGAACACAGGGCCGTTCTCGTCGATGGCGCAGATTGCCTTGCCGCACACGATCTCGGCGCCGTCGAGCTGGGCCAGCTCAACCTCCTCGCTAATCGCCGAGATGTGGCGCGAGCGGGCATAGATCGTGACCGTGCGCGCGCCGTGGCGAAGCGCCGAGCGCGCGACGTCCATGGCCACGTTACCCGCGCCGATCACCGCGACGCTCTCGCCCACGGCAAAACTCGCGGGGTCCACCAGGTAGTCGATGCCGTACAGCACGTCTCCGCGCGTCTCGCCGGGAATGCCCAGCTTGCGGGCGCGCCAGGTGCCCGTGCCCACAAAGACGGCGTCATAGCCGTCGCGCAGCAGGTCGTCGATGTGCAGGGCGCCGCCGATGGTGGTCGAGGGGCGCACGCGAACGCCCAGCTGGTCAAGCACTTCTCGGTAGCGCTGGACCAGCTTGCGCGGCAGGCGAAACTCGGGGATACCGTACTCAAGCACGCCGCCGATCTCGGCTCTCTGCTCAAAGACGGTGACGCCGCAGCCGGCCTGCGCCAGCTGGATCGCCGCCGTGAGGCCCGCCGGGCCCGAGCCAATCACCGCGACCTGCTTGCCGCAGGGCTCCGGGCGCTCGAAGACGGTGCGCTCAAGGTAGGTGCCCGAGATGTAGCTCTCGATGGCCGAAAAGTGCACGGGCGCGCCCTTGCGGCCCTGCACGCAGCTGCCCTCGCACTGGCCCGAGTGGTTGCACACCAACGAGCAAACGGCGCTCATTGGGTTGTTAGAGAACAGCAGCTCGCCCGCCTCTTCGAGCTTGCGCTCGCGAAACAGGCCAATGACCTGCGGGATCGATGTCGAGACGGGACAGCCCTTAAGCTGGCAAAACGCGCGCTTGCAGCCCAGGCAGCGGTTGGCTTCCTCGATGATGTGTATGGCCATGGCAGATCCTCTCCAGTTGATGCCGTGGTGCTTGCGTATAGAAACGCCGGACGCCCGCGATTGACGTCCGGCTTGGGACGGCGGAGTCGTGGCCGCCGGCTATGTCGCCCTTTTAAGGCAGGGCGCGGCCGTGACTTGTGGCCTAGCCCATGGCGAGAAGAGCCTCGCGCGAGGCCGCCATGTCCTGCGGCGTGCTGTTCTCCATCACGCACGGGATGCCCGGGCACGTGGCCGCGGCCCAGGCGGCGATGCCGCTCATGTCAAAGTTGCCCGTGGTCGCGGGACCGTGGCACACCAGGCGGCTGCCGCTTCCGTCGCACCAGCCGTCGGCGTCCTCGTTGTCCACGACCTCGAAGTCCTTGGCGTGAATCACGCGGATGGCGTCACCGTTGAGCGCGAGCATACGGTCGACGACCTGCGGTGCGTTTGCGACAACCGTGGGGTGCAACAGAGACACCGCGTCGTAGATGACGCCCAGCACGGGCGACTTCACGCGGTCAAGGACGGCGCGGCAGCGCTCGGGGGTGTTGACGACCTCGTTCCAACCCGGCTCGATCAACAAGGGCACGCCGGCCTTCTCGCAGGCAACGCAGGCCTGCTCAAGGCCCTTGCAAAAGGCGTCCAGGGCCTCGTCGCTAAAGCGATCGTCGGCCACCTTGTTGGCGGCGTTGGGACGGCCCGTCTCGGTGCCAACGGGGCAGCCGCCCAGAAGCGCGGCAAAACGGGCGCAGGCGGCGTACTCCTCTAGCACGTCTGCAAGCTGGGCCGCGTCGGGGGTGGCCAGGTTCTTGTAGCAGCCAAAGACGGCCACCTCGACGCCGGCCTCGTCCAGGACCGCGCGCAGCTCGGCGGCAAGCTCGGGCGTAAGGCCCGTGCGGTCGATGCCGTAGCTCTTAAAGACAACCTTACTGGGAAGCTGGATGCAAGTAAAGCCCAGCTCACCGGCCATGCGAATGCGCTCGGGCACGCTGCCTTGCGGCAGGTCGTGCAGGCGCACGCCCACGCTGAAGGCCGAGGTCGGGGTCCCGGCGACGACCGCGCCGTCCACGTTCTTCTCCCCCACCGCTTACGCCTTCTTCCCGTTGATGCCCGGGGTATAGCCGCCCCAGGGGTCCTCGACCGAGCAGCAGCCGGCCGGGCTCATGGGGTCGCAGGCGCCGGCGAGCTTGTCGTGCTTCATGGTCTCGATGTAGGCCAAGACCAGCGGGGCCACGCCCTTGGCGTCGTTTTTCACGATGGGCTCGCGCATGTAGTAGTCAAAGGTGCCCTCGCGGTGGGTGTTGTTGCCCAGGCCCGCCACCAGGCAGATGTTATCCAGGGCCAGCTGGCCGTCCTTCTCAGAAAGGCAGGTCTCGCATACGCCGTCAAAGGCGCGGCGGCCGTACTCGTAGTAGCGCTCGGGAAGCACGCCCAGGCGGCAGCCCTTCATGATGGCGTTGGCAAAGATGGCACTGCCCGACTCCTCAAGGTAGTTGGGGGCAATGTTGGGCAGGTTGATGACCTGGTGCCACATGCCAGTCTTCTCGTCCTGGTAAGGAAGCATCGAGTCGATGAGGTCGACGAACATCTCGCGCAGGCCGTCCTTCTCGGCAGACATCGAGGGCGGCATGAGCTCCCACGTGTCGATCAGGGCCATGGCAAACCAGCCCTCGGCGCGCAGCCAGAAGTTCTGGGAAAGACCGGTTACCGGGTCGCACCAGAACTGCTTCTTGGACGAGTCGTAGGCGTGGTAGTACAGGCCGTTCTTCTCGTTGCGCATGAGGTCGCGGACCACCTGGAACATGTGGAACGAGTCGGAGCAGGCGCGGCGGTTGTGGAAGGACAGCTCGTACTGCATGTAGAAGGGCTGGGCCATGTACATGCCGTCCAGCCAAATCTGGTTGGGGTAGACCGCCTTGTGCCAAAAGACGCCCTCTTTGGTGCGGGGCTGGCGCTCGAGCTGGCCGTAGATCGTGTCCATGGCCAGGCGGTACTTCTGCTTGCCGGTGATCTCGTACAGGCGGTAGAGGGTCTTGCCCGCGTTGACGTTGTCGAGGTTGTACTCTTGCGGGTCGTAGTGCTTGATGGTGCCGTCTTCCTGGACAAAGAAGTCGATGTAGCTGTCGGCAAACTCCAGGTAGCGGTCCTCGCCGGTGATCTCGTTGAGCTCGATCAGGGCCTTGATCATGCAGCCGTCGATGTAGTTCCAGGTGTTCTCTTTGCCGGCGCGGATCTTCTCGATGTTCCACGCGGGCGCCTGCGGCGTGGAGTTCTCCACAAGCTGGGCGATGTAGCGGTCAAGGATCTGGTTGCATCCCATGGTGTGTCCCTCTCTTCTTGGCGTCCCCTACGCCTTATTTTGGGTGAACGTTAACCTAACTGTATCGCCGAGTGGCCCGCGTTTTCTTCTCAACAGAGAAACAACAGGGTAGACGGCGTTTTTGAGCGGTGAGCGGTACGTCGAGCGGCCCCGGCCCAGGCGGACGAGTTGGGCGCGGCGGCCGTGGCGCCTGCCGCGCGAGGCCCCTCTCGCCTGCCGCGCGGGCTAAAGGATCGCGCGCAGGCCGGCGGCGATGCGAAGGGCCAGGCGCTCGTAGCCGGCCGGCGAGTAGTGCAGGCCGTCGGGCATGTAGAGCTCGCGGTGCTGGGGCAAAAACGGCGAGATGCCGCTTTGCGCATAGAGGTCGATCACGGGCAACGAGTAGTAGTCGGCCACCTCGCGCACTGCGGCTACGTAGGGCTCCTGCGTAAGGCCCAGGTGGTTTTGCTCGAAGCTGCCGGGGATGTCCTTCTCGTGCTTGCTGCTTGTCTTGCAGGGCGTCATGACCACCAGGCGGGCCTCGGGCGAACGCGCGGTGATGGTGCGCACCAGATAGTCCAGAGCACCGTAGAACTCGCGGGTGCTGGTCGAGCCCATCTGGCCCAGCGGCACGTTGCGGCTAAAGTCGTTGACGCCGCCAAAGAGCAGGTAGACGTCGGCATCTGCGTCCACGCCGTCCAGACGCTCGACAAAGGAGTCGTCTCGGTCGTCTTTCACGGCCAGGCGCGAACCCTTGACGCCAAAGTTCTTGACCGTGGCGCCATCCAACAGCTCTCCCAGGTGCGAGGTCCAGCTAATCGCCGGGCCACCGGCACCCGTACCGTTGTCTCCCCACGTCGTCGAGTCGCCAAAGCAGCAGATGGTCAGGTCGCCCAGGTTCTTCTTGATTGTCATTGTTAGCAGTCCCTTCTCGCCTGCTCATCGAGCCAGGCAACGTCTTCTTCCAGGTCAAGCACGCCCAGGTGGTGGCCTCCGGGACAGACCTCGTGGGCAAGGCTGTCCCCACGGTCAAGCAGCTGGTAGGCCGCGCGCACCACGCCGAGCTGCTCGCCCACGTTTGCCAGGCCGCGGGGGCCGTTAAGGTGGTCGCCCTCGCTGCTTTGCACCAACAGCGGCCGCGGCGCGATGAGCGAGGCAATGTCGCCCATGTCAAAGAGCCGCCAGAGACCGGGCGCGTAGTTGCAGGCGCAGTTGCCGTTGAGGTGCAGCAGCGCGTCGGCGTAACCGTAGAGGTAGCCCGAGATAAAGGCCTTCTTCACGCGCGGGTCAAGGGCCGCGAGATAGAGGGTCTGCTCTCCGCCGCCGCTAAAACCAAAACAGCCAAGCTCGTCCATGCAAAGGTCGCCGCGGGCATCCAGGTAGTCCACCAGGCGCATGAGGTCCCAGGTGTTGAGGCCCGCGACCGAAAGCCCCAGCGGCTCGGCCATCTTAGCCTGGTTGGCGCAGGTTCCGCGCAGGTAGAGCTGCCCGTCGTCGCCCTGGCCCTTCCAGTCGCGGCGCTCGCCCCAGCCGCGGGCGTCGGGGCAAACGGTCACGTAGCCCATGCGCGCGAGGCGCAGGCCATAGTCGTAGTTGAAGCGGCGGATCGCGCCGTCGGCCGCGGGCACGCCCGTCACCCCGGCGATCGTGTCCTTGCCGGCACCCTGGTGGCCATGAGGGCAGATCCAGCAGAGCGCACGACCATCCGCGCCGCGCTTAGGCTGGCCAGGTTCCAGCAGGTAGAAGGGCATCCAGACGCCCGGCTCGGTAAGGATCGCGATCTTGGTGCGCGTGATGCCGCCGGCGAGAAGGACCTGCTCCAAGACGCGAGGGCTAGGGTCGCAGCGCTCAAGGAGGCTGATGCCCAAAAGATCGGCAAGGCGCTCGCGCGAGCGGTCGCGCCAGGCGAGCCAATCGGCGGGCGCGCCACCGGCAAAGGCCGCTTGGCGACCATCGCGCTCAAAGCGGGCGCGCAGGGCGGCCTCATCCTCGAAGAACTGCTGGATATGCAGGGTGCGGCCGTTGCTCGAGAGGCGCGCGGTCTCGACCGCGTCGCCCTCGCCGGCCTCGGGGTCCCAGCCATCATCGCCGGCGAGAACCACGCGGCGAGAGAAGCGCGCAGCTGCGGCCTTGTCTACCGCGTGGGTCCACTCCGGCCAGGCGGCAGCGCTGGCCGCGGGGCCATAAATCGCAGCCGCTGCATAGAAGCTGCCCTCGTGTGCCGCGGGCTTGTTCCAGTCCCACCAGCCCTCGGCCTTTATGTGGGCGCCCAGCCAGCAGTCGAGAAGCACCGTCTGCGCATACTCGCGCCAAGGACGGCCCAGGTAAACGGTGTCGTTGGCCACCCCGTCCTCGGCCGTGAAGGAGCAGCCGTGAAACACCAGGCCGCACGGTTCGCCCTCTGGCGTGGAAGCCGCGGTGACGTAGCCGTTGACGTCCATATCGCGGTTGAGCGAGCGGATCTCGCAGCCCTCAAAGTACGCGCGGCCACCGCCAAAGATAAAGTCGACGTCACCTGCGATAAGGCAACGGTGAAAATACTGACGCCCCACGACGCGCGGTGCAAACTGCTTGGGGCCAATAAAGCCGCCCGGCTTGACCTCGCGCGGCGGTAAGGGGCCGCAGAAGAGCGTGTCCTGATGCCCCAGCAGGCGGCAGCCGTCAACCACAAGGCGGTCGCCATCGGCATAAAGCGCCAAGCCTTGACCCACCTCGCGGCCGTCGCCGGCGTCGTTTTCTATGGTCAGGTTGCGCAGCGTCACATCGTGCGCGTCGACGAGCATCGTGTACGTGCGAAAGGTACCCAGCTTGCCGTCTACCCCGCTGCCGTCGCCCGAGTCCATAAAAGCGCCCAGGCCATAGACAATGCGCACGCTTTCGGCAGTCTCGCCCACCAGGGTCACGTTAGGTCGGCAGATCTCCACGCGCTCGCGGTACTCGCCGGGCGCGACGCGAATCTCAACCGGCACGGATTCGTCCGCAACCTCCTCGCAGGCCGCCGCAAGCGCAGCGCCCACAGTTGGGTACGCGCCCTCGGAGCCCGCAGCCACCCTAAACACCCGCTTCTCGTCGCTCATATGCACCCCTCCATAGCGCACGTGCGACTTTTCGCGGTTTAAAACCGGTCCCGGTGAGTAGCTAAGCCAAATTCCCATGACGTTTGCCCAGTTGGGCAAAACGAGCTACTCGGCCAAACCGGATTTAAACCAAGAAAAGTCGCCCCTCCTGTACGCAGTCTTCCAAAAAGGGCGGCGCGGCGATGTTTCGCGCTCGCCGCGCCGCCCCATAACCGGCAGATTTACCGCGCCGCTACGCGCGGATGACCTCGTCAACGTTCTCGAGCTGCATCTCATCGCCGTCCTGGCCCTCGACCACGACGTTGCGCAGGTCAAGAACCTTGACGTTCTGCGCGATGATGCCCTGGCGAACCATGGGCTCAACGCCGCAGGCCATGGCGGGCACGGCCGGCTCGGCGTCCTCGGCAAAGGTCACGTGGACGTCCTCGAAGGCAAGGCGGGTGACCTTGCTCTCGGGCAGGCCCGTGATATAAGCCGCGGCAGCGTGGCAGTTGGTGGCCTCGATGTCGCGGAAGGTCGTGACGCCAAAGCCCGGGGTGCGCTCGTCGACGGGCAGCGCCTCGCGGTTCTGGACGTAGTCGGTCTTGCCGTCCTTGTCGCAGAAGTAGAAGGAGTTCACGACGAAGGGCGTGAGCACCTGGTCCATGCGGATGTGCTCGAAGGTGATGCCCTCGTTCACGGCGTCCTTACCGCGCCCGCGACGGGTCTTCACGCGCAGGCCGCGGTCGGTGCGCTCGAAGAGGCACTTAGAGACGGTAAGATCCTTGATGCCGCCGGCCGCCTCGGAGCCCAGCACCACCGCGCCGTGACCGTCGTGCATATAGCAGTGCGCGATGACCATGTCGTGCATGGCGGGACGAAGCTCGGGCTCGATGGCCAGCTTGCCGCTCTTGATGGCAATGCAGTCGTCGCCCACCGAGAAGTGGCAGCCCAACACGCGCACAAAGCCGCAGCTCTCGGGGTCAAAGCCATCGGTGTTGTGCGAGTTCTTGGGACCCTCGATAGAAAGGCACAGCGCGTCGATGTACTCCGAGAGGATGGGGTGGATGTTCCAAGCCGGGCTGTTGCGCACAGTGAAGCCGGCCATGGCGACGTTTTTGCACTCAGACAAGAAGATCATGCGTGGACGGGCGATCTCGCGACCCTCCTCGGGGCGGTAGATGTTCTTGAAGTCCTTGTTCCACCAGTTGTCCTCGGCAAAGTCGGTCTGGCCGTCGATGGCGCCGCGGCCGTAGATGCAGACGTTCTCGACGCCCATGCCGGTAAAGGTGGAGCAATACGTCGAGAAGCCCTCGCCCTCCCAGCGGCCCATCGGAGCCAGGCCGCTTCCGGCGTAGCCGTCGCCCGCCTTGCCGTGCAGGGTCTGGGGCAGGTAGGCCAAGGCCGCGCGGTCGTGGCGGGCCAGAAGCTCGGCGCCGGCGGCCAGCTCGATGTTGATATCGCTCTTAAGGAAGAGAGACTTGATCAGGTACTTGCCGGCCGGGATCAGCACGCGGCCGCCCTTGGGGCAAGCCATGATGGCGGCCTGGATGTTGGTGGTGTCATCGTGGGCGGCGTCGCCCTTGGCACCGCAGTCGCGCACGTCGATGGTGAAGGTTTCGTCGGGGGTGGTGACGCCCACGGTCAGCTCGCGGTCACCGCAGACAAAGCGCACGATGTTGCGGCAGCCCGGCTCAAGGCCGTCGACGTAGGTCTCGACGCGGTTGGTGGTGCCGGCGGCCACGTCATTGACGTAGACCTCCCAGGTGTCGGCGCAGGTGAAGTAGCCGCCGTCGTCGAGCTCGATCACGGCCGCGCGCGGGCAGCGCCAGATAACGTTGGTTTCCATGTGTCTCTCCTTAGACGAGAAGTGCCTTTTAGCTTAGGGCCTTTCGAAAACAGAAACGGCCCGGTGTAAGAAAAAGGGGCCGCGCCGCCGGCTCTCGGCAGCACGGCCCCTTCTTGGTTCAAAGAGTTGGTGCAGGTGGTGCTAGAGGCCTTAGGCCGCGGCGTGGACAGATTCCTCCTGGTAGCCCACGTTGTTGTGGCCAAAGCACTCCTCGTACTTGAAGCCAGACAGGTCCTCGCAGAGCTGCTTGACCTCGGGGTCGACGTCGGCCATGAGGCCACCCTCCTTGACGCGCTTGACCTCGGCGCAAAGCATGTCGCACTGGGCCTTGTCGATGTGGATGGTCTTGCCCAGGACGCAAGCGACGATGAAGAAGCCAGCGCAGCCGATCAGCATGAAGGTGCAGATGGAGATGGGCACAGAGGTGGGCTGCACGACGTCGGCGGAGTTACCAGAGGACTGGATGAAGCCGCAGATGCCAAGGGTGAAGGCCCAAGCAGACGTGGCGATAGCAGAGACGATCTGATCGATGAACTTCTGGGCGGCGGAGTAGATGCCCTCGCGGCGACGAAGAGTGATGAGCTCGTCGATGTCGGGCATGTAGTTCAGGGGGACATCCAGCAGGTACTGGAAACCAACGTAGAAGAACTTCCAGATGGCGAAGATGATCGGGTAGGCAATCATCGAGATGGCCATGTCAGAGATACCCATGATGTTGCCGGCAGCAAAGACGTTGTAGGCAACGATGCAGGCGGCAGCGCCCAGCGTGGAGATGTACCAAGGCTGGTGGAAGCCCTTCTTAGCCATCCAGGCAACCCAAACGACGGTGCAGACAATGGCGACGATCTTGCCGGGCATCTCCATGACAGCCTCGTAGGACTTAGGAATGCCCAGGGAGTAGACGATGAAGAAGGACAGGCAGGCAGACCAGCAGGCGGCAGCGAGCTTCATGAAAGCGTAGGGAGCCAGAACCTTGCGGAAGGAACGGTTGCGGAAGGTGGACAAAACGTCGACGACGAGCTTCTTGACGGCCTGACCAACACCCTCAATCTTCTCCTGGGCAACCTCCTCGGGGCCACGCTCCCAAGTGGAGCAGTAGACGATGATGAGAGAGACGGCCATGATCGCAGCGTTGATCGACGCAATGATGAAGTAGGGCTGGGGGCCCGTCTCGCCAAAGAGACCAAAGCCAAAGCCAACGAGGGCGGCCATCGCGAAGCCAGAGACGTTACCAAAGATGTGCTTGAAGCCGGTAAGGTAGGTTCGCTCGGCGTAGTCGTCGGTCATCTCGATGGTGAGCGGCGCGAGGTTGGAGGAAGCGAAGGTGTACGCGATGTTGTACACGATGTACAGGAACAGGTAGTACGGGAAGCCAAACGGGGTGACCGTGAAGATCAAGGGCTCGGCGATCATCATCGGGAT
This sequence comes from uncultured Oscillospiraceae bacterium, assembly GCA_963616835.1. Lineage (GTDB taxonomy): Bacteria > Actinomycetota > Coriobacteriia > Coriobacteriales > Atopobiaceae > Paratractidigestivibacter. The sequence goes on along the minus strand of CAVEMP010000225.1, from coordinate 1,185 downwards.
TGCAAGGAGCAGCCAGAAACGACGACGACCAAACTTACGACCCACTGCAGTGGAGTAGAAGTTGTCGGCGATGAAGCCAAGGACCGGGGCAAGGAACGCGTTGAGGTACACGGCGGCTGCGGCGACGGCAGCTGCCTCAGCGCCCGAAAGGCCGCACTCCGTGGACAAGAACATGACCATGTAGCTGTGAGTGAAGGTCAGCGCGCCGGAGTTGAGCATGCCGCCCATACCAAAGCCCAAGCGGGTCCAGAACGTGATCTTCCTCTTTTTGCCGAGTTTTTTGAACATCGGGGTTTCCTCTCCCTTGTCGGCACCTATAAAGAGCTTCGCTCTAAAAAGCGGACCGTCTCACCGTTCCGCTAAGTGAACGTTAACCTTAGTATCATCGAAACATTAGGTGAGGTGAACGTTCACTTGCGTATTCTCTGTGAACGGTAGTGCTTAAACGGTGAACGTTAACTGATGGTAGCAAAAGACTGACACGGTGTTGTAAACCGGTTTAGTTTTGACGCCGAGAAGCACCCTTTAGGGCACGCTCATCCCGCCGCGTCCCCGCCCCGCAATTCCAGGACTTGTCTGATGCTTTGAAGCGCTTCCTCGCGCAATTCTGGGACTTGTCTGATGATTCGACATCAAAAAAGGGGCTTGTCTGATAGCGAACCATCAGACAAGCCCCAAATATGCAGCGCTGGCGAGAAGACCGTCGCGCCGCAGGGCGCGCGCTTACAGGCAGACGCCGTCTTTCCAGATGCTGATCTCGTGGCAGCCGCGGCGCTCGGCCGAGGTCAGCTTGCCGCTGGCGGTGTCAAGCACCAGCTGCCAGAGGCCCTGGGCGGCCTCGTCGATAGTGGCCTCGCCGGTGGCCACGACACCCGCGTTGAAGTCCATCCAGTTGGCCTTGTGGTCGCAAAGGCGCTGGTTGGTAAAGACCTTGAGCGTGGGGGCCGGCGCGCCAAAAGGCGTGCCGCGACCGGTCGAGAAGAGAATGACGTGGCAGCCGGCGGCGGTCAAGGCCGTGGTAGACACCATGTCGTTACCGGGGCCGCACAGCATGTTGAGGCCGTGCTTGGTGGCCTGGCCGGCATAAGGCAGCACGTCGACGATGGGCGCCGCGCCGCCCTTCTGCACGCAGCCGCAGCTCTTGTCCTCGAGCGTGGTGATGCCGCCGTCCTTGTTGCCGGGGCT
>CAVEMP010000224.1:0-2207 GCA_963616835.1 uncultured Oscillospiraceae bacterium | reverse complement strand
AAGGACAACTCGCCCCAGGCCAACCAGAGGCTCTTCTCGCAAATGAACGCGCTGGCAGACGGGCGTGACTTCCCCGCAATCGACCTTGATTGCGCAGACGCCATGATCGCCGCTATTGGCGAGGCGCAGGCACAGGCCGACTCTGTGGGCGGCACCATCGAGTGCGTGGCCACCGGGATACCCGCAGGCGTGGGCTCGCCCATGTTCGACGGACTCGAGAACGTCATTGCGCGCGCGGCCTTTGGCATCCCCTCGGTCAAGGGCATCGAATTTGGTGCCGGTTTTGAGGCCGCCCGCCTTCGCGGAAGCCAGAACAACGACGCTTACCAGGTACGCGACGGTAAGTGCGTGCCCTTGACCAACAACGCCGGCGGTATCTTGGGCGGCATCTCGACCGGGGCTCCGCTCTACTTTAAGATCGCCCTTAAGCCCATCTCGAGCATTGGGCAGGAGCAGAACTCGGTCGACCTGGCAAACATGCAAAACACCAAGCTCACCGTCAAGGGCCGCCACGACGCCACCGCCGTCACCCGCGCCGTGCCGGTGACCGAGGCTGTCTGTGCGCTTGCCGTGGCCGACGCCCTTCTTAGCTGGCCCGCCGAATAAAGCCCAGCTCAAAATACGCATCAAGACCGTATAAGGATTCACATGAGCGACCTTCCCGAGCTTAGGAAAGAAATAGACCGTATAGACACGCAGATCTTCTCGCTGTTTGCGCAGCGCGCAGAGGTGGCCTGCGCCATTGGCGACTACAAGCGCGAGCACGGCCTTGCGGTCTATGACCCGGGCCGCGAGCGCGACAAGATCAGCCAAGCTGGCGAGAGAGTCCCCGAAGAGCTCAAGACATACGCACAGGTGCTCATGCAGCTGCTTATGGAGGCCGCAAAGACCAAAGAGACGCTGCCAGAAGACGCGAAGCCCGCGCTTCTAGGCCAAATCGAAAATGCCCGCGCCACCACGCCCGAGCTCTTTCCCACCGATGCCAACGTAGCCTGCCAGGGTGTCGAGGGCGCCTACTCCCAGATTGCAGCTGGACACTTCTTCAAACACCCCACGATTAGCTATTGCCCCAGCTTCGAGGGGGTATTCCAAGCCGTGGAGGAAGGTCGCTGCTCCTACGGTGTGCTGCCAGTCGAGAACTCGACCGCAGGCACCGTGAACAAGGTCTTTGACCTTATGATGGAGCACTCCTTCCACGTGGTGCGCACCTATCGCCAAAAGATCGACCATAACCTGCTGGCTAAGCAGGGTGCCAAAATCGAGGACATCCGCGACATCTACAGCCACGAGCAGGCCATCAACCAGTGCCGTCACTACCTTGAGACCCTGCCCGAGGCGCATGTCCACATATGCGAGAACACCGCGATGGCCGCCCGCCTGGTCGCCGAGTCCAACCGCGCCGACGTGGCCGCTCTCTCTTCTCGCTCGTGCGCAGATATCTACGGCTTGGATATTCTGGCCAGCAACGTCCAAGACCGCGACAACAACTACACGCGTTTTGCCTGCATATCTAAGCATCTTGAGATCTACCCCGGCGCAGACAGGACCACCCTCATGCTGGTCCTCAACCACGAACCCGGTGCGCTTTACAAGGTGCTAGCTAAGATCTACGCGCTGGACCTTAACCTGCTCAAGCTCGAGAGCCGTCCCATCCCCCAGCGCGACTTCGAGTTCATGTTCTACTTTGACATCGACTGCCCCGTGGCAGCGCCCCAGTTCCAAACCCTTATCTCATCTTTAAACGACGCCTGCCAAGAACTGCGCTACCTTGGCAGCTACACCGAAGTTATATAGAGGATTTGCCCCATGACTAAGAAGATCGATGCTCCCTTTGGCTTGATTGGCCGCAAGCTTGGCCACAGTTGGTCGCCGCAGCTCCACACCAAGATGGGCTCTACTCCCTACCAGCTAGTTGAACTTGAACCCAATGAGGTAGAGGACTTCATCTTGCAGGGAGTTTGGCAAGGATTAAACGTCACCATCCCGTACAAGGCAGACGCCGCACGCTTAGCCGATGCCAAGAGCGAGCGTGTAGCCAAGCTCGGAGTCGCTAACACCCTGGTCAAGCGCCCCGACGGCACCATCTATGCAGAGAATACCGACGTCATGGGCTTTGCCTGGATGCTCAACCGTTTTTGCGAGAAGAACTACGCCAAAACCGCCCGCGAGCTTTTGTGTGGCAAGAAAGCCCTGGTACTTGGCAGCGG
>CAVEMP010000223.1:0-6615 GCA_963616835.1 uncultured Oscillospiraceae bacterium | reverse complement strand
CTCCGTTGCAAAAGGCTCTGCGAGAAATTCGCGTTTACGATGGGATACTATAACCGCTATATCTAGTTTTAAAAACCAGATGCACTTAACCACAATAATTGCCCACTAACAAGACCGAGGATACCGCATGGCAGACAAGAAGTGCGCGTTCGCGCCCCAAGCAACCGCGAAAGACCTGGCCGAGCAGATGTCCCGCGTTCACATCTCTCGCGTGGCCGAGCTGCCGCGCATCGAGCTCTACCTCGATCAAGTGCTGCGCATCGTGGACGACGAGCTATCCTTCATGGCCCTTCCCGGTGAGGAGATTCTAACCGGCTCGATGGTCAACAACTATGTCAAGCGCAAGCTTGTCTTAGCGCCACAGCGCAAGCGCTATACCCGTCGGCAGGTAGCTTCTTTGCTCTTTGTGAGCGCACTAAAACGTGTGTACTCAATTGCTCAAATCGAGCAAATCATGGGTATGATAACTAGCACGCAAGTCGACGTCGCCGTCCTCTATGACGAGGTCGTGGCGGCCTTGGAGTGCGCGTTGCAAGAGCAGTTCTCTGTAGGTGCAGATTTCGTGGCGCCTGCGGTAGAGCCCAGAATCACCCTTCAAGCTCCTGATGGCGCCCGGGGCGTCTTTGAGCTGGCCCGCGTTTTGGAGGCGGCGGTGGTCTCGCTTGCGGCAAAGATTTACGTCGATAAGATGCTGGCCGCGCATACCGGGCAGCAAAACTAAGCTGGGGTCCGTGCCCTGGCAAGAAAGGGCAAGATGGCAACCAACATCTATGAGGAACCCGCAGTCATCAAGCGCATAGAGCTTAAAAGCTCGCTGCAAAAAATCACGTCTAACGGCACGATTGCCGCCGCCGTTATGGTGGGGGCGGCCCTTCTCGCCCTGGTTGTGGCAAACAGCCCGGCATACGAGACGGTGGAGGAATTTCTTGTCCAGCCGCTGCACTTGGGCCTGGGCGGCCTTTCTGCCTCGATCAGCGTCGAGGCCTTTGTCAATGACTTCTTGATGGCCATCTTCTTTTTGCTGGTGGGCATCGAGCTTAAGTACGAGATGACCGTGGGCCAGCTGCGTCGTCCTCGCCAGGCGGCCCTGCCCATGCTGGCAGCTGTGGGCGGCGTCTGCGCGCCTGCCCTTATCTACCTGGCCTTTAATGCGGGCGGCCTGGCGCACGGCTGGGCGGTTCCTATTGCGACCGACATTGCCTTTGCACTGGGTGTCGTCTCGCTTCTGGGCGACAGAATCTCTCCCGAGACCAAGGTCTTCTTCCAGACCCTGGCGATTGCAGACGACATCTTGGCCATCGTGGTCATCGCCTTGTGCTATGGCCAGACCCCCAGCGTGGGCTGGTGCGCCGCGGCGGGCATCGTGATCCTCATCTTGTGGGGCCTTAACCGCGCCCGCGTCTACAGCCTGTGCCCCTACGCAATCGTGGGCCTGGTACTGTGGTTTTGCATGTTCAACTCGGGTATACATGCTACGTTAGCCGGCGTTATTTTGGCCTTTGCGCTGCCGTCTAAGTCTGACGTCAATCTTGGCGAGTTTGGCACCTGGTTGGGTCAGCGCGCCCAGACCCTGGACGACACTTATGACGATGGGCACCACGTTTTGGGCCAGCACGACTTTACCCACGCGGCCCTTCGCGTCGAGCGCGTGATCCACCACGTGACCCCGCCTCTCGAGCGCATGGAGAACTACATCTCGGTGCCGGTGAACTTCCTTATCCTGCCGATTTTTGCCTTTGTCAACGCGCAGGTGCACCTGGTAGGGGCCGATTTTGGCGCTATCCTAACAGACCCGGTTACCCTGGGCGTCTACTTTGGCGCCGTCCTGGGCAAGCCTATTGGCATCTTCTTGGTGACGTTTATTCTGGTCAAGGTAGGCTTTGGCAAACTGCCTCAGGGAATGGACTGGGTGCAGGTAGCGGCCGTGGGTATCATGGGCGGCCTGGGCTTTACGATGTCGATCCTTATCTCTGGCTTGGCCTTTGACGCCGCGACCGAGGTCATGGCCGCAAAGTGCGCGATTTTGCTGGGGTCTTTCACCTCGGCCATTCTGGGCATCGTGTTTGTGAAGCTCGCCACGCGCAAACAAGGGCGCGAGGGGTAGACTTTAGCCTAGTTGTTTTTAGCGAGAAGAGAGGAAGTCTCCATGGGTGGCTTCAAGAGGCTGTGCCTGGCTCTGTGGTCGTTGGCCAGCGCCTTTGTCCTGGTTGCACTGGGCCTCACGTGGGTCGGTCCCTGGCGAGACGTGATGAGCACCCTCATGTGCGTCGACGCCTGGTTCTATGCTGTCGAGATTTGCTTTGCGGTGGCGATGCTGGGCATCGTCATCACGCTGCTTCGAGCCCTCTTTTCTCGCCGTGTGCGTACCGTTGAGGTCGTGACGGTCGACGGCGGCGTGATCAGTGTGGCCAAAGAGGCCATCGCCTCGCAGGCCGCCCACGTGGTCGAGGCCGATGGAACCTGCGTGGCCTCTAAGGTCAGCGTGGCCGCCAAGCCTCGCGGCCACGTGCGCGTGCATGTTCGCGTGACCCCGCGTGAGACCGTGGACGTTGTCGAGAAGGGCGCTGAGCTTCACACCGAGCTCTTGGCCGGTTTGGCCGCCGTGTGCGGCGACAAGGTCGAGGACGTGAGCCTGGAGTTTGTGACGCCCGAGTCGGCGCGTATGGCGGCGCCGGCCCCCGCCAGCGAGGCCAGCGAGGCCAGCGAGGCCGAGGATATCGCGGCCGGCGACGCACCGGTTTCTGTCGAGGTATCGATTGGCGCGCCCAATAGCACAAGCGAGATCACCGTGCCTATGAACGGCACCGTTTCTGCCGATAAGGAGGCATAAGGCATGTCTGAGGACGCTAAGACCCCAAAGGCAAAGGTTGAGCTTAGGGCTGACTCCCCCGTGTCGGCGGTCAAGCCTGCACAGGCCTCGCAGGCGGGCGCCGGGGCTGGCATGGGCGTTGACGTGGGCGCCCCGGGCGCCGAGAAGAACCCCGCAGATGCCACGGCCTATACCCGCCGTGTCTCGTCGTGGGTGAGCCGCACCTTCCCAGGTCACGAGAAGGCCTTTTGGGGTGGGGTGTGCGGCCTTCTCGTCGCGCTTATTCTTTTTGCGATTGGCCTTTTACGCACGATTATTGTCGTTGTCCTGGTTGGCCTGGGCGTCGCCCTGGGCCAGATGGCAGACGGCGACCCCAAACTCGTCAAGCTGGTAAGAAAGTTCTTCTCGGGAGTTGATTGACATGAGTGAGAAAGAAATGAGCAACACCGCCGTTCCCACAGACGTGGCCGTGGACGTAGCAGACGAAGCTGCCAACGAGCCCCTGGTAGAGGCCGAGGGTGGCACTGATATCGATGTCTCTACCGTTGACGATGAGGACGAGGACTCCGAGGATTCCCTCACCTTCTCTAACGGCGTCATCGAGAAGATCGTGGCCTTGGCTATGCGCGATGTCCCCGGCGTCGTGGGCATGAAGGGCAGCTGGTTTAACCGCGTGCAAGACGCTTTTGGCGCGAGCGACACCACCAAGGGCGTCACCGTCGAGGTAACTCCCGAGTCTGCCGTGCGCGTCAACATCTCGGTCTTCATCGAGTACGGCGCCTATGCTCCGCAGGTCTTCGAGGACGTCAAGAAGGCTGTGGTCAAGCAAGTAAGCGGCATGACCGGCCTTGAGGTCGCAGGTGTCAACCTTCGCATCGAGGACGTGCTTACCCCCGAGGAGTACGAGGCCCGCGCGCCCAAGGCCCCCGAGCCCAAGTCCGCCGCCGAGGCCGAGGCCAACGAGGCCGACACCGAGAAGTAAAGCCCGCCTCCGCGGTCCCAACCAACGCAACCACCTGGGGCGCGCCCGCACACCCGCGCGGCGCGCCCTTCTTGCATGAAAGAAAGAAGAGGGCATGAAAGAGACCCAGCTTTTGTTGATCAACGACATGTGCGGCTACGGCAAGGTGGCCCTCTCGGCCATGCTGCCGGTGCTGTCGCACATGGGTTACCGCATCCATAACCTGCCCACGGCGCTTGTCTCGGATACCCTCAACTACCCCAAGTTCTATATCCACGACACCACCGAGTACGTGCGCCAGAGCCTGGCCATTTGGGAGGAGCTGGGCTTTGAGTTCGACGCGATCTCGACCGGCTTCATCGTGACCGAAGAAGAGACACGCATCATCTCGGACTTCTGCCACCGCCAGGCGGCCAAGGGCGTGCGCGTGTTTGTCGACCCGATCATGGGCGACAACGGGTCGCTCTACGCCGGCGTGCCCGAGTCCACGATTGGCCTCATGCGCAACCTGGTGGCCTGTGCCGATTACACGGTGCCCAACTACACCGAGGCCTGCCTGCTTACCGGGACCGCGATGGAGGACCAGATGGACGCGGCGGCTGCTCGCCAGCTTGTGGACGCCGTGCGCGACCTGGGCGCGAAGTCTGTGGTGATCACCAGCTCTAAGGTGGACGGCGCCGATGTCATCGTGGGGTACGACCACGTGGCGGCCGAGTACTTCACCATTGGCTTCGACATGATCGACTGCTACTTCCCCGGCACGGGCGACACGTTTAGCAGTGTGCTTTTAGGCCGTGTGATGGACGGCTGGGCCTTGACCGATGCGGTGCGCGACTCGGCCCGCGTGGTTCGCGAGCTGATCGCCCGCAATGCCGACCAGGTAGATAAGGCTGCAGGCCTTCCCATCGAGGCGTGCCTGGATGTGATCGACGGTGAGTAGCGAAGAGTTTGGCACAGGCGGCGAGAAGGGCGCAGTGGATGGCACGGTGGATGGCGCGGCGGTCGATGCGGTCCCCAAGCACGCAGGCGCCCCGCGCGGCAAGCGCCCGCACATCAAGATAACCTGCGTCGACCAACTGGGGGAGTGCCTGTGCCACCACGGTCACAAACCGGGCGACACCTTTGACTTCGACCGCGACCGCGGTCGTTTGTGTCCCATGGCCTGCCACGTGGGCTTTCCCTACATCGACATCCTGCGCTACGGCGGTACCGTTCCCGGCAACGAGCCCGGCACGGCCAAGTTTTGCTGCCCAGAAGTCGATACGCTCAACGTTTTCCTGGCTCAGATAGTCGACGAGTAGAAGAAAAACTTCCCCCAACCGTAAACTCGAATGGCGTTTTTCCAGGAAAGGCCGTTCGGAGGTTTCGGTTGGGGGAAGTTTTTCCAAACCCGACCTAGTACCGGACCCTAAAATCCTTCTCAGCCGCCTGCACCGGCTCGTCTTCCATGTCGTCGATCGTGTAGCGCGCCCAGTTTGACAGCGACTCGCGCAGCCGCGTGGCAAAGGTTGCCAGCTGATCCTGCGTGCCCTGCAAAACGCAGGTCACCGAGCCGTCGTCCTCGTTTCGCACCCAGCCGGTCATGCCCATGCCGTCGGCGATGCGCTTGGCGTTCCAGCGAAAGCCCACGCCCTGGACCTGGCCCACATAGCGGTAGCGTCGGCGGATGAGCAGGGCCGGGTCGACCTTGGGCACGGTCTTGCCTGCGGCCTTGTGCGTGTTCTTCTCGCCGTCCTTCTTTCCAAAACCAAAGAGCATGGGGTCTCCTTTGCTTGGGCCTTCGCGATTATGGTGGGCATAAGAGGTCGCGGGGCACAGCCTGCGGCCAGATGCTTACAATATAGCTTGCATTGTCGCCTAAGGTATCGATTGGAAGCCCAATGTCCGTTAAATGCAACATCATGTGTGACTCTACCTGCGATTTTGCTGCCCGGCAGGCGCAGGCTCGCGGCGTCACCATCCTGCCGTTCCATTATGTCGAGGCCGGAAAGCCCGACGGTGGCCTGGCAGGCGACGACGACCTCTTCCAATCAAGGACCGCTCACGAGTTCTATGACGCCATTCGCCACGGCGCCACGCCCATGACCTCGCAGCCTTCTCAGCTTGAGTACGACGAGGCTTTCCAGGCGGCTTACGAAAGCGGCGTTCCCACCGTCATGTTCTGCATCTCGAGCGGCATCTCGGGCGGCTACAACGGCGCCGTCATGAGTCTCGACCGCCTTAAGGAGGCGCACCCCAACGAGGAGGTGCGCATTTACGTGGTTGACACTAAGATTGCCTCGACCGCGCTGACCCTTTTGCTCAATGAGGCCTGCAACCAGCGCGACGCCGGCCTTAACGCCGAGCAGCTGGTCCTGTGGGCCGAGGAGGCGCGCTACCGCGTGCACACCCTCTTTATGGTCGACAACCTGGACGCCCTGCACCGCGGCGGCCGCCTGCCCAAGGGCGTGGCCGTGATCGGCGACGCGCTGGACGTCAAGGCCCTTCTCCACTTCAACCTTGATGGTACGCTGGGTATCCGCTCGGTTGCGCGCGGCCGCAAGAAGGGCCTGCGCAAGCTGGTGGACTACTATGACAAGAATCACGTCCTAAACGGCCAGAAGAACACCTGCGCCGTGGGCGATGCCGACGTTGCCGACGATGGCTTCAACCTGGCCGCCGAGTTGCGTCGCCTTGACGACAGCCTTGAGGTGCTGCGCCCTACTATTGGCCCGACCATCGGTGCCCACGTTGGCCCCGGCATGGTGTCGGTCTGCTTCTGGGGCGGCGACCGTCGCAACGACAAGCAGATCACCAAGGTCAAGGGCGTCCGCGAGACCAAGTAGAAAGAAGACATCATGGGCTT